>JAPOSH010000218.1 GCA_026709815.1 bacterium | reverse complement strand
ATGGCCAGATCGGCGCCCATTTCGTTGGTGTATCGCTCGGCCACCTTCACCCGGAAGGCAACGGGCGACACGATCACCTGATCTCCGTCTATGTCCTTGAGGTAGTCCACCATCACCGGCATTGCGGTCAGGTGGTCCCACGGGCCGTCGAAGAACCCTTGGATCTGCCCGGAGTGGAGGTCGACGCTCAGCATCCGGTTGGCGCCCGCAGCCCGAAAGGCGTTGGCCATCAGCTTGGCGGTGATGGGCTCTCGGCCCGCCGCCTTGCGGTCTTGGCGGGCGTAGCCGAAGAAGGGGCACACCGCGGTGATGCGCTTGGCCGACGCCCGGCGGGCGGCGTCCACCATGATGAGGTGCTCCATGACGGCATCGGTGATGGTGGCCTCGCCGTGCGCGGTGTGGCTCTGGACGATGAACACGTCGGTGCCCCGCACCGATTCCCCGAACCGGCAGTGGATCTCGCCGTTGGCGAAGTCGGCGATGTTGGGCGCCACCAACTGCTCGCCGAGGGCCTCGGCGATCTCGGCGGCCAGGTCGTGGTTGGCCCGACCCGAGAGGATGGCCAATTTCTTCTTGGTCACCACTTCCATCGTCTCAATCTCCTTCCGGCAGAGCGGGCGGGACATGGGCCCCGGGCGCCAGCGTGATGTAGGCCCCCACGTGGGCGCCCTCGCCGATCTCGGCGTCGGTGGCCGACACCGCCTCCAGCACCGCTCGGGGGCCGACCACGCAGTCGGCCAAGTGGGTGTGGGGGCCGATGACCGCGCCTTCGCCCACCACCGTGTGGCCCCTGAGCACCACGCCGGGGTGGATGACCACATCGGGGGCCAGCTTCACGCTCACATCGATATAGGCGCTGTGGGGGGCCATGATGCGCACCCCGGCCACCATCCAGTCGCGATTGACCCGCTGGCGCATCTCCGCCTCGGCGAAGGCCAACTGCTCCCGGTCGTCCACCCCCTGCGCTTCGGCCTCGCCGATGGCGAATGAGCCGGGATCGTGGCCCGCGGCGGTCAGCACCGCCACCGCATCGTCGAGGCTGTGCTCGCGGCCCGAGTCGCCCGCGGCCAGCCGGTGCAGGGCGGGCGACAGCAAGCTGCGGCGGAAACAGTAGATCTCGGCGTTCTCCGCCCCGGCGACGGCCACGGTGGCCGCCGACCCCGAGCGCCGGTGCTGGGCGGTCATCGCCCGCAACGTCTGGCCCCGGATGAGCGGCATGTCTGCCGGCACCACCAGCACGTCCTCGTCGTCGACGTCGCCGTCGAGCGTCGACAGGCCCAACGCGGCGGCGTCGGCGGTTCCCCGCGGCACGGGCTGCTCCACGAAGTCGATCCGAAGGTCGAACGCCTCCTCGGTGACGTGCTTGGCCACCTCCTCGGCGCCGTAGCCCACCACCACGGTGATCTGGCGGGGGCCGGTTGCGGCCAAGGCGTCGATGACGTGCAGGAGCATGGCCCGGCCGCACAGGTCGTGCAGGGGCTTGGGCCGCCCCGACCGCATGCGAGCGCCCCGGCCCGCGGCCAAGACCACCGCAGAAAGAGGCAGGAATTCAGCGGCCATGCTGCCAAGGACCAGAGCGGCTGTCGGCGTTCACGCCTGTATTTCTAGCGCGGCTGGCGAGGCAGGACTCGAACCTGCAACCTCCTGGTCCAAAGCCAGGCGTTCTGCCACTTGAACTACTCGCCAATGAGCCCTTTGCCTTGCAGTCTCCAGGCACCGCTTGCAGGCTACTCCATGGCCACTGGGCAGCTCTCGGGTTATTGATGGGGCGCGGGCTGGTTGTTGATCAGGGCGCAAGCGGTTGTTGATCAGGGCGCAAGCTGGGCTAGCGTGGTCGCGCCATGGGATCGTTGATCAAAAAGCGCCGCAAGCGGATGCGCAAGAAGAAGCACAAGAAGATGCTGAAGCGCACTCGCTTCCAACGCAGAGCCCGCGGAAAGTAGGCCTTGCGCCCCCGCGGTTGACGGCGGGCCCGCAAGGATCAGCTCCCCGCGCCGCTTCAAGCCGGGCTAGACACGGCGGGCACGGTGCGGGCCACGATGAGGCCGTCTCCGGGGTAGGCGCCCTCCACGAACCAGGTCGAGCCGCTGCCGGCCAGCCGCGCTCTCTGCCCGGTGGCCTGCTCCAGCGCCTGGCGGTACCGGTCCAGGCCGGGCGCCACATCCAGGGCCGCGGGCTCCAGATCGTTGCCGTTGGCCCCCTTCGGCCCTCCCATTTCGTCCCAGCGCCGGTACACCGCCGGCGTGGAGCAGCCGAACGGGGGGATGAGCAGGGTGAGCGTCCGGGAGATGTGCTCCAGCGGCTGCACCAGCTCGCCGATGCCCCGCACCCGAGCCCGCCCGCCGACCAGGCAGAAGGGGACGTCGGCCCCCAGCTGCGCCGCTCGCTCGACATCGGTGTAGCCAGCCCAGCGCAAGACGGCCGCCGCATCGGCCGAGCCGCCCCCCAGCCCCGCCCCGGGCGGAATCCGCTTGGTGACTGCAACCCGAGCGGCTCGCCCCGCCAGGGCCAGCGCCCGGGTGATGAGGTTGTCGTCGGGATCGATTCCGCCCGCGCCCTCGACAACCACCCCGCCCCCCTCCTCGATCTCCAGCGTGTCGGCCAGATCGAGCGTCACCATCTCCGCATCGATCAGGTGGTAGCCATCGGCCCTCACACCGGTGATGCCCAGCGAAAGCGTGAGCTTGGCCGGAGCAGTGAGGGCGATCACCGGATCTGCTTCACCCGCCCCGACGAGCCCCACATCGAGTCAGCGGTCAAAACTTGGGCATCGGCTCGTTCGGCCAAAGCCAGGCACAGCCGGTCAGCGAGCGACAGGCCCTCACCCCTCTTCCACCTACGGGCGGCCCATTCGGCGTCATCAATGGTTACTGGCTGAACCATGACGCCATAGCTGGTGAGCAGAGCTCGGACAATGCCCCAATCACGACCGGCTGCTAGCACCTTCTGAGCCACTTCTGACCAGTTCGCAGCCCCGCATTGAGCGCCGCCCAATATAGCTGATTCGACATCTTCTGCTCCCTCCTCACCTTGGAGAAAAGCTAAGACGGCCGATGCGTCTAACACGACGCTCACACCGTGTCCTCCTGTTCGGCATTGCGGCGCCGATCAGCCAAAAGCTCGGAAACCAAATCCAGCCCATCAAGCTCGCCGCGAACCCGGGCAAGGAGCTGCTCTCGGGTTAGCAGAACCAAACCGTCAGGGGTGTCCAGCAAGACCAGAGGCGTCCCCTCTGCGAGACCAGCTCTTTCGCGCACCTCGACCGGCACCACGATCCGACCCCTGTCTCCCACTACTATGGCATGAGTCCCATTCATAGTTGCTGTATACCACCAATAGACTAGTTGTGGCAACAGTTGGAAAAAGTCACCCCCGGTCGCTAGGTCAAGATGTCGAAGCGTCGGTGAGGCGGGCCCAATCGGCCAGGGTGAGCTGTTCGGGGCGGGCGGTGGGCGAGATAGCGGCTTGGGCGAAATGGTCGGCGGTGAGGTGGGTGGCCAGGGAGCGGCGCAGCATCTTGCGGCGCTGGCCAAAGGCGGCCCGGATGAGGGTGAACAAGTGGTCGGGGTCGGCGTCCACGGCCGGGGCCGGCAGGCGCTCCAGTCGCACCACCGCCGACGACACCCGGGGCTTGGGGTAGAACACGGTGGGGGGAACGGTGCGGATGATTCTGGCCTCGCCCCAGTAGGCCACTTTGAGGGTGGGTATCCCATAGGCCTTGGTACCCACCGGGGCGACCAGCCGGTCGGCCACTTCCTGTTGGACCATGAACGTGAAGGCCTCGATGCGGGGTTCGTGGTCCAGCAAATCCAACAGCAGCGGGACGGCGATGTTGTAAGGCAGGTTGGCCACCAGCGCCCACCGCCGGTTTTCGGGCCCGAGCTTGGAGCGCCATTGCGGGGTGGTGGCATCGGCGTGGACGATCTCCACGTTGGGGGCGTCGGCCACTTCGGCCAGCGGGGCCAGCAGATGGCGATCGGCTTCCACGGCCAGCACCTGGCACACCTCGGCGGCCAGGGCCCGGGTGAGCGACCCCAACCCGGGGCCGATCTCCACCACCGGCTGGCAGGGATCGAGTTCCGCCGCCCGCACCATGGCGGCAATGGTGTTGGGATCGACCACGAAGTTCTGGCCCATGGCCCGGCTGGGCGCCAGGCCGTGGCGGTCCAACAGGTCGAGCACCTGGGTGCGGGTGAGGGTCACAGTCGATAGAAGGCCACCGCGTTGTCCCAGGTGTGCTCGGCGATTGCCTCCAGGGTCACGCCGCAGGCTCGGGCCAATGCCTCCCCCACCAGCGGCAGGTTGGCCGGCGTGTTGGGCTTGCCCCGCATCGGGACCGGGGCCAGGTACGGCGAGTCGGTTTCCACCAGCAGACGGTCGAGCGGGCACAGCTCGGCCGCGGCCCGCACATCATCGGCGGAGGGGAAGCTCACGATGCCGCTGAACGACAGGTACGCCCCCCGATCCAGCGCGGCCCGGGCCTCGTCGGGGCCACCGGTGAAGCAGTGGAACACGGTGTGGTTGGGCACGCCACCCTCGTCCAGGATGGCGAAGGTGTCATCCCAGGCCTCTCGACTGTGGATCACCAGGGGCATCCCGTGTCGGTGGGCCATCTCGATCTGTGCCGCGAACACGGCCTGCTGGTCGGGGGGCGGCGAGTGGTTGTAGTGGTAGTCGAGCCCGCACTCCCCCACCGCCACCACCCGGTCGGATCCGAGCAGATCCTCGATGCCGCCGGTCCCGTGGCGGGCTTCGTGGGGGTGGACGCCCGCGGTGGCCCACACCCGGTCGCTGGCTGCGGCCTTGGCGATGGCGGCGGTCGAGGTGGCCGAATCGGTGCCCACGTCGATCATGGCCGCCACTCCGGCCGCCGACGCCTCAGCCACTGCGGCTTCGAGGCTGTCCTGCTCCAAGTGGCAGTGGTTGTCGATCCAGCGCACGTTCATCTTTCCCCGCGTCCCGTGTGGGCGGCCATGCCGAGCAGGACGCCCTGACTGCTTCGCAGACACATCACTCGCCCTTGAGCCGGGGGAACAGCGGATCGCCCTCGGCCACCGGCAAGCCGCCGGGATACTGCCCCCACGCCGCGGCTTCGGGCAGCCGCTGCTCGAGGGGCGAGCCAGCGAGGCCCAGGCGCGCCCAGGCTTTCTCACAGGAGGAGGGAATGGCCGGGCTGGCCAGCACGCACACGATGCGAAGAGTCTCCAGAGCGTTGCCCAGAACTGTGCTCACCAAAGGACCCGGTTCCATCTTCCACGGCTCGGTGGCCTGGAGGTACTCGTTTGTGTCGCGGATGAGCCGCCAGGTGGCCTCCAGCGCCACCGACGGCTGGAACCGGTCCCAGGCCGCGGCGGCGTCGGCGTACACCCCAGCGGCGACGTCGGCCAAGGGGTGGTCGGGGTCGGGGGCAGGCCCGATTCCGCCGCACTTGCGGTGGACCAGCGTCGACGAGCGCTGCAACAGGTTTCCGAAGTTGTTGGCCAAATCGGTGTTGTAGCGGTGCTGGAGGGCTTCGTGGCTGACTTCGCTGTCGGGTCCGAACGGCGTGTCCCGGAGAAGGGAGTAGCGGAAGCCGTCCACGCCGAAATCGCCGACGAGGTCGCGGGGAAAGATCTGGTTGAACGCCGACTTGGACATCTTCTCCCCTCCCACTAGCAGCCAACCGTGAACGTGGAAGCGGGGCAGATCGGCGACGCCGGCGGCCAAAAGCATGGCCGGCCAATACACGCAGTGGAAGCGGATGATGTCCTTGCCGATCAGGTGGCGCGCCGACGGCCACCAGGTGGCGAACCGCCCGTCGTCGCTCCCGTAGCCCGCGGCGGTGGCGTAGTTGGTGAGGGCGTCGTACCACACGTAGAACACATGGCCCTCGGCCCAGGGCACCGGTATGCCCCAGTCGATGGAGGTGCGGGTGATGGAGATGTCTCGCAGACCGCCCCGGATGATGCCCAGCGCTTCGTTTCTGTAGCCCTCGGGGGCGACGTTGCCGGGGTTGGCCTCGTACCACTCCAAAAGCGGCGCCTCGAATTCGGAGAGCTTGAAGAAGTAGTTCTCCTCGGTCATCCGCTCCACCCGGCCCGATTCGATGTCTTCGGCCGTCACATCTTCTTGTGACACGTAGGCCTCGTCGGACACCGAGTACCACCCGTCGTACACGGCGCGGTAGATGTGGCCGTTGTCATAGACCCGCTGCATGAGCATCTGCACCGAGCGATGGTGGCGGGGCTCGGTGGTGCGGATGAACTCGTCGTTGGCCACGCCGAGCTCGGCCCACGCCTCCCGAAAGCGCTCGCTGGTGCTGTCGGCTTGCGCCAAGGGAGACAGGCCGTTGGCCTCTGCCGCCCGCTGAACTTTGAGGCCGTGCTCGTCGGTGCCGGTCAGATAGAACACCTCCTCGCCCAGCAGCCGATGCCACCGGGTGACCGCATCACCGTTGAGCACCGTGTAGGCGTGCCCGATGTGGGGAGCGTCGTTGACGTAGAAGATCGGGGTCGTCAAGAAGTAGCGCGACACCGCTTCAGACTACCGGCTGAGGTCCTTCCGCTTTTCGCTCGGACACGCCCTATGAGCCAGGCGGTGTCCATAACCTCACCGTCAGGGGCCGAGGGCGGTGATGGGGGCGACCTGGACGCCGTCGGGGCGGGTGTAGGCGAAGCCCAAAGCGGTGATGACCACCATGGCAACAAGCTGTTCGGCGCGCTCGGCGGCGACGTTGTCGCGCACGCGTTGCAGCGACCGGGCCGCGGCCTCGATCGCGTCGCCGCCCCCCAGCTTGACCTCTGCCGCCAGCCACCTCCCGTCGGGCACCTTGACGATGGCGTCAGCTTCGGTGCCCGCCGCGTCGCGCAGGTGGAAGACGCGCCCGTCGTGGGGCTGCGCGAGGACGCGCAGATACCTCACAACGAGTGACTCGAACAGCATGCCGAGGGCGGACATGTTGCCCATCAGACGCTCGGCATCGGCGCCGAGCGCGGCAGCCGCCAACTATGGATCGGCGAGATGCCACTTGGCCGACTTGCGCAACGGCGCCCGAGAACGCAAGCGGACTGCCCACGCGGGCTGTTCTTCGACCACGAAGATCCGCCGCAGCGCGTCGAGGTAGGCGCGAACCGTGTGGCGGTGCAGCGGATCCGGCTCAACATCCGCGCTCAGTGTGCTCATGCTGGCTTCGGTCGAAACGTTTCGCGCCAGCGACCGGAGCAGCCGCTCCACGCCGGCGGGGCTTCGGACAACGCCATCGCCGACGAGCCGGACATCGGCTCGGGCCGCCTCGGACAGATAGCCGCGCAGGTTGCGCTGGATCTCCGTCAGCGGCAGCCCCGCCTGGCCGGGCCATCCGCCCCGACACAGCATCCCCGCCACCTCGGCCAGGCCCGAACCAGGTCGGGCGGCGCTGGCCGGGGCGCCTTCGAGCAGGCCTCCCAGAGAGACCTCGCCCGTGGAGTCCCCCGACTCGAATAGCGACATCGGCCTCATCCGTACCCGGCGCACCCGCCCCGCGCCGGTGTGGCGGGTGGCGTCGTTAGCAGGCTGAGCGGAACCAGCCAAGATGAAGCGCCCGAACTCGGCGGCGGCGTCCACCGCGTGGCGAACGTGGTTCCATACCTGAGGCACCATCTGCCACTCGTCGAGCAGCCGGGGCGCCTCGCCGCTCAGCAGCGCCGAAGGGTCCACGCTGCCCAGGGCGAGCGCGTCCAGATCGGCGTCGAGACGGACCGCGCTGCGCGCGTGGCGCAGCCCCGTCCAAGTTTTGCCGCAGCCGCGCGGCCCCTCCAACACAACGAACCCCGCAGACCGAAGGCCGCGCTCAACTGTCCCGTGTCAAGATTTCTGAGACAGATCGTGATTTGGTGCTGATCTGGGGGAGTAGCTGTATGGGGCTTCGGCGAGCTCGACGCCCTCCGAGAGGGGGCGGGGTAACGGTCGCCCGGTTCTGCGAGATCGCGGGGATCCCCCGGGCGACCTGGTATCGGTGGCGGTCGGCGTCCAGCGCCGCGAAGGGTCCCTGTCCCACGCCGACCCGGAACGCCGACGAGGCCGGCGCCAAGACGCAGGCCGCTGACTGGGAGGGCTGGGGCACCGCAAGCTGGCCGCCCTCAAGCGGTTCGGCGTCGGTTTTTTGGAGGCAGGCCCGGTGTCGGACTCCACCATGCACCGGGTGCTGGCCCGCAACGGGCTCGCGCTGCCGGCGAACCACACCGCCGCGATCTGAAAGGCAGCCGGTGTGCGCAAACAGGCCTTCGTCGATCCGCCGACAGCCCGCCGCCCGCTCGGTCCGATCCTCTCTGACCCGCTTCCCGAGCATGCGCTCACACACACCCAGCTCCCGGACGACATGGGCCACCGGCCGGCCGGTCTCTTTGACGATCCGAACAGCCCCATCGCGGAACTCCCGGTCGAATTTCCTCCGTGGTCTAGACATAGCTCCTCCTTATAGAGCATGCCTCCACAAAAAGGGGG
>JAPOSH010000153.1 GCA_026709815.1 bacterium | reverse complement strand
ATCAATGACATGATTACCTCCTAATCGAAGTGACCGGCCAAAGGGGGGATACTCACATTGATTGAAGCCAAGGCACCTCGCGCCGACCTGAATGCCCATGTAGAGCAGGTATTGGGGTATGCCTTTCATGAAGGGGTGGACATCTGTGTGCTTACTACCGGTGAAGAGTGGTGGCTGTACCTTCCGCGGGAGCCCGGCGAGCCGCGGAAACGTCGGTTCGCGGTTTTGCGGGTGCAGAAGGACCCCCTTGAGCAGTTGGCCGAAGACTTCGACCGGTTTCTGGGCAAGAGCAATCTGACCGGAGGGCAGTCGCACCGGCAGGCACGACGGGTACTCAAGGCAAGCCTTGAAGCTGATCGGCTTCGATCGGAGATGCCGAAAATCTGGGAACGAATGCTGCAAGCGCCCGATGAAGAGCTGCTGGAGCTGATCAGCAGGCGGGTCTACGAAAAGGTGAGCATCCGACCCGCCAGTGAGCAGATTGTTGCAGTGCTGCGCGACTTGCCGGTCCCGCAGGCCGGTCCCGCACCGTCTGAAAAGCCTGACGAGCCGGCGGGCGAGGGTGGAGCGACGAAGCGCTTGCCTCCGGTGTCGACGACCAAGCCCGTGGAAATCGTGCTGTGGGGCCACCGACATCCGGTGGCAAGGCATGCTGATGTGCTTCGCACTGTTGCCGAGAAGCTCTATGAACGCCACGCTGATGAATTCCACAAACTGCTGGAACTCAGGGGGCAAAAGCATCCATTCGTCGCCCGCGACCCTCAAGCGCTGCTCAAACCGGAGAGAAGCTACGAAGTCGCATCGTCGGGGTACTTCGTCGATATAAACTTGAGTGCGGCGAACATCAGAAAGAGAGCGGAGAGGTTCCTGACCTGCTTCGGTTATCCGCCTTCGGATCTAGATGTGATCATCGGCTAGGGGTCTGCTGGGCGAGTTCGACGCTCAAGATCAGGTCTGCGCTCACTCTGGGAGGGGGACTTCGAGGGCGCCTATTTCGATGAGGCGGTCGACTTCGGCGGGGTCCATGACGAGTTCTTCGATGCAGATCTGGCGGGTGTGCTCGCCGAGCAGGGGAGCGGCGTGGACGGGGGGCACAGGCATCTCGCTGCCGTAGAAGCACGGGCCTTCCAGCACCAGGTTGCCGGCGCCGGGCTGGAGCACCTCGAGCGGGAAGCCTCGCTCGGTGAGGTGGGGGTCGGTGAGGTGGTCGAGTGCGGTGAGCATGGCGGCGGCGGGCACCCCGACTGCTTGGCAGGCTTCCTGGACTTCTTGCGGCGATCGGCCGGCAGTCCACTGGGCCACTCCGGCGTTGACTGCTTCTCGGGCGCCCATCCGGCCCTGAGCGGTTCCGTATGCCGGGTGATCGGCCCATGCCGGATTGCCCATGGCCCGCTTCAACGCCGCCCAGTCGGCGTCGTTTCGCACGCACACCACGCTCCACTGCTGGTCGCCAGCGCACTGGAACACGCCCCAGGGGGCGCCCTGGCCGGAGTCGTTGCCCTGCGGCTGCACCGACCCCGGGCTGAGCGACTCGGCCATGAACAGGTCGCCTAGCGTGTTCACCAGGGCTTCAGCCTGGCTTATCTCGACATGGGCGCCCTCTCCCCGATGCTCCCGGCTCAACAGACCGGCCAGCGCGCCCAGCGCGCAAAGCCGCCCGGCCAGGTGGTCGGGGTGGATGGCGTTGGATCCCGGCGGCGGATCGCCGTCGGTGAAATTCCACAGGTACTTGATGCCCCCCACTGTCTGGATGGTGGGCCCGTAGCCGATCCAGTCGGCGTACGCCCCAGTCGAGCCCATGAGCTGGCTGCTGGCCATGCACACCCCGGGGTTGAGCTGCTTTATCGTCTCATAGCCCACCCCCATGGCGTCCATGGTGCCGGTGGAATTGTTCTCGATCACGATGTCGGCTGTTTTGACCAGCTCCTTGAGCACCGCGAGGCCCTCGGGGATCTTGGAGTTGACCCCGAAGCTGCGCTTGGTGCGGCTCGACGAGGCGAACGACGGAGTCATCTCGGTGCCGGTCACCAGCCGCATGAAGTCGGGATAGGTGCGGGTCTCGATCTTGACCACGTCGGCGCCGTACTCGGCCAGCATCCGCCCGCCCTCTACCCCGACACCGCCATGGCCGAAATCCAGCACCCGCAGTCCGGCCAGCGGCTGGGCCGGCTCGCCGGCTTCAGGCACTGGCCCTCGAGCCTCAGCAGCGGCCGCCTCTGCGGCCACTTCGGCGTTATGCTCGCCCACCGCAGGCGGCCCGAACCGGAGTCCTTGGCGCTGCCGATTGATCTCCATGAACCCGGATGCCACCGCCGCATCGACACCGGGTGCCACCTCCATCGGCACGAAGGTGGACCGCGACGCATAGTGCTCGTTGGCCAGGATGTCGGACGGCTTCAGCATGGGGGTGACCACCACGCCCCGGCGCTGGGCCTCGGCTGCGGCCTCCTCCATCAGCATGGGGGCGAAGTGCTCGGCGATCACCGGGTTGAGCACGTCGCCGTTCATCATGCGGGTGAGAGTTTGGCTCCACATCTCGTCGGCGAACGCCTCGGGCCGGCCCAGCCACTCCCACATGGCGGACCACTGCCGGGTGCTGAGGATCACCATGGTTATGAAGCCGTCGGCTGTTTTGAACAGGGGATAAATCACGGCAGTGCCCGACCTCACGATTTGCGGATCCATCCCGGCGTCCAAGGTGGGCTGCATGTTGGCCATCTGCCAGGTGTTGAGCTGGATGGCGGCCTCAAGCGCGGAGAAGTCCAAGTGCTGGCCCCGACCGGTGCGCTGCTTGGCCACCAGGCCGACGAGCACGGCCATCGCGCCCACCAACCCGGCCGCGTCGTAGGCGAAGGCGCCGGGGATGAAAAGCGGCGGCTTCTCGGGGATGCCCGAGGCGGCCAGATGGCCGCTCATGGCCTGGATGACCTCATCGGTGGCCTCGAACTGGGCGTATGGCCCCTTCTGGCCGAAGTCGGTGAGGGAGAGCACCAGGAGGTGCCCCATGTCGGCCGACACCTCCCTGGGGTCCAGCCCGTACGGGGCCAGCGAGCCCGGCTTGGTGGACTCAATCCACACGTCGGCACCGGCCAGCAGCTCCCGCAGTCGGGCCTGGCCCTCAGCGGTGGTTATGTCCAGGGTGATTCCCCGCTTGTTGAAGTTGCGGAAGGCGAAGTACAGGCTGGTGTGGCCGTCGGGGACGAAGGGGGGCAGGCGGCGGGATTGGGCGCCGTCGGGCGGCTCCACCCGGATCACGTCGGCGCCCAGGTCGGCCAGAAGCCTGCCGGCCAGCTCGCCCTTGACGTCGGCCATGTCGATCACCCGGAGGCCGCTCAGCGGCAGTTCATTCGAGGACACGATCCGCGACATTATCCCCAGTGTTCCCGCGGGTTCGAAGAACGTGGTCAACTGGCAGGGTGAGCGCGCAGAGCAATCTAGAAATCCTCCAGTCGGTGTTCGACGCCATGGGCGACGCCGACGCCGTGGTCGCCCACTACACCGACGATTATGTGCTGGATCTTCCCTACGCCCGCGCCGATGGCCCTGATCGCACGCAGGGAAAAGAGGCGGTTCGTCAGCGGCTGGCGGGGGCGTTCCGAGTGTTCCGCTTCGCGTTGGAGATCACAGAGGTCTACCCCTGCGCCGATCCCGATCTGCTGATCGCCGAGTACGTCAGCGAGGGCGAGGTGATCAGCACCGGACGCCGCTACTCCAACCGCTATATCGGTCTATGGCGCTTCCGCGACGGCAAAGTCTGCTTCACCCGCGAGTACTACAACCCGGAAACCGCTCGGGTTGCGATGGCACCTTCCGACGGTTAGCGGCTAGAAGCGTCCGCCCCCGCCGAAGCCTCCGCTGCCGAAACCTCGGGTGAGGGGGCCCTGGGACCGCTCGTGGAAGACGTCGTTGATGCCGGAGCCTTCGAACCCCGCCGGCACCTGCCCGGTGGTGGCGTAGAGGTAGAGGGCCATCTGGAAGATCGCGGTGAGGGTGCTGATCACCACGGTCACCAAGGCGATCCACCCGAACCCGACCACCGCGCCCAGCACCGCGCCGAGACCGCTCGCCGATGCTCCGAGGGCGAAGATCAAGATTCCGGGAAGGGCCGCCACCAGCCCGATGATGCCGAACCCCACCTGGGCGATCAGGTTCTCGCCCCAGGTATGGCGTAGCAGTTGGCCCGAGCGGCGCAACGACTGGAACGGCCCCGTCTGCTCCACCACCAAGATCGGTACCACTAAGAATGTGAGCACCCCCCAGGCCATGTCCAGGATGCTGCCGACGATGCGGGTGACGACGTTGTCGGAACTCTGAATGGCCCGCAGGACCATGCCGACAGTCAGGGCCAGGATCGCCCAGGGCACGATGACGTGCAGTCGGGAGAACGCCCCTTTGATGGCGCTGGAGATGGTGGGATCGCCGCCGCTGAAACGCTCCCGGGCGCCCGACACCACCGCAGCGTTGAAGAACACGGTGATGATGGTGATGGCCAGCAGGATGATGATTCCGCCGATCCACAGCATGGGATCGCTTCCGGCGCTGCCGCCGTCGTCGATTCCGTTGCTGGACAGCCAGATCGGTATGCCGATGACCACGACCACCGCCAGCGAGGCCAACGCCCCCAGAATCGGCAGGACGGCCAGCTCCCGATCGTGTTGCAGCACCGCCCATGAGGCCTTGGCGGTTTCCATTGTCCGGCGGAATCGACCCATGGGCCCAACGCTATCAGCGAATCGGGACAGTTTTGCGTAGGCGGAGGCCGCCCCTATGAAGCCAGCGGCGCGAACGGCACCTCACAGGACTGATCGAGGTCGATCTCCACGGTGACGTGGCCGTTGCCGTGGGGGCCGGCGCCCCAGGATGGCATGACGGCGGAGTACAGCCCGGTGCCCCCGGCCACCAGGATGAGCAGCGACTCGGGGCTGCTCAGGGCGTGGACTGCGAGATCGGGGTCGTCGCCCTGGCTGCGCTGACGGCGGTCGATGCCCGAGCCCTTGGCCCGTACCGCGGACAGCTCCGACCAGGAGTGCTTGGCCCGCTGGTAGAGCTGCTCGGAGATGGTGGTGCAGTCGTGGCCTGCATCGGCCAGGGCGATGGCGTGGTCGGGGTTGAGCACCAGCACCTGGGTGCCGCGGGCGAAGTGGGTGTTGTTGGCCCCCAGCCCCGAGAGCGAGGCGGCCAGCACGTTCAGCAGGTGCTCGGCATATGCCTCGGGGTCGTCGTCGGGAAAGCACAGCACCGAATGCGGCCCCTCGGTGCAGGCCACCGTGACCGTGCTCTGGTCGACGCCGTAGCCCAGCGACGCGTGCAGCGGCGGCCAGGGGCTGGAGCGTTCGTCTTCGCCCAAGCAGAAGGTGAACTTGCCGGGGTGGCCGAGCAGCGCCATGTCGGAGGTGCCGGGGCGGCCGCCGCCGACGTTGATCATGGCCAACCGAATCGCCCGACCGATGGAGGCGTTGGCCCGGTGCCCCGGGCCCAGAGCCCCGAAGCCCGAGGCGATGCCGCATGCGTCCACCGCGGGGCCGTTCACCACGATCAGCGGCCCCAGGCTGTGGGTGGTAGCCTGCACCTCGGTCATGTCCATCCGGGGGTCGCACACCGCCCGCACCGCGGCCACCACCACCGGGAAGTGGTCGGGCAGGCAGCCTGCCATGACCGCGGCGATGGCGGCCTTCTCCACGGTGGCCTCGCCCATGTTGGGACCGAGCTGGCCCAGCGACGCATCGCCGTCGAGGCCCGAGGCCAGCACCATGCGCTCAACCCGGGCCGGAGTGGGTACCACCACGGGCAGCCCGTCGGTGCATCCCGCCTCGTGGAGGCGCTCGAGTGCGGCCTCTTCGGAGGGGGCGGTGAGCCGGCGGCTCATCCGGCGGCGCCCAGCGCCCAGAGCACCTCACCGGCGATGTCGTCGGCCACCATCTTCATGGCTTTCTCCCCGGTGCCGGCCACCGGGTGGGGCAGGATCACCCGGGGGATGTCGGGCATGCCCGCCGACCGGGACACGAAGTCGCCCTGGGGGGAGAACTTGGCGGTCACCAGAGCCACCGCCGGGATGTGGCGGCGGGCGGCTGAGATGGCGTCACGCACGGTGCCGCTGGTGCAGCTTCCTCAGTGGCCGTAGGCGGCCACCACCGCGTCGCAAGCACCGGTGATCTCTGCCATGAGCTGATCGTTGGCCGCCATCGAGGCGTTGCCCTTGTTCCAGGCCCGAACCTCCACATCGGGGCGCACCCGGCGCAGGCTCTCGCCCACCGCGTCGAGGAACGGCACCGAGTCGGGGAACCCGTTGGCCAACAACCCGATGGTGAGGGCGCCGCCTCCGGCCGACAGATCGTAAGGGGTGACCGGTTCGCCTGGTTCGGCCTGTGGGTCCAGATATTCGATCGCCATGGCTCTACGGTAGTGCAAGTGCGCCAATGGAGAACTTGGGCTGCGGTCGCGGCGCTGGCCGCGGTCGTCGGGGTGGTGGCCGTGGTGGTAGAGCGGCAGTTCTCAGCGGCCGATGCTCCGGTGCTGACCATTGCTGCGACGGCTGGGCTGGCAGCCCCGGTCGACTCACCCGCCCCGGCGCCCGCGCCGATCCCCACGCAGCCTGTCACGCCCGCTTCTGCTGATCCGGTTGGCACGACGCCCACCCCTGCCCCGACTCCCACGCCCTATCCGGGCTGGGTGGACCCGGCCTCTGTCGGACAGCCGGCCGACGGGGCGCCCGGGCTGTTGACCTTCCGGGGCAACCCCACCCGCACCTTCTACGGCACCGGCCCCGCTCCGCGGTCGCCGGAGGTGCTTTGGCGGTTCACCGGCAATGCCGAGCGGGATCTGTGCTCGCTCACCAGCTGGGCGGGGGGCAACACCCTTTGGTGCGGCGCGGGCTGGACCGGTCAGCCCGCGGTGATCGAATGGGATGAGCGCACCTGGGTGATTGCGGGCACCTACGCCCCCGCGGTCTACTTCCTCGATGCGGACACCGGGGAGCAGCTGCGGCCCGAGTTCGCGGTGGGCGACCTCATCAAGGGATCGGTGACCGTCGACCCCGACGGCTACCCCCTGGTGTACTTCGGAGCGCGCGACGACTATTTCCGCATCATCGCCTTCGACCGGCCCGAGCCGGTGGAGCTGTGGTCAGTGCATGCCACCGAGATGTCACCGGTGCTGTGGAACGACGATTGGGACGGCGCGGCGCTGGTTTTGGACGACTATCTGTTCCAAGGAGGAGAGAACAGCCACTTCTTCATCGCCAAGCTGAACCGCGGATTCGGTTCCGACGGCTTGGCCACCGTCGATCCCGAGATCGTGTTCAGCAGCCCCGGCTGGGACGACGAGCTGCTCGCGGCGGTGGCCGACGGCAACGTGTCCATCGAGGGCGGCATGACCGTGGTGGGCAACACCCTGTACTTCGCCAACTCCGGCGGGCTGGTGCAGGGCTGGGACATCACCGGCCTGGCCGACGGGCAGGACCCGGAGCGGGTGTTCCGCTATTGGGCGGGCGATGATGTGGACGCCACCGTGGTAGCCGACGGGCAGGGCCACCTGTATGTCGGGGTGGAATACGAGCGGGGCAATTCCCGCAGCCAGAAGCTGGGCCAGGTTCTCAAGCTCGATACCTCGGCTGAAGACCCCCTGGTGTGGGGCGCCGACCTCCGCAATGCGGACATCGACGGGGTGTGGGCCACCCCGGCGCTGACCGACGAGATGGTCTACGCCCCCACCAACGCCGGATTCCTGTACGGATTGCGCGCCGACACCGGCGAGATCGTGTGGCGAAAGCCGATGGCCGGTCCGGTGTGGTCGTCGCCGGTGGTGGTGGACGACCTGCTCATCCAAGCCGACTGCGGCGGAACCATCCGCGCCTACGATATCTCCCAGCCCGGGGTCGAACCGCCCGAGGCGTGGCGCGTCTCGCTGGGCGGCTGCGTGGAGGCCACCCCTGCAATGTGGGATGGAGTCCTTTACGTCGCCGCCCGAGACGGCGCTTTCTACGCCATCGGCGACCGCTGAACGGGCCGCTACCCTGACATCGCGTTCGGCAGGCTCAATCGGACAGACTGGAGCGCCAATGACGCGATTGGGAATCATCGGGCTAGGCGACATGGGCGGCGCCATCGCCGAAGGCGTGTTGGCCGGGCAATGGGACGACGAGGTGACCGTGGTGGGCTGCGACGTCTCCGCCGAGGCCATGGATCGGTTCACCGAGCTGGGGGGCACACCGTCCGCCTCGGCCGCGGAGCTGGCCCGCCGGGTGGACCTGGTGGCGGTGGTGGTGATCGACGACGCCCAGGTGCGCCAGGTTTGTCGGGGCAACGACGGGGTCATCGCCGGGGCGGCGGAGTCGGGGGCGCTGGTGGCTGTCCACTCCACCGTTTCGCCCGCCACGGTGATCGAGCTGGCCGCTACCGCCGCCGAAGCGGGGGTAGCGTTGATCGACGCCCCGGTCACCGGGGGCGCTTATTCGGCTCGCAGC
>JAPOSH010000095.1 GCA_026709815.1 bacterium | reverse complement strand
CAGCGTCTACCACATGCTCGCCCCGGCGCTGGTGCTGGGCTTGAGCACCATGGCTCCCGAGCGCTCATGGCCGAACCGGTGATGATCATGCTGGACGAGCCCATGGCCGGGGTGAACCCCGCGCTGGCCCAGTCGCTGATGCGCCATATCACGCAACTTGCTTTTGAGGGTCTGACCGTGGTGTTCGTCGAACACGCCATGGATGTGGTAACCGGTCTCAGCGACTGGGTCGTGGTGCTGGCCCAAGGCCGGGTCATCGCCGAAGGGCCTTCGTGGAGGGTCATCCACGACGAGCAGGTCATCGACGCCTACCTGGGCCGCCGCCGAGCGGGGGCAGGGCCATGAGCACAGCAGACCCGCTGATCCAGGTTGACGATGTGGTGGCCGGATACCTGCCCGGTATCAACATCTTGAACGGCTGTTCCTTGGAGCTGGGTGCCGGCGAGGTGATCGGGATCATCGGCCCCAACGGCGCCGGCAAGTCCACCTTGCTCAAGGCGGTGTTCGGCTTGGTCTCCATCCGCTCGGGAACCGTGCGGATGGAAGGCCGGGACATCACCGGTATGGCCCCTCATACGCTGGTTTCCCGGGGCATCGGCTTCGTGCCCCAGACCGACAACGTGTTCCCCCGGTTGACGATCAAGGAGAACCTGGAGATGGGGGCGTTTCAGAAGCCCGGCCTGTTCGAGCGGCGTTTCGAGGCGGTGGCCGAGCTTTTCCCGCTGCTGGCCGAGCGCCGCGATCAGCGGGCTGACGGACTGTCGGGAGGGCAGCGCCAGATGGTGGCCATCGGGCGGGCCCTGATGATGGACCCGCAGGTCGTGTTGCTGGACGAGCCATCGGCCGGGCTCTCGCCCGCCTACCAGGACCAACTGTTCGAGCAGGTCGCCCGCATCGCTCAGCACGGGGTGTCGCTGATCATGGTGGAACAGAACGCCCGGCGCTGTCTTGAGATCTGCGATCGGGGATACGTGCTGGATCAGGGGACCAACGCTCACACCGGCACCGGCCGGCAGCTCCTCGACGACCCCAAAGTGGTCAGCCTCTACCTCGGCACGCTGATGGGGTCGTAGCCCAACACGAGCCCCGACTCGCCTCAGTCCAGCGATCAACCAAGGGGCCTGTGGCTTTGCCTACTAACCTCGGCGGACGGTGGCCACAGGCGAGGCGAGAAAAAGCGCACTGCGCCGTGAAGAGCTGGTGGCCGATCGCGCCATGGCGGGCACGATCCTGTGCCGCGCTCTGGCTAGGCGCACCGACGAGTGGCTGCAGGGGAAATTCTCCGACGTGGTCGCAAACGGCGATGGGGTCGCGCTGGTTGCGGTGGGGGGATACGGCCGTGCCGAGCTGTGCCCCTATAGCGATATCGACTTGCTCTTGTTGCACCGCGACCGTCCCGACATCGGTGATATCGCCCCGCAGCTTTGGTACCCCATATGGGATGAGGGGCTGAAACTCGGCCACTCGGTGCGGACCCCTCGGGAAACCCGGGAACTGGCCAAGACCGATCTGGACACTGCCACATCGCTGCTTGACGCCCGCCACATCGCCGGCGATGCCGAGCTGGCCGGCGACCTCACTGCCGACAACGCCACCCAGTGGCGCCGGAACGCCCGGCGATGGCTGCCCATGCTGGCCCAGCGAGTGGCGGAGCGCCATCGGCGCAGCGGCGAGGTGGCGTACAAGCTCGAGCCCGATCTCAAACAGGGGCGGGGCGGGCTGCGGGATGTCCACGCGCTGCGGTGGGCCGAGGCGGCCGCGTTCGAGATGGACGAGGCCGACAGCCGCCAGCTGCGAGGCGACTACGAGGTGATCCTGGCGGCGCGGGCCGAGCTGCACCGCACGGCCGACCGGCCCGGCGATCTGCTCCTGCTCCAAGAGCAGGACGGCGTGGCCGCGGCGCTGGGCTACGCCGATGCCGACGGGCTGATGGCGGCGGTCGCCGGCTCGGCCCGCTCCATCGCCTGGCGAAGCGACGAGATCTGGGCGCGGCTGCGAGACGTGGGGCTGCCCCCCGAATGGCGCCGGAGGCTGCGCCGCCGGTCTGCCCGCCAAAGCAAAGCGCTGGATGCCGGCGTGGCCGATCACGACGGCCGGGCGGTTCTGGACGACGATGCCGACGCCGCCAATCCCTGTGCGGCGCTGCGCCTGGCCCGAGCGGCCGCCTCCCACGGGCTGCGCATGGATCGCGGCAGCCTGGAGCGGCTCGGTGAGCAGATGGCGCCGATGCCCGAGTCTTGGCCGGACGAGGCCCGCAAGCTGTTCGTCGATCTGCTGTTGACCGGAGCGGCCGCCCCGCCAGTAGTCGAGGCGCTGGACCAGATGGACCTCTTCGTCCGCATCCTGCCCGAATGGGCCCCCAATCGCAGCCGCCCCCAGCGCAACGCCTATCACCAGTTCACGGTGGACCGGCATCTGTGCGAAGCCGCGGCCTTGGCCGCCGGCCTGGTCGAACGGGTGGACCGTCCCGATCTGTTGGTGGTGGGGGCCTTGCTCCACGACATCGGCAAGGGCTACCCCGGCGATCACACCGAGGTCGGCATGGAGCTGGTGGCCGACATCGCCCACCGCATGGGATATCCGCCCACCGATGTGGATGTGCTGGTAGCGATGGTGGAGCACCACCTGCTCTTGCCCGATGTGGCCACCCGGCGCGACCTGGAGGATCCCGACACCATCGCCGAGGTGTCGCGCAAAGCCCGCACAGTCGAGACTCTGCGGCTCTTGGCCGCGCTCACCGAGGCCGACTCGATGGCCACCGGCCCCTCGGCGTGGAGCAGGTGGAAGGCCAGCCTGGTGCGCGAGCTGGTGGCCCGCTGCGCCCATGTGATGGGCGGCGGCGACATCGACGAGATCACGTCGCGTTTCCCCACCCCAGAGCAGCGGGGGATGATGGAGGCCGGCGAGCGGTTGGTGCTGGGCGAGGGCGACACGCTGTTGGTGATCGCCCCCGACCAGCACGGCATGTTCTCCCGGGTGGCCGGGGCGCTGGCGCTGAGCGGTCTGCGGGTGCTCTTGGCCGCGGCCCATTCCGAGTACGGAATGGCGCTGGAGCGCTTCCATGTGGAGAGCAACCTGGGTCTGAACATCGACTGGCCCCAGGTCACGACCCATGTGGAGCAGGCTCTGGCCGGTCGACTGGCCATCGAGGCCCGCCTGGCCGAGCGGATCAGCGCCTATGAGACGGTCCCCGATCTCGCCCCCAGGCCGGTGGTGGCCCCCAAGGTGACCATCGACAACGAGTCGTCGTCCACCGCCTCCATCGTCGAGGTGGCCGCGCAGGCCCGCATCGGCCTGTTGAGCCGGGTCACCAGCGCCATGTCGCAGGTCGGGCTGGACATTCTCAGCGCCAAAGTGCAGGATCTGGGCGGCGATGTGGTCCACGCCTATTATGTGCGCGACCACGAGGGCCAAAAGATCACCGACGCCCACCACATGCATGAGATCAACCTGGCGCTGCAGTACGCCATCGACTCCTGCAACGCTTGACTGCGGTGCCGCCCCGCTTTCACCTGCAACGCTTGAGCATGCCGGTTCTCCCGTCCGCCCCGACTCGGCCATGACCTCCGATGCCCGCCCGGTGGCCGGACAAGACGACCTCCGGCGATGGTCGGAGGCCCTGGCGGGGATCGCCCGCACCGGGCTGGCCTTCACTGAGAGCGAATACGAGCGGGAGCGATTCGAGGAGGTGCTGCACGTGGCCGCCGACATGGCCGCGGTGCTGAGCTCGGGTTGGACGCCTGACAACTTCGCAGCCGAGTGGATGAAGTCGGTGGGCCACGGCGTGGCTGGCTATGTCACTCCCAAGGTGGCGGTCGGGGCGGTGGTGGGCAACGACGAGGGCGAGATCCTGCTGGTGCAGCGGGCCGACTCCGGGGTATGGCTGTACCCCACCGGCTGGGCCGATGTGGGCTATTCCCCCTCGGAAGTGGTCGTCAAGGAGGTGTTCGAGGAGACCGGCATCGTTTGCGAAGTGGAGCGGCCCATCGCCATTCACGACGGCCTGCGCCGGGGCTTCACCACCGTGCCGATGTACTCCATGGTGTTTTTGTGCCGCGCCGTCGGCGGCCATCTCACCCCCCACCCCCTGGAGTGCCGAGCGGTCGGATTCTTCGCCCCCGACAACTTGCCCGACGGCGTTCACGGCAGCGACTGGTGGCTGTCCCATTCGTTGGCCGCCATCCGGGGCGAACCCGTCGAGTTCCTCTTCGACCCCCCCCGCACCCCACCCTGGCGCACCGCATAGCCCCGTTCCGCCCGAGGCTCTTTCTGCGACACGCCACCGGCAACCGCATCAACACCATGTTCCACAGCGGCGATGGGGCTTAGTTGCGCTGGTTGCGGAGGAACTGCTCGATTTCGCTGACGAACTGGGTGGGGTCGGTGGAGCGCATTTGCTCGATTTCACCGGACTCGGCTTCGTGCTGGTCGTAGGCGCTCTCTAGTTGGGCGATGTAGCCGTTGGTCTCGTCGACTTGGTCGGCTAGCTCGGAAACATGGCGCTCGTAGCCCTCCGCCATCTCCTCCAGCTCCGAGGTGTCGGGGGAGATGTCCAGCAACGTCCCCAGCCGCCGCACCAGGGCCAGAGACGCCTTGGGGGAGGGGATCTCGGAGGCATAGCCCGGCACCGCAGCCCACAGGGAGGCGGTGCGCAGACCAGCGGTGGCACAGGCGTTGTGCAGCACCCCCACGATGCCGGTGGGCCCCTCGTAGCGGGAGGGGGTGAGTCCCAGCTGGGAGGCCATTTCCGGGTCGTCGCTGCTTCCGTATATCGGGGTGGGCCTGGTGTGGGGCACGTCGGCCAGCAGCGCTCCCAGGGTGACCACCAGCGGGCTGTCGAGCCGTTGGGCCATATCCACGATCTGCTGGGTGAAGGTTTTCCATTTGAGCTGGGGCTCGGTTCCCACCAGCAGGGCCACCTCGGTGCTGTTGCCGTCAGGCGTGTCGGCGCCGGTGACCGCGGCGGCCATGAGGTCGTTGCTGGGCCAGATCAGCGAGCGGGAGCCGTCGTCGTGCAAGCGCAGCCGGGGTCGGGTGTCGGCGAAGTCGTAGAACGGCTCGGGGTCCAGCGTGGCCACCTCGGTGGTCTCCCAACGGCTGGCCAACCACGCCAGCGCTCCCGATGCGGCATCTCCGGCGTCATTCCAGCCGGTGAACGCGGTCACCAGGGACGGATGGCTGCGAGGAGGCTCGTCTACCCAGGTGATCATCGCCATGGGGCCGGCTCCTCGAAAGGCCTGGGCGAGTCCACAGGGTGAGACATCGATGAGAGCGAGATCACCCGCTCAACCCGCCTGACCGGCCTGGCGGACACGGTGACCGCGACGTGAGACATCGATGAGAGCGAGATCACCCGCTCAACCTATCGCCCGGCGCGCAGGATCCTCATCTCGCGCCGGTAGTCTCGCCCCATGGCGGTTGAGATAACCGAGGCCACCGAGGCCACCGCGGAGCTGCTGGAGGCGTTCGAGCGCCTCACCCCCCAGCTCTCTTCCTCCAACCCGCCCCCGTCGGCCGAGGCGCTGGAGACCGTGGCCGCCTCCAACGCCACTCGGCTGCTGGTGGCCCGATCCGAAGGGCTGATCGTCGGCAGCCTCACCCTGGTGCTGGTGCGCATCCCCACCGGGTTGCGGGCCATTATTGAGGATGTGGTGGTGGACGAGCGGTCCCGGGGTCGGGGGGTGGGCCGGGCGCTCAGCGAGCATGCGCTGGATTTGGCCCGGGCCGCCGGCGCGGTGACGGTGGATCTCACCTCACGACCGTCGAGGCAAGCAGCCAACCGCCTCTATCTGCGCCTCGGCTTCAAGATCCGCGACACCAACGTGTACCGCTACACGCTCTGAGCCCCGCGACCCCTTAGCCACCGACGGTGACGGGGACTTCGTTGGGGAAGTGGCAGGCTGCGTAGTGGTCGGGGGCGATCTCGCGGAGCTCGGGCTCCTCGGTTGAGCACCGATCCTGCGCCTTTTCGCACCGGGTGCGGAATCGGCAGCCCGACGGGGGGTTGATGGGCGAGGGCAGCTCACCGGCGATCTGGCGGTCGGACACCGGGTGGTCGGGGTCGGGTTCGGGGATGGACGCCAGGAGCACGTCGGTGTAGGGGTGAGCGGGGTGGGCGTAGAGGGCGTCGGGTCCAGCCACCTCGCACACCTTGCCCAAGTACATCACCACCACCCGGTCGGACACGTTCTTGACCACGGCCAAGTCATGGGCAATGAACACCAGCGTCAGCCCGTATCGGGCCTTCATGTCCTCCAACAGATTCAGAATCTGGGCCTGCACCGACACGTCTAGCGCCGAGACCGGCTCGTCGCAGATGATCACCTTGGGGTCGAGCACCAGGGCCCGGGCGATGCAGATGCGCTGGCACTGGCCGCCGGAGAACTGATGGGGTCGGCGGTCGGAAACCACTTCGGGGTCGAGTCCCACCGCGTCGAGCACCTCGTTCACCTTTTGGGCCGCCGTGTCTCCGGCGTCGTTGTGCCAGATGGACAGGCCCTCGGCCACGATGTCCTTAACTTTGCGACGGGGGTTGAGCGATGAGATCGGGTCTTGGAAGATCATTTGCATGCGGGTGCGGGTGCGGCGCAGCTCCTCTTTGGACAGATCGGTCATCTCCACGCCGTCGAAGCGCACCGATCCCGATGTGGGCGGGGGCAACTGCATCATGGCCCGCCCCGTGGTGGACTTGCCGCAGCCCGACTCGCCCACCAAGCCCAGCGTCTCCCCCTCCAAGATGTCGAAGCTGACGCCCGACACCGCATGCACCACGGCCCGGCGCCCGGTCGGGAACTCCATCACCAGGTCTTCGACGGTGACGAGGGCTTCATCGCCCCTCATATGGACTTTGCCTGTTCCGGCCATTCGTGGGCTCTCCTCGGTATCGCGCTCGGTGACCTATGAGACCGCGGCGGCGGCCAGGTCGAGGCCAGCCGCGGTCACCCCGGCATCCTGGTTGGCTGCGAGGGCCTGAGCGCTCTCCGGCGAGCCCACAGGATAGAAGCAGGCTTGCCGGTGGCCGACTTGCCCGGTGTCGAACAGCTCCGGCTCGTCGGTGACGCACCGCTGCTGGGCGTAGCGGCACCGGGGGGCGAAGCGGCATCCCACCAGCTCGCGAACCATGTCGGGCGGTCGGCCGCTGATGGCATCCAACCGGGTATGGCTCTGGTGCTCCACCCGGGGGATCGATTTGAACAGGGCCTCGGTGTAGGGGTGGTTCATGTGGTGGAACAGCGTGGTCGTCTCCGCGGTCTCCACCATCTTCCCGGCGTACATCACACCGATGCGCTGGGCCCGGCCAGCCACCACGCCCAGATCGTGGGTGATGAGGATCATGGCCATGCCCAACTCCTCTTGGAGGGATGCCAACAGGTCGAGTATCTGCTTCTGCACGGTCACGTCCAGCGCGGTGGTGGGCTCATCGGCGATCAGCAGCTTGGGATTGCAGGCCAAGGCGATGGCGATGGTGACTCGCTGGCGCATCCCGCCGGAAAGCTGATGGGGATACTCCCTCAGCCGCTTGCGGGGCTCGGGGATGCCCACCTGGACCATCAGCTCCAGGGCCCGGTCCATGGCCTCCTGCTTGGACGCTCCGAGGTGGTAGCGGATGGACTCGGTGATCTGGACGCCCACCTTCTTCACCGGGTTGAGCGACGTCATCGGGTCTTGGAAGATCATGGCCATCTGGGTGCCCCAGAAGTGCTTGGCCTCGCTCCGGCTGAGGTTGCGGGTGTCCTTGCCGTCGAAGCACACCTTGGCGCCGTCGGGCACGATGGCGTTGCTGGTCAAGATGTTCATGATCGAGCGCACCAGCACCGATTTGCCCGAACCCGACTCGCCCACGATGCCGATGGTCTCGCCCTTGTCCAGCGTGAAGCTCACCCCGTCGACCGCCTTCAAGATGCCCCTCGGGGTGTCGAAGTAGGTGCGGAGGTTCTCCACCTCCAGCAACGGACGCTCAGATGCCACGGCGCTCCCCCCGTCGTCGATGGGCTGTTTCTGATGTGGCCGACATGGTACGCGAATCACGTTCCGACTGGGAATCCCCCGGTGCTCCGGCGCTGTGGCGGCCTCGCCTGCCGGGGCGGCCACCGATGTCGCCCAAGCCGCCGAAGAGGCCCGTCAGCCCGTATCGGCGGCGGATCTGGGCCCGGACCGACATCGGCCGCCCGAATTCGTCGAGCACTTCCTCGGCCTGTTCGTCGGGGTCCTCCTGGTCGCGGTCGTAGGCGATCACCGTTGTTCCCGCCAGCCAGTCCGACACCGTGCGTCGGCGGCGGTCAGCGGGCACGGTCGCGTAGGCGGCGGCGTTCACCGCCAGTCCGCCGATCAGCACCGGCGGCGCGATCCACGACGCCCCGCCCACCAGCCAGCGGGCGGCGCACCGGCCGAGCCCGAGACGGCTTCCGTCGGAGGTGCGCACCGCCCGGAGCTTCATCAGGTCCATGGCCGGCGTCTGGCCCTCGTTCCACCGCAGGAACACCACCGTGTACACGAAGTGGAAGAAGACGTACCCCAGCACCGCGGCGGCGGGTGGTGGCCCGGCTCATCGACGCCGTCACCGTGTTCTTCATCCAGTG
>JAPOSH010000158.1 GCA_026709815.1 bacterium | reverse complement strand
TGAGAGGTGGTGCCGGCCCGGTTGGAGGGGCTGGGGGTTGCGCTGCCGCTCCACTGATGGGTGAGGCTGCGGGCCTGGGTGCCGTCTTTGTCGTCGGCGGTGGCGGTGATCGCCACGCTGGCGCCGGGCGCCACCACATAGCGGGGATCGTCGCCCGGCTGGAAGGCGATCTGGGCGGGCTGGTCGCGGTCGCGCAGCTCGACCTCCACGGTGGGGTCGGCGGGCTGGTCGCGGACGGTGATCTCCACCGTGGCGATGTCGGTGGCGCCGTTGGCGTCGGTGACGGTGAGGCGGTAGACGACGGTGGCAGTGCGGTTGTTCTCCAGGTTGTCGGGCAGGTTGATGACGGCGGACTTGCCGAACTGGTCGCCGGCAGCGATGTTGAACGCCGGATAGTTGGGCCGGGCGGCTTGCTTCCGCCACTCGTAGGTGAGCTGCGACGAGCCCCCACCGGTGCTGGCGGAGGCGTCGAGCACTAGGCGGGCGCCCTCTTTGACGTCCCACTCGTTGTCGCCGTTGCCGCTTTGGCCGGGGGCGTCGATCACCGCGTCTACGGTGTACTTCTCGCTGGTCTGGATGCGGCCGTCGCCGTTGAGGTCGGTGGGATCGGGGTCGAGCAGGTGGGCGGAGACGCCGATGGCGGCCTCGGGACGCTGGCTGAGGGTGACGACCACCAGATCGGTGCTGCGGGCCCCGTCTCGGTCGGTCACGGTGAGCTGGAACTCGATGCGGTACACGCCGTATTGGGCCACCAGAGCAGCCGGGGGCACCTCGAATTCGGCGGTGCGGCCTCGGGGGGTGCCGGTGGTGGTGATGCCGATCCAGTTGTACTGCGAGGTGAGCACCCGCCACCGGTAGGAGAGGTCGCCAGCGTTGCCGTCAGGGTCGAAGCTGGTGCTGGCGTTGAGGCGGCCCTGGCGGTCGAGGCCGGGAGTCACGGAGAAATCATTGCCGGCATCGGCGATGGGGGGCTGGTTGGCCTGGGCGTGGGCCGCGGGGGCGGCGAGGAGGGCAAGGGCGAGGAGGGTGCCGAGGGCGCGCCTGATGACGGCGGGGCGGGAGGTGGGGAGACGGGGCATACACCGCGAGGTTAGCGGCGCGCGCCTTATATATAGGCGCGGGCCGAGTTGTGGCTGCTGCTGGGGTTAGGGCGGTCCGGCTGGCGTCAGGCGGGGGCGGTGTAGACGATTGCCGTCATCGCCCCGAGCATGGCCACCGAGACGCCTATGAAGGTGAGGACCATCATGCGGGTCAGGCGGGCGATCTGAAGAGCGAACTCACCTTTCACCTCGCCTTTGAACCCTGCGAACTCGCCTATCATCTCGCCTTTGAACGCTGTGAACTCTCCTACCACCTCACTCTTGAACGCTGCGAACTCCCCTATCATCTCACCCTTGAACGCTGCGAACTCCCCTATCACCTCAGCCTTGAACGCTGCGAATTGACCGTTCATCTCTGTTCTGAGACGTTGTTCCAGCGCGGACAGGTCGTCTTTGGTGGCGATCTGATGCCACACCACAGGGGGAAGGCTCTCCATCAGCGTCTCAGCCTCCTCTTCCCCCAGAACCTCGATCAGACGCTCCCTCAGCGCCCAGCGAACCTTCTCGCTGATCGGATCACTCGCCGACATGAGAAACCTCCAGACTCGAAAAATCTAAGAGGGCGACCACAAACACCGCCGCCGAGTGACACACCCACCCTAACGGCTGGCCAGCCCCGCCGCAACTGTGTCATGGGTTCTGGGCGGGCAGGCCGTCGGTGTAGGTGAGGGTGTTTTGGGGGGTGGCGGGGGTTCTCGGGCCGTCGAAGAGGACGCCGGTGAGGTTGAGGGGGTCGCAGGCGGCGATGGTGATCGCTTGGCCGGTGCGGGGGCGGCGGCGAGCTTCTTGGAGCTGGGCGGCGGCGGCGAGAAGGGCGAACTGCTCGCCGCTTTGGCCGGCCACGAAGCGGCCGCCCCGCACCAGGCCGCGGTCTTCGAAGCGGCGCAGAGCCTTGAGGACATCTCGCCAGGGAACAGCCGCCGGGGTGGCGGGGTGGCAAGCGAGGCTGCGGAACACCACGCCCCAGCAGGCCAGCAGCTGCTGGGCGGCGGCTTCGGCCAGATCGTCGGCGGGAAGCTGTTCGGGCGGGGGGACCAGCGACCAGCGGCCGGGGGCGGCGTGGGTCTCGCGGAACGCGCCGTTGTTAGCGCCATTGTTAAAGGCATCGCCAGAGGCGCGACTGATGCGCATGGCCCGGGCTCGCCGAGCTGGGGAGCGCAGGGGTTGGCCGGGGCGGTGTCGGGAGGGGCGGCGAGCGGGGCGGTTAAGCAGGGCCCGCACCGCGGCGAAGCCGTCGGCGGTGAACAAGCCGAGGGCGACGCCGTTCCACAGGGCCCGTTCGATGTCGTCGGGCAGGCGGCGGGTGGCGGCGGCCAGATCGGGGAGAAAACTGGCCCCCCGGGTGGCGAGCAGTTCGGCGATCTCCTGAACGGGGCCGGCTTCGGGGGGCTCGGGCTCGCTGGCGCCTCGGGCGGCGGCGAGGAACCAGGAGAGGTCTTCTCGGAACACGAGGGTGACGGGGGTGGCCTTGCGGGGGGCCATGGCGTTGGCCTTGGCCGGGACGGCGGGGGGTGTGAGGCGAAGCCAGGCCAGCTCGCCGCGGTAGCAGAGCTCGTCGAGCCACATCGGATTGTAGTCGGGGAGGCGCCTTTGGATGATCTGAGATTCCCAGGCGCCGGCGGGGAGGTCGAGGCCTTGGAGCTGCTCAAGGATTTTGGCGAGGCCGGGGCGGCCGCGGACCGTGGTGTGGGGGGCCAGGTGGTGCCAGCATAAAAGAAAGCGCATGAAATCTTGGGGGGAGGCGGCCTGGACCGAGGCGCGTTTTTGGCGGCGGCTCAGATAGGACATGCGCTGGAGGAGGCGGCGGGAGCACCAGAGCTCTTGCGTTCCCCTGGCGAAGCTGCGGGTTGTGTGGTCTGGGAGGTGGTCGGCTCGCATGGCGGCGCCCTCAGCTTCGAGGGCGGCGAGGGCGGCCTGCACCGCGCCGAGGTCCAGGGCGGTTTTCTCTGCCAGCTGCTCGGGGGTGGCGGGGCCGCTGATCTCTAGACGGCCTCTTACTTTTTCGACGGCCATGCTGGGATCGAGGGCGACGTCAGCGAGCTCGGCGGTGGTCCACACGGAACTGTCACCGGCTGTGGTTATGGTGCGGACTCGGCCTCGGGATTCGAGGGCGGCATAGAGGTCTCCCCAATCGGGGTTGGGCCGGGTGGCGACCAAGGAGGTGAGCAAATCGTGGAGTTCGTCGGGATTGCGGGGAGCGGCAGAGACTTCTTCGACCACTTGGGCGACGGCATCGGGGGTGATCTGAGCGAGGGTGGCCTGGTCGAGGGCGGGGGTTTGCCGGGTGCTTCGGGATCGCAGGCCTCGGGGCAGAGTGACGGCGTTGGTGCGGCGGTCGGCGATCTCGGCGTCGTCCAAGAAGGCGTAGGGGCGGGCAGTGACGATCTCGTGGCTGAGGGGGGAGGGCTCGGCGGTGTCTCGGAAGTGGGTGCGGACTTCGCCGGTGCGAATGCGGGCGAGGAGCTGTTTGAGGCCGTCTGCGTCGAGGGCCTCGTGGAGGGTGTCGTGGAGGGTTTGGCGCACCAAGAGATGGTCGGGGATCTCAACGGGGCCGGCGGTGTTCTCCTGGCAGGCCGCGGCGCCGGGGAACACCGCGGCCATGATGTCGTCGGCCTCCATGCGCTGGATGGGGGGCGGGTTGCGCTGGCCACCCCGGCGGCGCAGCACCACCAGGGCCCGGTTGAGGTTCCAGCGCCAGCGGGCGGCGAACATGGGCGAATCCAGCACGGCCTGGGTCAGCACCTCCTCGACCGAGTCGGGGTGGAGGAACTGGGGCACGTCGCTGAGGGGGAAGCTGTGGTGGGGTCCGAGCGACAAGACGACGGCGTTGTCGTTGGCCGCGGCCTGCAGCTCGAAGTCGAAGCGGCGACAGAGCCGCTTGCGCAGCGCCAGGCCGAGAGCCCGGTTGATGCGCCCGCCGTAGGGGCTGTGGACCACGAGCTGCTGGCCGCCGGTGTCGTCGAAGAAGCGCTCGAACACGATGTCGTCTTGGGTGGGGACGACGCCGAGGGCGGCGTGGGCGGCGGCGATGTAGGTCACGGCCTGCTCGGCGACCTCGATGGCGGCACCGCAGGCGCGGGCGAACTGTTGGGCGGCGTGGGCCAGCACCGTGTGGTCGAGGGGGTCGGCGCCGGTGCCTTGGGGGAAGAGGCCGCATATAGAGGCGCGAAGCTCCGACACCTGCTGGGACAGCTCGGCGGTGCGGGCCGGGGCCTCGCCGAGCCAGAAGGGGACGGTGGGCGGGGCGTCGCCGGCGTCGGTCACCCGCACGGTGCCGGCGGCCACCTGCTTGATGCGCCAGGAGTGGGAGCCGAGCAGGAAGATGTCGCCGGCCATCGACTCCACCGCCCAGTCTTCGTTGACGGTGCCGATGAAGGTGTCGTCGGGCTCGGCCACCACCCGGTAGTCGCCGTTCTCGCCGATGGCGCCGCCGGAGGTGAGCGCGGCCAGCCGAGCGCCACGGCGGCCCCGCACCTCTTGGTTGACCGAGTCGCAGTGGAGGTAGGCGCCCCTGGGGCCCCGGCCGGTGACCACTCCCCTCACAGCCTGCTGCACGGCCTCGTCGAACTGCGCCCTGGTGAGGCGGGCGTAGGGGGCGGCTTTGGTGAACATCGCATAGAGCCCGCCGACGGTGTGGCGGTCGTCGGCGGCGGCCTCGGCGATGAGCTGCTGCACCAGGATGTCAACCGGGGCGGCGGGCGGATGCACGGCGTCGAGGCGGCCCTGGCGGACGGCGTCGACCAGGGCGAGGCACTCGATGAGCTCGTCTCGGGTGAGCGGGAACAGGCGGCCCTTGGGGGTGCCGTGGCGGCTGTGGTTGGAGCGGCCCACCCGCTGGAGGAAGGTGGCGATGCTGCGGGGCGATCCCACCTGGCACACCAGCCCCACGGGGCCGATGTCGATGCCCAGCTCCAGCGATGCGGTGGCCACCAGGGCCTTGAGCTGGCCGGCCCGGAGGCGGTGTTCGGTGCGGATGCGGTGCTCGGTGGAGAGCGATCCGTGGTGGGCGGCCACCGCGTCGTCGCCGAGACGCTCGGCCAGTTGGTGGGCGAGGCGCTCGGAGAGGCTGCGGGTGTTGACGAACACGATGGTGGTGCGGTGCTCGTTGACGAGGGTGGCCATGCGGTCGAGGATCTGGGCCATCTGGGCGTGAGAGGCCACCGCCTCGAGCTCGTCGTCGATCAGCTCCAAGGCGATGTCGAGGCTGCGCTGGTGGCCGGTGTCGACGATGGCACAGCTGCTGCCGGGCGCAGCGTCGGGGGTTGTGCCGGTGAGCAGGTCGGCGATGACGCCGATGGGGTGCTGGGTGGCCGACAGGCCGATGCGGGTGGGGCGGACCTCGGCCACGTGCTCGAGGCGCTCGAGGGTGAGGGCCAGGTGGCTGCCCCGCTTGTCGCGGGCGGTGGCGTGGATCTCGTCGACGATCACCGTCTCGACGGTGCGCAGGGTTTCCCGGCTCTTGGCCGCGGTCACCAGCAGGTAGAGCGACTCGGGGGTGGTGACCACGAAGTTGGCCGGTTTTTTGACCATGGCGGCCCGGATGTGGGCCGGGGTGTCGCCGGTGCGCACCGCCACCGTCAGCGCCGGGGGCTCGACTCCCTGGGCCCGGGCCACCTCGGCGATCTCGGCCAGGGGGCGCTGGAGGTTCTCGGCGATGTCGGCGGCCAGCGCCTTGAGCGGCGACACGTACACCACCTGGCTGGCCTGGGCCACCGCTTGGCCTCGGGCGTGGCGCCGGTAGAGGTTGCTGATGGCGATGAGGAACCCGGCCAAGGTCTTGCCCGACCCGGTGGGCGCCGCGATCAGCGTGTCTTTGCCCGAGGCGATGGCCGGCCATCCCTGGGCTTGGGCTTGCGTGGGCCCGCCGGGGAACCGCTGGGCGAACCAAGCTGCCACCGCGGGGTGGAGCTGGTAGCCGACATCGGCCGATGCCCAAGGCGCAACCGCAAGCGGAGAAGCCACGGCCAAAGGCTACCGGCAGCAGGTGACAGCTTTTGCCGGGATGGGACCGATGCGGCATGTGTGTATAGTTAGGCGTATGCCGAGAATGCAGGTTTATCTGCCGGATGATCTCTACGCCGAGGTGAAGCAGCAGGGCTTGCCTGCATCTGAGCTCTTGCAGGATGCGGTCCGTGAGCAGATGCGTAAGCGCAAGCTTATTGAGGAAGGCGACAAGTACTTGGAAGAGCTGCAAGCCGAAGTTGGGCCATCTACCCCGGAAAGCAAGGCCTGGGCTGAGAAAATCATCGGACAGGTTGTGCGCCATTCTGAGCAAACCGCCAGCTAGTGGCGCTCGTGGTTGATTCGGGCGGGATCTCTTCGCTCAGCAGCAGGACCCTTCGAGCAGCTGATTTGATCAGAGGGTTTCAGCGCGAAGGACTGTGGCCGCCGGTGGTGCCGTCACCTGTGCTGGTTGAGTGCATGCGAGGCGACGCAGGAAAAGACGCCAGGCTCAATTTGCTTCTCAAATCATGCGAAGTGGTAGAGCTGGTTGACATCAGACTGGCACGGAGGGCTGCCTGGCTCCGAACTCGCGCCCAGAGGGGCTCAGCGATTGATGCTCTTGTCGTAGCTTCGGCCGAACCGAATGGTTCGGTGCTCACCTCAGATCCCGGCGACCTGAGCGCCTTGGCGGCTTACGCCCACGACGTGCGTATTGTTGCCATATAGGCGGTGCTGTGGAATGGGGTCGATGTGGGGTGGGCGGATGTCGGGGCGGGACTATGACGCCCGGTGGGAGCGGCTGGCCGCCGAGGGGCAGAACCCCCACGGGGAGGCCGACTTCGCGGACTCGCTTTTGGGGGGCGCGGGGCGGGTGCTGGACGCGGGATGCGGGACGGGGCGGGTGGCCATCGAGCTGGCTCGGCGGGGATACGGAATAGCCGGGGTGGACATCGACGACGAGATGATCTCGGGGGCTCGGGCCAAGGCGCCGGAGCTGGAGTGGCACCAGATGGATTTGGCCTCGTTCGACTTGGGGGAGGCGTTCGACACGGTGGTGATGGCCGGCAACGTGCTGCTGTTCACCGCGCCGGGCACCGAGGCGGCGGTGGTGGAGCGCTGCGCGGCCCACCTCGGCGCCGGCGGGGCGCTGGTGGCCGGGTTCGGGCTGCGGGGCGGGGGCTACGGGCTCAGCCGCTACGACGCCGACTGCGCCGCGGCCGGTCTTGTGCTGGCGGAGCGGTACTCCACCTGGGAGCGGGGGGCGTGGGAGGGCGGCGACTACGCCGTTTCGGTACACCGGCCCGCATGAACCCCAAAATGGCCCTCTGGCAGCGGCGCGGGGCGCGAGACTGAAAGGGTGCTGGGCGGGCCGGACATCATGACCTTCTTGCTGATGGCGCTGGGCGGGGCGCTGGCGGTGGGGAACATCGCCGCGCTGATCAATCCCGACGGCCCCCGACAGCGCCGAGGGGGAATCCCTCCCCCGCCGGGCGCCCCCGATGAGCGCCCGAGGCCGAAGAAAGGGCGCAGCGCGGTGATGATCGCGGTGGGCGCGGTGATCGTGATCTGGGCCATCGCCAGTTTGATCGGGGGGTGAGCTTTTCCGGCCCGGCCATCCGGGCGGGGTAGGGTCAGGGCACTTATGGCCTTGTTGGACGTGGCGGGGGTCACGGTGCGCTTCGGCGGAGTCACCGCCCTGCGGGAATTGTCGTTCACCGTGGACGAGGGCAGCGTCTGCGGGCTCATCGGGCCCAACGGCGCGGGCAAGACCACCTTGTTCAACGTGGTGAGCCGGGTGTACGACGCCCAGGAGGGGGCGGTGGGCTTCGACGGGACCGATCTGCTGGGGTGCCCGGCCCATGCCATCAGCGGGCTGGGGATCGGCCGCACCTTTCAGAACCTGGCGCTGTGGCCGGGCCTGACCGTGCTCCAGAACGTGATGGTGGGCGCCCACCACCGCTCCCGGATCGGCGCGCTGCGGGCCGCGCTGCGGTGGGGGTCGGGCCGGGAGGAGGCCGAGTTGGCGCAGGCGGCGTGGCAGGCGCTGGACGAGCTGGCGCTGACAGATGTGGCCTTCCGCCCTGCCGCCGGACTGCCGTTCGGCACCCTGAAGCGGGTGGAGCTGGCCCGGGCGCTGACAGGCGAGCCCCGTTTGCTGCTCTTGGACGAGCCGGCCACCGGGCTCAACCAGACCGAGGTGGGCGAGCTGGCCGAGCTGTTGGTGGCGCTGGGGAAGCGCCACCGCCTCACGTTGCTGTTGGTGGAGCACCACATGGGGATGGTGATGGGGGTGTCGGACAAGGTGGTGGTGCTGGACTTCGGGGCCAAGATCGCCGAGGGAACCCCCGCCGAGGTGCAGAGCGACCCCGCGGTGGTGGAGGCCTACCTGGGCGCCCCGCTGTGAGCGCCGTTGACGGGGGTGCCGGCCCGAAGAGCGCCGCAGTGAGCGCCGCTTATCTGGAGGTGCGGGGGCTGAAAGCGGCCTACGGCGACATCAGCGTGCTGCACGGCATCGACGTCTCGGTGGCCGAGGGGCAG
>JAPOSH010000079.1 GCA_026709815.1 bacterium | reverse complement strand
TCGGGAGTGGTGTAATTGGCAACACACCGGGTTCTGGTCCCGATATTGGGGGTTCGAGTCCTCCCTCCCGAGCCAGCAGATGTCAACAGAAGTCGCCGACGGAATGGTCGAAGTGTCGGCTTCTCCTGATCTCTTGACAGCTTTTCTTATTATTTTCTGATTATTTCTAATATTCTTTCTGTTTCTCTGGATTATTCGGGGGGTTGTTGTCACTGGGTGCTGGTATGCTTACAGCTATGAGATTCGCCCCTGACCAGGCCAAATCCACTCAGCCCATTTGCGGGGCTGCGGTGTGTGTGGCGGCGGTGGACGTGGCTGGCGCGTCTTCTGGTGTGTTGCGGGAGCGGGTGGGGTTGATCGGTCGGGCCGAGTCCACCCTTGCCGCGTTCAAGGCTGAGGTGTTGGCCGAGTTGGCCCGCCGGGACGGCTCCGGCGCGGCGAAGCGGGCGGTTCGGGAGGTGCTGCGGTCGTCTCCGTCGCGGGCGTATAACGATGTGAAGGCGGCTGAGCGGCTGGCCGGGCTGTCGGCGACTTCTGAGGCTTTGGCGTCGGGGGAGGTGCCCGCGGAGCATGCCCGGCTGATCGCCCGGGCTTCTTCTGAGGGGCCGATCGACGAGGCCGAGCTGGTGGAGGCGGCGAAGACGCAGACCTATGACGAGCTGGCTCGCACGGTGAAGCGCCAGCAGCATGAGCTGTCGGGCGATGATGGCCAGGCGATGCACGACCGGCAGAGGCAGAAGCGGTCGGCTCGGATGTTCCAGAACGCGGAGACGGGCATGTATGTGCTGAACGCGGAGTTCGACCCGGTGACCGGCGCTTATGTGGCTGGGGCGCTGGCTCACAAAGAGCGGGAGCTGTGGCGTGCTGAAGACCCGAAGCGCCGCCGCATCCACACCCAGCGCTGTGCCGATGCGCTCGAAGAGCTCATTCTGTACCCCGAGAAGGGCAAAGCCTCAGGCGTGGCTTTGGTGCTGGTGGCCGACTACGACACCGCCCACCAACAGCTCATCGACGCCCGCGTCTGCGATGGCACGCCGCTGCCCGCCGCTGAATTAGTGAAGCTGGCGTGCGACGCCGACATCTTCCCCGCCGTGTTCAACGCCAAAACCCAGGATCTGTGGCTGGGGCGGCGCCGTCGGTGCGCTTCAGACGCCCAGCGCGTCGCGCTGATGGTGCGAGACAAGGCCTGTGTGGGCTGCGGGGCCGATGCCAACCGCAGCTTCGCCCACCACATCGAGCATTGGCAAAACGGCGGCAGAACCGACTATCCCAACCTGGTCACCGTGTGCAACGACTGCCACCACGACATCCACGAACACCACCACCAGATAGAAACCGACCCCCAAACCGGCAGGCACCGCGTCATCCCTCCACCCGACCCGTTCCCCGACACCGGAACCACCAGCTGGCGGCCCACCCAGACCAACCCCGTGCTACTGAGCTGAACCGCCGAGCTGCTGGGCTGAAACCGGATCGTGTCGTTGTGCGTGCCATGGTGATGGCGGGTTCTCAGTGGAGTTGTCGGCTCGGTAGCCTTTGCCCATCCTGATCTCGTTTGACATCGACGGCACGCTGGAGTGCGGCGATCCTCCGGGGCCGATCCTGCTGGAGGCCATGCGCCAGGCCAAGGCCCGGGGCTATGTGGTCGGAAGCGGATCTGATCGGGTGCGCTCCGATCAGCAGCGGCTGTGGGACATCCACGGGATCGACGTGGACTTCGTGGGGGGCAAGCACCACTTGGAAGAGGTGCGGAATCAATTCGAGGCTTCGCGCTACATCCACATCGGCGACACCGACGTAGACCGGTACTACGCCGAGGCCGCCGGGTTCGAGTTCCTGCATGTGGAGGAGCTCGACGGCGTCTCCGACGCGCTGGCCGGCGCCGACTTCTTCGACTGGCTGGGTTAGCCGCCTAGCCGCCGAGCCTGAGTCGGCGCAGATCGCCCAGCGCCTCCTCGAGAGCGTCGGCCGCGGCATGCACGTCCTCGTCCTGCGTCGACCATCCCACCGACAGGCGCAGCGAATGACCGGCGTCTGCTCCCATGGCCTCGAGCACCGGCGAGGGCTCCAGCGACTCAGAAGCGCACGAGCTGCCGGAGTGGGCGGCCACTCCAGCCCGGTCCATGGCGATCAGCACGGCCTGAGGTTCAACGTCGGCGATGCCGAGACACACCACCTGGGGCAGGCGCTCGGTGGGGTGGCCGTAAGGCTCGATGCCCTCCATGGCCCGTAACCGTTGGAGCAGCTGGCCGGTTTGGGACTGAGCCCGGTTGGTCTCCTGCTCGAGGCCGCCGTGTTGGAGCGCGCCGCAGGCGGCGGCGAATCCGGCGATGGCCGCACCGTTCTCCAGCCCCGCCCTTCGGGCTCGCTCTTGGTCGCTGCCCTCCAGCAAGGGCACCAATCGCAGCCCGCGGCGTATCAGCAATGCCCCGATGCCCGGCGGCCCCCCGAACTTGTGGGCGCTGATCGACAGCAGGTCGGCGCCGGTCTCGGCGAAGTCAATTTCGACCCGCCCGGCGGCGGCGGCGGCGTCGACATGGACCAGCACATCGGGCGACCGCTCCCGGCAGGCAGACACCACCTCGGCCACCGGCTGCACCGTGCCCACCTCGTGATTGGCCCACTGGCAGTGGACGGCGGCGGTGTCGGGCCTCACGGCGGCGGCCATCTCGGCGGGGTCCACCATCCCCGAGCCGTCCACTCCGATCACGGTGGCCCGGTGGCCGCCGGCTTCGAGCCGCTGGACCGACAGCCGCACCGCCGAGTGCTCCACCGCGCTCAGCACCTGGTGCCCCCCCCGGTGCGACGCCCCCCGGACTGCAGCGGCGATCGACTCGGTGGCCCCGCTGGTGAACACCACCTCTCGCGATGAGGCGCCGAAGCAGTCCGCCACCTGCTGGCGGGCCTGTTCGATCTCGTAGCGGGCCCCGAGCGCCTCGGCGTGCATCCGGGAGGGGTCGCCGTGGCCCGCGGACAACCACTGGCAGACCGCCGACAGCGCCTCGGGCCGGATGGGCGAGGTGGAGGCGTGGTCGAGGTAGTGGCGGCTGGTCATGGCGAGGGGGTGATCATGGCGCGGGGCTGGTCGCGGCGCGGGAGTGCTGACACGGCACGGGGATTTCTGAGTCGATGCCGTAATCTACCGGCATGGCCCCCGCAGGCGACACCCCCGCCCCGCCCCGCCGCACCGTCCCCTTCGCCGAGCCCGCGTCCACTACGAGAGTCATGCTGATCGCCTCGGGCAAGGGCGGGGTGGGAAAATCGTCGGTCACCGTCAACCTGGGGGTGGCTTTGGCCGCCGCCGGCCATCGCACTGCGGTGGTGGACGCCGACGTGTGGGGCTTCTCCGTCCCCCGGATGCTGGGCATCAACCAAGACCCGCAAATGGTCGGGGAGATGATCGTGCCCCCACAAGCCCACGGCGTGCGGTGCATCTCCATGGGGTTCTTCGCCGAAGAAGACCAGGCGGTGATCTGGCGGGGGCCCATGCTCCACAAGGCGCTGGAGCAGTTCCTGACCGATGTGGCCTGGGACGACCCCGAATTCCTGCTGGTGGACCTGCCGCCGGGCACCGGGGACATCTCCATCTCGCTGGCCCAATTCCTGCCCCGCTCAGAGGTCTATGTGGTGACCACGCCCCAGCCTGCCGCCCAGCGGGTGGCCCAGAGGGCGGCGTTCATGGCTGAGAAGGTGAACCTGTCGGTGCGAGGGGTGATCGAGAACATGAGCTGGTTCACCGGCGACGACGGCAAGCGTTATGACCTGTTCGGCGCCGGGGGAGGCCGGGAACTGGCCGACCGCCTCGGGGTGCCCCTCATCGGGCAGGTGCCGCTGATTCCAGCCCTGCGGAAGGGAGCGGACGGGGGCCGTCCGATCGCCGCCGAGGCCCCGCACTCCGAAGCCGGCCTGGTGTTCGCGGCCATGGCCGCCCATCTTTCGGAGAACCCTCCGCCCCGGCGCATCTACAGCCCAGAGCTCAAAATCAACTAGTTCCCAAAGAGACAGCGCTACGAAAGAGATGTCCCTATGAAAGTGACAGCCCTATGAAAGAGACAGCCCAATGAACGTTCGCATCGGCGTGATCCAAAGCCAGAAGGAGATCGAGGTGGAAATGGCGCCCGACTCCGACTTGAAGTCGGTGAAGAAAACCATTGCCGCGGGTTTGGCCTCGGGCGAGGTGCTGTGGCTCACCGACAGCCGGGGCCGCGAGGTGGGGGTGCTGGCCGCCAGCGTGGCCTATGTGGAGCTCGACCCCTCTTCTGCCGGTCGGTCTATCGGCTTCGGGGGATGAACCGCCCGAGACTTTGAGTCTCTCTGTTTGAGTCTCTCTGATGGCGAGCCTGGAGGACTTGGCCCCCGGACTAGCCAAATCGCGCCTGAACCATCTCAAAAGGCTCATGCGCACGTGGGCGCCTCTGGCTGACATCTCCTTCGCCGACCTGCTGCTATATGTGCCCGTGTATATGCCCGTCGGGCCGGCGGGCGGCCACCCGACCGGCTATGCCATCGCCGGGCAGATCCGGCCCACCACCGCCCGGTCGGTGCATTACAGCGATCTCGTGGGTTCGGTTTATAGCCCCGAGCAGCGCCCGTTGGTAGACGTCGCCTTCCGGGAGGGCCGCATGACCGACGGCGGGCGCATCGGCCGCACCGACCAATCTCGCATCCGCACCCTGGCGGTGCCGGTGAATTGCCACGGCGAGGTGGTGGCGGTGATGGCCCGGGAGTTCGATCCCGACACTCAGCGCAACCCCGGTGAGCTGGAGATGAGCTATTTCAAGCTGTTCCGGCGGCTGGCGGCCATGATCGCCGAGGGCGAGTACCCGTTCCCGGTCGACGACATCGAGACCGAGGAATCTCCCCGGGTGGGCGACGGGTTGATGCTGTTGGACGCATCGGGCCGGGTCCAGCTCATATCGCCCAACGCCGCCTCGGCCCTGCACCGCATCGGCCTCCACGGCGATGCAGAAGGCAGCCGGCTGGTGGAGATCGGCCTAGAGCAGCGGGCCATCCGGGCCGCCTTCGCCTCCCGCCTCCCGCAGACCGAGGAGATACAGCACGGCGATCGGGGCACGGTGGTCTTGCGGTGCCTTCCGCTGCTGGGCCGGGGAGAGATCACCGGGGCGCTCGTGCTGATGCGGGACATCTCCGAGCTTCGCCGCCGAGATCGACTGCTGATGTCCAAAGACGCCACCATCGCCGAGATCCACCACCGGGTGAAGAACAACCTCCAAACGGTGTCCTCCCTGCTGCGCCTCCAGGGCCGCCGGGCCGTTGCGGCGGAAGCCCGCGACGCCATCGAGGAATCGGTGCGGCGGATTCGGGCCATTGCCGTCGTCCACGAGATCTTGTCACGCGATGCCAGCGGCGACGTTCCGTTTGTGGAGATTGTCCGGTCGTTGGTGCGGATGGTGGAGGAGGGGTTGACCGGTCCCGATCGGCCGGTGGAGTTCAAGGTGGCCGGCGACGCCGGAGAACTGGGGGCCGATGTGGCCACCCCGCTGGCGGTGGTGCTCAACGAGTGCTTGCAGAACGTGATGGACCACGCCTATCCCGAGCCGCCCGGCGGACGGGTGCAGATCGAGTTGGGCAACGACGGCGAGCGGGTGCGGGTGCGGGTGACCGACGACGGCGTGGGGCTGCCGCCCGGCTTCGACATGGACAGCGCCGACGGGCTGGGAATCGCCATCGTGCGGAATCTGGTGAGCACCGACCTCGGGGGCAGCCTCACCATGAGCAGCGGCGACGTCGGCCTGCCCCGGCCGGGAACGGTGGTGGAGGTGGCAATACCCTTGCTGGGCTCAGCGCCAAGACAAGCTGCTGGGCCAGGATGATTGGACAGGCTGCTAGGCCAAGACGGTTGATCTCTTGCGCTGCTCGGTCGCTCGGAGGCGCCGCATCTGGCGTCGCTCCTCCTCGGAGGCGCCGCCCCAGACGCCGGAGTCTTGGTTGGTGGCCAGGGCGAACTCCAAGCAGTCCGGCTGCGAGACGCATGACCGGCACACAGCCTTGGCCGACTCGATCTGTTCGAGAGCCAATCCCGTGCTCCCGATCGGGAAGAACAAGTCGGGATCGGTGTCTCGACAAGCCGCTTGGCCGCGCCAATCATTGGCGGGGTGTTGTCGGTCTTCTAGCAAGCCTTTGATCATCACGCATCGACAAGACTAGAGGTGGTAAACCGTTGTGGCAAGAGGGGCTGATGGTGAGGGTATCGGTTGCTGGTAATCATGTTCTTGTTGTGAAGAGGGTGTGATGAGGGTGATCGCCCACCGGGGGGCGTCGGTGGCAGAGCGGGAGAACACCTTGGACGCGTTCCGCGCCGCGGTGTGGTTGAACGCCGACGGGGTGGAGTTGGATGTGAGGCGCACGGCCGACGAGGTGCTGGTGGTGCACCACGACGCCCATCTGCCCGACGGCCGGGCCATCATCGAGCTCGGTGGCGGCGAGCTGCCCGAGTGGGTTCCGACGCTCGCCGAGGTCATGGAGGTGTGCTGGGGCCCTGCGGTCGACCGTCCGTTCGCGATGAACATCGAGATCAAGAGCGCCCCCAATGACCCCGACTATGACGCCGAGCACCAGGTGTCGGCCGCGGTGGCCGGGTTGGTGATGGGATGGGGGGTCGGAGAGCACCACGGAGAGGTGATCGTCTCGTCGTTCGACATGGAGGCCCTCAACCGGATCAGGGAGATCGACCCTGGAATCCCCACCGGCTACTTGACGTTCGAGGTGCTGGTTCCCGACCTGTTGGTGGGCCGAGTGGCCGCTGCGGGCCACAGCGCCATCCACCCCTATGTGGCTTCAACCAGCCCGGACCTCATCCGCGCCGCCCACGCCGCCGGGCTCGAGGTCAATGTGTGGACCGTCAACGATCCCGGCCAAATCGCCCAACTCGCCGCCATCGGCGCCGATGCCGTGATCACCGACGTGCCCGACGTGGCCCGCGAGGCGCTGAAGGAAAAAGGCTGAAACACACCTGAATACACTAATATATCTGAATGCACTATGGTGCTCAGAAGGGTGGGCTTGGCCCACCCGGTTCGGTCCTTCAACTGAACACTTGGCAACTGAACACTCGGCGCCGAACCGAGATCGGGCCGAGCCCACCCTACCCTGACAGACAGTCAAAATCCATAGGCCCTCAGCCAAAATCAATAGCCTCTCAGCCCACGGGCAGGGCCAGGGCGAGGGCGTTGGGGGCGTGGTGGAACTCGAGGCGGGTGGTTTCTCCGAGGTAATCGCCGTCGAGCTGATAGGGGAACGGGGTTTCGTCGGCCACCACGACGCTGGTCACGTCGGTGCGGGAGTGTACGTGGCGGTGGGCGGCCACCTCCGGGCCGTAGCCCAGGGCGCCGGCTGCGGTGCGAAGGAGGCGAGTGGCGCGCAGCGACCGCAGGGTCACCATTGACAGAGTGGTGTCCAAGGAGGCGTTGGGCATCACGTTGAAGGGGCGAGATCCCAGGTAGGTGTAGGGGTTGGTGTTGAGGCAGATGGCGAACTGGCCGGCCACCGCCTCGCCGTCGGGGTGGTAGACGGTGAATCGGGGGCGCGACCGGTCGTAGTGGCGCAACCAGGTGTCCACTGCCGCGTAGGTGAACAGAGCATGGTTGGCGTATCGCTTCAACCCGGCCCTGCGCTCAACCTGCTGCACAACGGCGGCGTCGTATCCGACCCCGGCGTGGAACAGGAAATACCGTCCGTTCACCTGGCCGACGCCCACCCGCTTGATGTGGCCGGCGACCAGCGTCTCCAGCAGCATGGCCGCCGCCTCCACCGGGTCTTCGGGCAGGCCGATGGTGCGGGCGAAGACATTGGTGGAGCCCCCGGGCAGGGGGGCCAGGGCCGCATCGGATCCGGCAACTCCGTTTACCGCTTCGTTGAGGGTGCCGTCGCCGCCCAGCACCGCCACCACCTCGCAGCCGCTGGACACGGCCTGACGGGCCAGGCGTGAGGCGTGGCCTCGCCGACGGGTGGTGGCCAGCGTCACATCGTGGTCGGCGGCCAGTGCTTTCTGGATGACGACTTGGGTTCGAGCGGTGACCGACGAGGCGTGAGGGTTGACGAGGAGCAGGACTCTCAGGCGCCCCAGGCTACCGCCCGCCCCCCGAGGGTTCACCGCGGGGCTGCTCAGCGGGGCTGCTCAGCGGGGCCGCTCCTCGAATCTGCTCTGTTTGGTTTTGCACGTTTTGGTTTTGCAGGTTTGGGGTCGGGTGGGAGACTTGCACGCTATGGACATCGTCGTCTGCGTGAAGCAAATCCCCGATCCGGCCGACCCCGGGGAACTCGACCCGGAGACCAACACCCTCAAGCGGGACATGAAGCTCATCATGGATGAGTCGGACTCCTATGGCGTGGAAATGGCGCTTCAGCTCCGTGATGCCGTCGGCGACGGCGAGGTGACCTTGGTGTCAATGGCGCCCCACGATGAGGTCAACGGGCTGCGCTCGGCCCTGGCCATGGGGGCCGACAAGGCCATCTTGGTCAGCGACGAGGCATTGAGCGGAACCGACGCCCTGGGCACCGCCCGAGTGCTGGCCGCGGCCATCGGCCGGGCTCGGGCCGATCTGATCCTGGCCGCGACCGAGTCGTCCGACGGCTATACCGGCACGGTGCCCGAGCAGGTGGCCGAGC
>JAPOSH010000093.1 GCA_026709815.1 bacterium | reverse complement strand
ATCCTTATCTGACTGTGGGCATTCGGGCCTTCACCCTGTCGTTTCTCATCATTCTCGGCTGGGTGGTGTTCACCCAGGCCGACATCAGATGGCTGTTCTTGGTGACCCAGGCGGTCGTCCTGTCCATCGTCTATCTGTCGATCACGGTCATCACCGGGTTTGCCGGACAGATATCGCTTTGCCAGGGCGCCTTTGCGGCAATCGGCGGCTTCACCGTGTTCCAGATGGCCGATCGCTGGGACGTGCCGGTGCTTTTGGCCGCGGTGGCGGGAGCGTTCATCGCCGCGGCCGTGGGCGGGCTTTTGTCAATACCGGTTCTGCGCCTCGGCGGCGTGTGGCTGGCGCTGGCCACCCTGGCGTTCGCCTATTTCTTCGACGCCGTGATGGTCAAGTTCCCCTGGGTCGGCGGTGGTGAAACCTCGCTCTTCCAGGGGACCCGGGTCTCCCGTCCCCACTTGGGCCCCTGGGACTTCAACAACGACAAGGCATTCCTGGTGCTGGCGCTGGTTGTGCTGGTGGTGGTGTCGTTATTGGTCATCCAGCTCAGAGAGGGCACGATCGGCCGCACCCTGCGGGTGCTGCGGGGCAGCGAGGTGGCCGCCGAATCCATCGGCATCTCCCCGGCCAAGGCCCGCATAGCCGCGTTCGCGGTGTCGGCGTTCATCGCCGGGCTCGGCGGCGCCATGCTCTCGATGCACCAGGAGAACGTCAACTATCCCAACAACTTCGCACCCGCCACGGCGCTGTTCTGGCTGGTCCTGGTGGTGTCGTTGAGCGCTCGCACCGTGGAGGGGGCCATCCAGGCCGGCGCCGCCTTCTCGCTGTTCCCGCCGGTGATTCTCAACGGCACAGTCTTGGCCTGGATTCTGCGGGCCGAGGAACGGGTGCCCGGGCTATTCCCCCTCTCGCCGAGATGGAGATTCGTGCTGTTCGGGCTCGCCGCCGTGCAATACGCCCGCCACCCCGAAGGCATGCTGGAGTTCGGCAAGCGCCGGTCGATCGCCCGACTCGATGCCCGGCTGTTCGAGAAATACCCTCACGCGGGCCGGGCAACATCACGCCGGGTTCGCAGTGACGAGCCTGCGGCGCCGCCCGATGAGGCCGCTGAGGAGTCAGAATCGTGAGCGGTTTGCTCCAAGCCACCGGAGTATCGAAGTCTTTCGCGGGAATCCAAGCCCTTCGGGACGTGACCCTCTCGGTCAGCGCCCACCAGAGGGTCGGCCTGATCGGCCCGAACGGCGCGGGGAAGACGACATTCTTCAACTGCTTGCTCGGGGTTCTCGCCCCCGATGAGGGCGAGGTCCGGTTCAAGGGCCAAGAGCTGGGAGGGCTGCCGGTGAGCCATCGCTCCCGCGCCGGCATCGGCCGGACCTTCCAGCGCATCGAGCTGTTCGACGAGACCTCGGTATTCGAGCACCTGTTCATCGCCGAGCGGGTTCGCAACGGCTCGGGGGCGTTCTGGAAGGACCTGCTGGGCCTGGGAAGGCCCAAACCGGCCGAAATCGAGCGGTGCCGGGAAATGCTCGACCTCCTCGGCCTGCTCCCAGTGGCCGATGAGCCCATCGAGGCGCTCAGCCTGGGGCAGGGGCGGCTGGTGGAGGTGGGGCGGGCGCTCATGACCAACCCTGAGCTGCTGCTCCTCGACGAGCCGAGTTCAGGGCTCGACCGCACGGAAACAGCGGCTTTGGCTGCCACCCTTCAGGCGGTCCAAGCCGAGCGGGGGTTCGCCATTTTGCTGGTCGAGCACGACATTGAGCTGGTTGCCGACTTCACCGAGTACACCTACGTTCTCGATTTCGGCACCCTTATCGCCGATGGCCCCACCTCCGAGGTCCTCGACGATCCCAAGGTGCGCGCCTCCTACCTCGGCACGTTCGAGGCCCACTCATGAAGCCTCGAGACGCTGCGCCCCCGGTGCTCGAGATGCGAGACGTGCAGGCGGCCTACGGGCCGTTCCGAGCGCTGTTCGGCGTCTCGCTCCACATCGGCGCGGGCGAGGCCGTCGGCCTGCTCGGCGCCAACGGGGCGGGCAAGACTGCGGTGGCCCGGGTGGCCAGCGGGTTGGTGCCGCCGAACTCTGGCGCCGTTCATGTGAACGGGATGGACATGAGTGGCGAGAATGCCTACAAGTTCGCCCGGGCCGGTGTGGCCCACGCCCCGGAGGGGCGCTCGGTTCTCGCCACGTTCACGGTGAGGGAGAACCTCGAGCTGTCCTTCCGCCGGGCTCTGGGACGGGGGGGAGTGAAATCGGGGCTCGACCGGGCGTTCGACTTTTTCCCCCGCCTCGGCGAGCGGCGGAACCAGATGGCCGGCACGCTGTCGGGGGGCGAGCAGCGGATGCTGTCGCTGGCCCGCGTCCTCGTCGAGGAGCCCCGGCTCCTGATCGCCGACGAGCTGTCGCTCGGGCTGGCCCCGATCATCATCGAAGAGGTCTATGGGATTCTCGAATCGATTCGGGAGGCCGGGACTTCGCTGCTCATCATCGAACAGCACGTCGGCTATGCCCAGAATCTTTGCGACCGCATCGTTGTGATGAACCACGGCCGGGTCGACTGGGCAGGTCCAGCCCAACAAGCCGCGGACGCTCTCGCCGCCGGGCTCTTCAGCCCTGACTCCAAATGATCCCGATTCCAGATGACCTCGACTCCAGGTGACCTGGGCGGCCGGTCTGTGCCCGCCATGGGCCTTAGCTGTTGAGCAGGAGGCAGCCCCATGACCGGAATCAAGATGTTGTGGCACACCACGGCCATGGGCGCCGACTACGACGACATGCTCGGCCCGTTGCAGCGTTTGTTCGGCGCCGCGGTCATGCACGAGAACATCTCTGAGGAAGCCGGTGTGGGCAGGCGGGGGGGGATGGTCTGGCTGGGGGACAACTCGATAGAAATCGGCGCCCCGGTGGGAGAGCAGTCGCCGGTCCGGAACTTCGTGGAGCGCTGGGGCGGCGGCATGCATTCGATCGCCCTGCAAGTGGATGACGCCAAGGCCACCGCCGAGCGGCTGGCCCGACACCACGTCGCCCCCCAAGTCTGGATCGACGACGGCATCTTCTTCTCCAAGCCCCAGGACACCGCCGGCTTGTTGCTGGAATGGGCCGATCGCCACACCGACGACGATCCCCGCTGGGGGCACGACCTGAAGGCCCGGCCCGAGGCGCCAGCGGCTCCGGCGTTGCAGTACGCGTTCGTCACCGCAGTGGTGGCCGATCCCGCAGCCGTGGCCGACCGGCTGGCCTGCCTGTTCGGCACCGAGGTTCTTCGCACCGAAGCAGATCCGGCCCCCGACCAAATCGGGGCCATGGTGTCGCTCGCGGACTGCCTGCTCTTGCTGTTCTGTTTGCCTGCGGAGGGCATGTCTCGGGAGATATGGGGAAGCGGCATAACCCGCAACCGGTTCCACGCCCACGGACTTCTCGTGGCCAACCTGGCCGAGGCTGTGTCCGAGCTGGCTCCCCACGGCGTCCGTCCGGTGGCCCAGATTGCGGGCATGACCTATCTCGACCCCGAGGCCGTGCCCGTTCCGACCTTCCTCGTCGAGGAGCTTTTGCCCGAAGACCCGCGGTGCAAGCCCTCCCAATCGCCAGCGAACAAGACCAAGGAGCCTTGATGTCATCGACTTTCCTGCCCTCGCGCCACCAGGAGTGGCAGCCCGAATCCGCCGAGGAGCGCCTGGACCACCTGCGGTCGGTGCAGCAGATCCAACAACTTCCGGTGCGCTACGCCTTGGCCGTGGACAGCCGGGACATGGACGCCTTAGCCGAGTTGTTCGTGGAGAACGTGCGAGTCGGCAAGCAGCTCTACGGTCGAGACGAGCTCAAGCGCTGGATGACCGAGGCGTTGGGCCAACTCGGTCGAACCATCCATCTGGTGGCCAATCACATCTTGAGCTTCCGCGACGCCGATCATGCCGCCGGCGTGGTCTACTGCCGCGACGAGGTCGAGCATGAGCAGAGCTGGACCGTCGGACACCTCCAGTACTGGGACACCTACGAACGGCGAGGCGGCCGGTGGTACTTCGTCCGCCGCATCTACAATCGCTGGGCCGTGGTGGACGAGATCGCCAGATCCAATACCGGCTTCGAGGGTCAGGGATTGACCACCCATGAACTCCCCCAGGCCTGGCCGACCTGGGACCGGTTTCACAGCCAGATCGCTTCCTCGTAGTCTAAGGTTTGTGAACATGACGACGACTCCCCGTGTTTCGCCCCCAGCGCCGAAGAGCATCAGCCAAGAGGCTCAGGGTCATGTCAACCTCCTCTCGCAGTTCCCGAGCCCGTCCAGCATGCCCGCCCACGACGCCGACACCCAGGAGTGGCAGGAGTGGGTGGCCGGCATTGACGAGCTGATCGTGGCTGCGTTCGCGGCCGGCTCGCCGCCCGACGCTCCTATCGCACACACCGAATTCGAGCTCGACGGGGTCCGGACCAATGTGTACACCCCGGACTCTGTGGCCCAGAACCCGTCCCCGCCGCTCTTCATCGACGTCCACGGCGGCGGGCTGGTCACGGGCACAGGCGAGGCATGCGTCGCCCTGACCAAAGCTGCGGCCCTCGAACGGGAGATGATCACCTGGGCGCCCGACTACCGGATGCCCCCCTTGCACCCCTTTCCGGCCGCTCTGGACGACTTGATGGCCGTGTACCGAAAGGCGCTGGACGAACGGGACCCGCTCGACCTCTTCGTCGGCGGGGGCTCAGCGGGCGGCAACTTGGCCCCGGCCATGTTGTTGCGGGCCAAAGACGAGGGGCTGCCGATGCCAGCGGCTCTGGTGCTGTTGACGCCCGAAGTCGACCTCACCGAGTCGGGCGACAGCTTCCAGACCAACCTGGGCATCGATCCGGTGTTGGGCAGCGTCATGGATGCCAACCTCCTCTACGCCAATGGCCGCGACCTCGATCATCCCTATGTTTCACCCCTCTATGGCGACCTCCGAGGTTTCCCGCCCACCTATTTGGAGACCGGCACCCGCGATTTGCTCCTCTCCAACACGGTGTTGATGCACCGAAGGCTGCGGGCCGCAGGGGTGCAGGCCGAGCTGCATGTAGGCGAAGCCATGTCCCATGGCAGGTTCAGCAGCGACACCCCCGAGGGTCGAGAGCTGGCCGAGGAGCTGGCCCGGTTCCTCAGGCGCCACACCCGACAGCCTTAGCGGCGCGGCGGCTTATGCCGCGGCACTTCTGCCGTCGGTCGGCAATGGCGATGCGAAGAGTTTTGGTGTACGCTGTATAGCCAGGAGGGGCCGAGGCTTCGGCGCCTGAAGCTAGGAGGATGCAGATGACCGACGATCATTTCATGTACGTGCGCAACCGAGATCTGTCGTACAAGACCTTCGACGCCGACAACCATCTCTACGAGCCCAAGGACGCGTTCACGAGATTCCTGCCCAAAGCCATGCAGGGCGTCATCAAGTACGTCGAGGTGGACGGTCGGACGAAGATCGCGCTGAAGGACCGGATCAGCGGGTACATCCCCAACCCCACGTTCAACCGGGTGGCCGCGCCGGGCGCGTGGGGGCTCGATCCCGCGGCTGAGGGCGGCGAGCAGCCGAGAGGGTCGAGGACCGGCAACTTCGTCAGGTCGGAGGACTTCAAGCCGCAGGTCATTCCGGGGGTTGAGGCGTTCTTCGACCCCGAGCCCCGCCTGAAGCTCATGCAGGACATGGGGATCGACCGGACCCTGATGTGGCCGACGCTGGCCAGCGTGCTCGAGGAGCGCTTGGCCGACGACCCCCGCACCGTATGCGAGATCATCCACGCCTTCAACCAGTGGCTCTACGACCACTGGACGTTCGACTACGCCGACACCATCTACGTCACGCCGATCATCTCGCTCTCGATCCTCGACCGCGCCATCGAGGAGTTGCAGTGGGTGGCCGAGCGGGGCGCCAAGGTCTTCCTGCTCCGGGTGGCGCCGGTGCCCACCTATGAGGGCCGCAAGTCTTTCGCCCTGCCGGAGTTCGATCCGTTCTGGGAGCTGGTCCAAGAGCTCGACCTCGCGGTCGGCATGCACTCGGGCGACTCGGGCTACACCCGCTACACCGACGAGTGGGAGGGTCGCCACGGTGGGGAGTTCCTGGCCTTTGAGTCCAATGCTGCTCCGGGCTTTCAGCTCCTGGCGTCGGAGAAGGACAACCTTGTGGATGCAATGGCGTCAATCATCGGCCACGGTCTGGCCAGCCGCTTTCCCGGCCTCAGGTTCGCGCCGGTCGAGTTTTCCAGCAAGTGGGTGAGGCCCTTCGTGGCCAAGCTGCGCGATGCGTCGGAGAACAAGGCGATCCTCTTCGACGAGGATCCGTGCGAGGTGTTCTTCCGCAACGTCTATGTGCATTGCTTCCATGAGCCCGACCCGGCAGGGCTCTTGGCGGAGACCGGCATGCCGGCCGACCGCTTGATGTTCGGCTCGGACTTCCCGCATCCCGAGGGGATGGCTGATCCCCTGGCCTACGCCGATCTGGTTGACGGCATGCCCGCCGAAGAGCAGGAGCTGATCATGGGCGGCACTGTGGCCAAGCTCCTGGGTGTCTCCTAGTCCAGCTAGTCCAGGCAGACCTGCACCACCCCGTCTACCACTCGAGTCCTGAAGGTTCGCATCGGTCCCGACCAGCCGTCGTCGGAGGCGAGGACGCATTCGCCGGTTGACACGTCGAACACCGACCCGTGCTCCGGGCATCGCAACAGCACGCCGCGCAAAAGCGGGACGCCGCCGAGCGGCGTTTCCTGGTGCGGGCACATGCTCTGAAAGGCGCACCACCGGTCGCCGGTGTTGGCGATGGCCACAGCAGTGCCGTCCACGTCAACGGTGGCGGTCTCGCCAGGTTCTAGATAGTCGTCGGGCGCGGCGTCGATGAACCCGGTCTCATCGGCTCCAGTCTCATCGGCCATGGAATGCTCCTCGTGGCGCCCGGCCGGCCCGCCGGGCTGTTTTGGCGATGCAATCAAGTAGATTTTACATTGTATAGTAAACTCGGGCTCGTCAAAGCAGGGAGTCAAAGCGGAGAGAGGTCGCAGTGAGCGCAGAGCCGCTGAAGAAATACCGGCCATGTGCCGTGGTGACGGGTGTGGCCCGACCCGAGGGAATCGGCTACGGCTATGCCCGCCGTCTGGCAGACCACGGGTTCAACCTGATCCTCATCGACATTTGCGCTGACGAGCTGCACGAGCGTGCCGACGAGCTTCGGTCCGCCCACGGGGTGGAGGCGAAAGCAGTCGTCTGCGACCTCGGCGATCCCGATTTCCTTGAGTTGCTGCGGCCGCAGACCGACGACATCGATGTCGGCTTGCTGATCGCGAATCATTACATCAGTCCTGAGGGCTCACCGTCCGTTCTGGAGATGGACTTGGCTGACCATCACCGGATGCTGGACGTGAACGCTCGGGCCTACACCACCCTGGTGCATCACTACGGCGGGCGCATGGCCGAGCGCGGCTGCGGTGGGATCATCCTCACCTCGTCGGCGGCGGCTCTCCTCGGTGCGCCTTACATGGGCCCCTACTCGGCCAACAAGGCGTATCAGCGCAATCTGGCCGAGGCGCTTTGGAGCGAGATGCGGCCGTTGGGCGTCGATGTCCTGGTGGTGCTGCCGGGCGCAGTCGATTCACAGCCCGAGGGCGCACTGGACCACTACCCGAAGTGGTTGGTGATGGAAGTGGACGATCTCGTCAGCCGCGCCTTGGGTGCTCTCGGCCGAAAGCCGGTGCTGATTCCCGGTCTGGCCAACGCGGCCATCGGGGGGATCATGGTGCGACTGCTTCCTCGGGCTGCGGCCCTCAAGCTGGGCGCTCGGCTCTCTGGCGGCACCCGCGGAGCTAGAGGCGACCAGTAGAGGCTTTTCTGGCCGCAGAGGCTTTTTTTCCTGTACGACTCAGCAGCCTATTGCCCGCCGGTGTCCGCGATGAGGCCGCCGAGTTGGCCGCGCACCTGCACCATGGCGTCGAGCAGCTCGGCGCCGCGCCCGTCGCCAAGGTTGACGGAAGCGTGCGTCCCGCCGGCCGCCGCCCAGTTCGACACCGCGGCGTCATAATCGCCCGATTGGTCGAGGGAGGCCTGAAAGCCGATGGCATCGGGATCGCGCCCGACTTCGACCGCTCTGGCGCGGATGAACTCGATGCCGGCCCGGGACCAGCTCGTGTTGCCCGCCCACAGAAAGCCGTCGCCGATGCGGGCGCACCGGTCCTGCTGCACTTTGGCGAATCCGCCGAACCAGATGGGAACCGGCTTGTCGAGCAGCGGGTTGAGCCCGGCACGGTCGATGCGGTGGTGATCGCCGGTGAAGTCGATCACCGGCTCGCTCCAGAATCGCCGCAACAGGTGTACCTGCTCCTCGAGGCGACGGCCTCGGCTTCGGTAGTCGGTGCCCAGCGACTCGTATTCGATGTGGTTCCACCCGCTCCCCACGCCGAGTCGGAACCGGTCTTTGCTGAGAATGGCGAGCTGGGCGGCCTGCTTGGCCACCAGAGCCGTCTGGCGCTGCGGCAAGACGAGCACACTGGCGACTAGCTCGATGCGGCTGGTGACGCCGGCCCAGTACGCGAAGAGCGTGAGAGGCTCATGGAACACGCTGTTCTCGTCGTAGATGCCGCCTTCGGGGAAGGGCGGCTCGCGGCGGTCGTGGGCGTGCTCAGCACATGGTCCACACTGG
>JAPOSH010000011.1 GCA_026709815.1 bacterium | reverse complement strand
CTCCACCCGAGCCTTGGGGTCGTAGCACCCCGGCCGCATCTCGTCGAAGGTGATGGGAACGGCTTCCATTTCGTCGCGATCGAAGCCCACCGCGGCCACATGGCGCTTGTTGGGATACACGAGGTCTTCGTAGAACCAAACATCGCCCCAGGGGGCTCCCTCCACGTCTAACTCGTAGGTGTACATCTTGGCCCCGCCGACATAGGTGATCGGCCCGACGCGCCGACGCTCCACCCGCGGGCCTCGCTCCTTGAACCGCTCGGGCAGCCAGCTCTGCCACAGGTGTGCGGGCTCCACCAGATGGTCGTCCACGCTGATTATTTTGGGAATCTCGGTGCTCACCCGCGAGATCCTACCGGGCCGGTCAGCGCTTCAGCACCGCCCGAGGGTGGGCATCTCGGTATGCCTTCCACAGCTTCTCAGTGGACAGCATCGTGTAGACCTGCGTGGTGCTGATGGAGGCGTGGCCCAAAAGCTCCTGCACCGCCCTGATGTCAGCACCGCGATCCAGCAGATGGGTGGCGTATGAATGGCGAAAAACATGGGGAGAGACTTTGGCCCCCAAACCCGCCTGTCGAGCCCTCTTCTTGACCACGCCCCACGCCCCCTGGCGGGACAGGCGCCCTCCCCGCTGGTTGAGCCACACCGACTCCCCGTCGTGCGGAGAGCGCCAGCGCTCGGGCTCCATCTCCCCCCGTCCCGCGGGAACCAGCCAGGCGGCGAGCGCTTCGCGGGCGCAGCGGCCCACCGGAAGGACCCGATCCTTGCGCCCCTTGCCCAGAACCCGCACCGTGGCCCCGCCCATGTCCAAATCGGCCATCGACATCCCGACCAGCTCGCCAATGCGCATACCGGTGCCGTAGAGCACCTCCAACAAGGCGCGATCCCGGCGCGACACCGGGTCGTTGCCGACCACGGCATTCAGAACGGCCTCCACTTCAGCCTCGCTCAGCGCCTTGGGAACCGCTTTGGGCACCGTGGGCAGCTCCACGTGGGAACCGGGATCGTCGGGTCGCAGCCCCTCCATGACGAGGAACTGATGGAAGGTCCGCACCACGGTCATCACCCGCTTCACCGATGCCGGGGCCATGCCCCGGTTCTGCTCGTGGCGCAGAAACGCCGTGATGTCCTCTTCGCCGGCGGTTTCGGGGCTGCGGTTCCGGGAGCTCAAGACATCGCAGTAGCCGGCCAAGTCTCTTCTGTAAGCCTCGCAGGTGCGAGGGGCGCGACCTCGCTCCAGCACCAGCCAGTCCAAGAACTCCTCGACTCCGCTCCCCGCGCTCGATGGCCATGTGCCGCCCGTCAACGGCCGGCTGTTGTTGAGACCTCGGCACCCGCCTCGGTCGGCTCGGAGGCCTCGTCCCCAACGCCGCCAGGACCAGCGCCCGATGCGCGCTCTCGGCGATCCAGCGCGGCCTTCAGCAGGCCGCAGAACAGCGGGGCGGGGCGGTCGGGGCGACTCTTGAACTCGGGATGGGATTGGGTTCCCACCCACCAAGGGTGCCCGTCCAACTCGATGAACTCCACCAGAAGACCGTCGGGCGACTCCCCGGCCACCACGAAGTCGGCACCCTCGAAGCGGCCGCGGAGCTTGGGGTTGAACTCGTAGCGGTGGCGGTGGCGCTCCGAGACCACTTCTGCCCCGTACACCTCGGCCACCTTGGTTCCTGCTCGGAGCTTGGCCATGCACGCCCCCAACCGCATGGTGCCGCCCTTGTCGGTGACGTAGCGCTGCGACTCCATCAGATCGATGACCGGCCACGGCGTCCGAGGATCGAACTCGCTGGAATGGGCTCCGGCCAGGCCCAACACGTTGCGGGCGTAATCAATGGCCATCACCTGAAGGCCCAGGCACAACCCCAGACAGGGAATGCCGTTCTCCCGAGCGTGGGAAGCGGCGTTGATCTTGCCTTCGACCCCCCGCTCGCCGAACCCTCCGGGGATCACGATCCCGTCCAGCCCGCTCAACAGGCTCTCGATCATCAGGCCCTCCACGCTCTCGGCCTGGACCCACTCGATCTCCACCGAGGCGCCGTGATGGATGGCGGCGTGGTTCAGCGCCTCCACCACCGACAGATAGGCGTCCGGCAGCGTCACATACTTGCCGATGAGCCCGATGCGCACGGTGCGCCGGGCCATCTCCAAGCGCTGGTTCAGCCACCGCCAATCAGACAGGTCGGGCTCGGGGGTGTCCAAGCGCAAGATGTCGCACACCACATGATCGAGGCCCTCCTCGTGGAGCACGAGGGGGATCTCGTAGATGCTGTCGGCATCGGCGGCGTTGACCACCGCGGACACATCCACGTCGCACAAGCTGGAGACTTTGCGCTTCAGCTCGTCGGAGATGGGCGACTCACTGCGGCACACGATGGCGTCGGGCTGGACGCCCCGGCTGCGCAGCTCGGTCACCGAGTGCTGGGTGGGCTTGGTCTTCTGCTCGCCCGTTGGGCCGATGAAGGGGACCAGGGTGACGTGGATGTAGCAGACATTGCCCCGCCCCACGTCGAGGCGCACCTGGCGGATGGCCTCCAGGTAGGGGAGGATCTCGATGTCGCCGACGGTCCCGCCGATCTCGGTGATCACCACGTCCACGTCATCGGACACCAGGCTGGAGATGCGGCTCTTGATCTCGTTGGTCACATGGGGGATCACCTGCACGGTCTTGCCCAGGTACTCCCCCTGGCGCTCAGCTGCGATGACCGAGGAGTAAATCGAACCGGTGGTGGCGTTGGAGAGCTTGGTCAGGCTTTCATCGATGAAGCGCTCGTAGTGGCCCAGATCCAAGTCGGTCTCGCCCCCGTCGTCGGTCACGAAAACCTCTCCGTGCTCGAAGGGGTTCATGGTTCCGGGGTCCACGTTGATATAGGGGTCCAGCTTCTGCATGGTCACCCGGAGCCCCCGCTGCTTGAGCAAACGCCCCAGAGAAGCAGCCGTCAGCCCTTTTCCCAGCGAACTCGCCACACCGCCGGTGACGAAGATGTGCTTGGTCACGCCCGACGATCTTAGCCGCCGGCAGCGACAACTGGCGGACCATCAGCCTTTCTGGGACATCTCGAGGAGCTCGCAGGCGTGGCGGCGGGCGGTTTGGCTGTCGGGCGAGCCGGAGAGCATGCGCGAGAGCTCCACGACCCGATCCTCGCCCTCTAAAGGCTCAGCGGCCACTGATACAGCCGAGCCGTCGTCGTGCTTGACCACGCTCACCTGGCGGTCGGCGCACGCCGCCACCTGGGGCAGGTGAGTGACCACCAAGACCTGGTGGTGGGTGCTCAGGCGGGAGAGCGATCGGCCCACCGTCTGAGCCACATGGCCGCCGATGCCGGCGTCCACCTCGTCGAAGACCAGCACCGGAGGCCCGGCGCTGACCGCCAGGCGCAGGGCCAGCATGACTCGGGCCAGCTCTCCCCCCGACGCGGCCGACGTGAGCGGCAGGCCGGGGGCGCCGCTGTTGGCCGCCAGCCGGATCTCCACATCGTCACCGGGATCGTCGCCCACCTCCACTTGCACCTCGGCTCGGGCCATGGCCAGCTCCCGCAGGTTGGCCGTCACCTCTTGACCCAGCGCCTGGGCCGCCCGCCGCCGAGCCGCGCCCACCGCGGCCCCGGCTCGGGCCACCGCCGCAGCACGGCGATCCAGCTCCCCGTCGAGGTCTCGGGCCAGGCGGTCGAAGTCCTCCAGCTCCGCGAGGCGCGCCGACAGATCGCGGTGGAACTCCATGACCTCGGCCACCGTCTCCCCGTATTTGCGGCGAAGGTCGGCCAGCAACTCCCGGCGCCGCCTGACCTCGGCCAAACGGGCCGGATCCTCGTCGATGGACTCGGCGGCGCGGCGCAGCTCGGTGGACAGGTCGCCCACCTCGGCCGCCAGGCCCACCAGCCGCTCATACTGCCCCTCCAGCGGTTGGCGCTTCGCCAAAACCGCGGACAGCTGGGCCAGCCCGGCGCCCACCGCGCCGTCGGCGCCCAGGGACGCCGCCGCCTGCCGAGCCGCATCCCGACTGGCCGCGGCGTCGGCCAGCGCCGCCTCTTGGGCCTTGAGCGCCTCCTCCTCCTGCGGGTCCTCCAGTCCGGCCGCATCCAGCTCGTCCAGCTGGAATCGGCACAGCTCGATCTCCCGAGCCCGAGACCGTTCGTCGCCGCCCAGCTCCGCTCGCCGGCGGTCCAGCTCCGCCAGCGCGGCCCGAGCCTCCTGGAGCGACGCCACATCCACGTCACCGAATCGATCCAACGCGGCCCGCTGGTGGACGCGGCGCAGAAGCGACTGGTGGGCATGCTGGCCGTGCAGATCCACCAGCTCCCGACCCCGTTCCACCAGGGTGGCGGCCGATGCCAGCCGGCCATCCACGTACGCCCGGGCCCGACCGTCGGCCGGCACCACCCGCCGGAGCACGATCTCCTCCCCCCGGTAGTCGAACCGGCCCTCCACGATGGCCTCGTCGGCGCCGAGCCGCACCAATGCCGGGGCGGCCCGACCTCCCAACAGCAGCTCTACCGCCGTCACCACCAGGGTCTTGCCCGCCCCGGTCTCGCCGGTCAACGCGGTCATGCCCGGTCCCAGCACCAGGTTGAGCCGCTCGATCACCCCCAGATTCTCAACCGCCAGCTCAGCCAGCACTGTCTCGGATTCCTATCAGCAGTCGGACAGGGCGAACTCGGCGCTGGCGGCGGTGCCCGCATCGCGCCATCAGCAGTCGGACAGGGCGAACTCGGCGCTGGCGGCGGTGCCCGCATTGCGCCATCAGCGGTCGGACAGGCCGAAGGACGACTTGAGGGCCTGGTGGAACCCCCTTTGTCCCAGAGCGACCAGACGGGCGGGCCGGTCGGCCACCGACACCGCCAGCGAGCCGCCTTCGCCCAACTCTCCCAGAGACCGGCCGTCCACCGCCACCGCCGCCGGACGGTCGCCCAGCACCTCCACCACCAGCTCGCTGGACGGCAGCAGCACCAAGCTGCGGTCGAACAGCGTGTGCGGGGCAACCGGGGTCAGGATCAGCGCATGCATGGTCGGCGCCAGAATGGGCCCGCCGGCCGACAGCGAATAGGCGGTGGAGCCGGTGGGGGTGGCGGCGATCAGCCCGTCGGCGGCGTAGCTGGTGAAGAACTCCCCGTCGATGCGCACGGCCAGATTGACGGTGCGCCCGCTGTCGACCTTCTCCACGATGGCCTCGTTGAGGGCACTCGCCTCTGTGCCGTCGTCGAGGCGGCAGCTCAAGCGGATGCGCTCCTCCACGACGTAGTCCCCGGCCAGGAACTGCCCTATGGCACCGAGGGCGGCCTCGGGCTCGACGCCGGTGAGGTAGCCCAGGGATCCATAGTTGACCCCGAGGACCGGCACCCCGCCGTCGGCCACCGCAGTCACCGCCCGGAGCATGGAGCCGTCGCCCCCCAAGCTCACCGCCAAGTCCAGATGCTCGCCGATGCGGTCGTCGAGACAGGCGAGGCCGGCGCGATCCAACGCCGTGGCGCACTCAGGGGGAAGGCGGATCTCATGGCCATCGCCCTCCAAGCGGTGGATGAGCCCGGCGGCGAGCTTGTGGGCTTCCGGCCGGTCAGCGTGGACAAACAAGGCGATCGCGGCCACAGCGCCAGGCTATTGCCCTTGGGCGACTGCTTGGGCCACCACCCGGGAAGAATCAACCGGGGCCGGCCGTCCGCCGCGCTCGAGGTGCAAGAAGAACTCCACGTTCCCCCGCGCCCCCTTCAGCGCCGACGGGGCGGCGGACTGGGGGGCGAGACCGGCGCGGGCCGCCGCATCCAGCACCCGGTCGAGTGCCCCCTGCCATTGCCTTGGATCGCGGATGACGCCCCGGCCCCGGCTGGCCTGCGGTCGTCCCACCTCGAACTGGGGTTTGACCAGAACCACGACCGGTGCGCCGGGCACGGCCAGTTCGGCCAGGCGTGCCATGACCGAGGTCAGCGAGATGAAGGACACGTCGGCGGCCACCAACTCGAACGGCCCCCCGATGCCGGTTGGGTCGACGGCGCGTATGTCGGTGCGCTCATACGAGGTCACCCGGGGGTCGCCGCCGAGGCGCTCGTGCATCTGGGCCCGGCCGACGTCCACCGCCACCACCGCGGCCGCGCCCTGCTGCAACAGGCAGTCGGTGAATCCCCCGGTGGACGCGCCGACATCGCAACAGCGCAATCCGGCCACGTCCAAGCCGAAAGCCGTCAGCGCCCCTTCCAGCTTCTCGCCGCCCCGGCTCACGTAGCGGGCCGGCGGTCCCGCCACCTCAAGGGCGTCGCCGGCCAATACAAGCCGAGCCGCCTTCTGCGCCACGGCGCCGTTCACGGTCACCCGCCCGCCGACCACCGCCTCTCGGGCCCGGTCTCGGCTCACCGCCAAGCCCCGGCGAACCAATTCCGCGTCCAGCCTGCGGCGCAGCTGTTTCATCCCGCTTCACCCCGTCGATTCGAGCCCCATCTGGCGCACCAGAACGGCCAAATCGGAGGCGCAGTGCTGCGGCGCCGGGGACACCGGCAAGTCGGAGGCGCCGGTGACTCCGCTCATCACGAGGGCGAACTCGTACCCCAGTGCCAGCGCGAACCGGCCGTCGGAGTCGGGGCGGTCCCCCACCACGATCCCGCGGCGGCCGACTCTGTCGCGCACGCAATCCACGATCGGCCGGTTGGGCTTGCCCGCCATCACCGGCTCGGCCTCCGCGGCGGTCGCCACCGCGGCCAGAAGCGACCCGCCTCCCGGCGCCAATCCCCGCTCGGTGGGGTAGCTGGGATCGTGATTGGTGCCGATCAGCCGGGCGCCGCCCCGCACCGCCCGCATGGCCCGCCCGAGGGTGTCGTAGTCGAATTCGGGGTCGATCCCCACGATCACCGCGTCGGCCGGACCCGATGAGCAGACCTCGGCGCCGGCTGACTCCACCGCTTCGACGATGCCGGGGCCGCCGACAACCAGCACCTGCTCTCCGGGGGCCACGAGCCGGCCCGCCGCGGTGGCCGAGGTGACGACCGACCCGGCGGCATCGATCCCGCAGGCGGCCAGCTTGGCCTCCTGCTGGGCCACGGTCAGCGCCGACATGTTGGTCACGAAGACCAAGTCGGCACCAACCCGGCGCAACTGGGCCACGGCCTCCGCCGCGCCGGGAATCGCCGTGCCTCCCACCCACACCACGCCGTCCAGATCGAGCACCCAGCCCCGGGGGGCCGGATGCCCGGACGAAGCGGAGGCGTTGATCAGGAGACCTCCCAGGTGGGCCGGGAGTGCAGCAGCGCCTCGAGGTCGCCGGGGCCGGACTGCTCTTGGGCCATGGCCAGCTGCTTGCTCGCCTCGGCGGCATACTCCGAGCGCTGGACCGCCCGGTACACCCCGATGGGGGTGGGCTCGAACGGGCCGGCCGAGAGCCGGGACAGGGCGAAGGCCAGGCTGGGATCCTGACGGGCCTCGTCGTGGACCAGCAGCGCCGACTCGCCCACATCGGCCACGTCGACCACCTCGGCGCTTCCCTGGGCGTTGATCACCACGCCCTTCTCATTGTCGTCGCCGAAGCGGATGGGCTTTCCATGCTCGAGGGGGATGAGCATGGAAGCCCGCTTGTCTTTTTTGGTGATGGCGCCGAACGCCCCGTCGTTGAACACGTTGCAGTTCTGGAACACCTCCACGAAGGCGGTGCCGGGGAAATCATGGGCCCGCCGGAACATGTCCATCATGTGCTGGCGGTCCATGTCGTGGGTGCGGGCCACGAAGCTGGCCTCCGCGCCCAGGGCCACCGAGATGGGGTTGAACGGCTCGTCGATGCTGCCGGCCGGAGTGGACTTGGTGACCTTGCCGATCTCGCTGGTGGGCGAGTACTGGCCCTTGGTCAAGCCGTAGATCTGGTTGTTGAACAACAAGATGTTGAGGTTCACGTTCCGGCGCAGGGCGTGCATCAGGTGATTGCCGCCGATGGACAGCATGTCGCCGTCGCCGCCCACCACCCACACGTGCAGTTCAGGACGGGCCATGGCCAGGCCGGTGGCCAGGGCGGGCGCCCGACCGTGGATGCCGTGCATGCCGTAGGTGTTCATGTAGTAGGGGAAGCGGGCGGCGCAGCCGATCCCGGAGACGAACACCGTGTCCTCCCGGCGCACGCCGAGCTCGGGCATCAAAAGCTGCATCGCGGTCAAGATCGAGTAGTCCCCGCAGCCGGGGCACCAGCGGACCTCTTGATCGCTGGTCCAGTCGGCCTTGGTGGTGGCGGGCGCGTCAGTCATCGGGGGCTCCCGTGGTGGTCGTGGGGCCGATTGGCCGTGGTCGGGCAGCCATCGAGGGCCGCAGCGATGTGCGAGTGAAGCTCGGCGGCGGTGAAGGGAACTCCCTCCACTTTGGAGATCGGCTGGGCGTCCACCAGGAACTCGGCCCGGATGATGCGGCAGAACTGGCCCAAGTTCATCTCCGGCACCAGCACCTTGGGATAGCGCCGGACGATGTCGCCCAGATCGCGGGGAAGCGGGTTCAAGTGGGTCACGTGGGCGTGGGCCACCTTGAGGCCCTCCGATCGGGCCCGCATGACCGCGCTGGTGATGGCCCCCCAGGTCGAGCCCCAACCCAGCACCAGCAGATCGGCGCCATCGACGTCGCCGTCCAGCATGGTGGCCGGAATGTCGTCGGCGATGCGGGCCACCCGGTCTCGGCGGAGCTTCACCATGTGGGCGTGATTGTCGGCCTCGTAGTTGATGTTGCCGGTGCCGTCTTCCTTCTCGATGCCGCCGATGCGGTGGGTGAGCCCTGGGCGGTGCCGGGCACGCCCGG
>JAPOSH010000198.1 GCA_026709815.1 bacterium | reverse complement strand
TGACGGAAGAGGGAGCGCTGGACACCGGCGCGGCGCCTGAGCCGGCCCGGGTGGCCGTGAGCTCCGGGGTCGATTCCGGCGGCCCGGCGATCGCGGTTCTGGTGGTACCGGCACGAGCGCGGGTGACCCGCGAGCTGCTGGGCGCGGCCGCCGAGTTGGCCGCCGATATCGGCGGGTGGGTGGCCGCCATCGGACCCGGCCTCCACGATGCCGAGAAAGGCTTCGGCCCATGGGGGGCCGACGAGCAGATCAATATCGCCAACCGAGCCGACAGCACCTCGCCGGTGGAGGAGGATGCGGCGGCCGCGATCTCCTCCTGGGCTGCCGAAACCCGGCCGTGGGCGGTGCTGGCGCCGGGCACCGCCTGGGGCCGCGAGGTGGCCTCTCGGATGGCCGCGTCTCTCGGAGCAGGGCTCACCGGCGATGCCGTCGGGCTGAAGGTGGACGATGCCGGGAGGCTGATCGCCATGAAGCCCGCCTTCGGGGGGTGGCTGGTGGCCGAGATCGGCTGCTCGTCTCCGGTGCAGATGGCCACCGTGCGCCCCGGAGTGCTCCCTCTTCGCCGACCCAACCCCGACCGCCCCCCGGCCCGCTGGTCGTCGCTTGACGCGCCCGGCCGAAGCCGCCTCGAGGTCGTCCGCCGCTACAGGGACGACGACAGCGGCGAGCTGGCCAATGCCTCGGTGGTGATCGGCGTGGGCCAGGGAGTGGACCCGGCCGACTATCCCGAGCTGGAGAAGCACCGGGCCGCCATCGGGGCCGCCCTGTGCGCCACCCGCAAGGTGACCGATCACGGCTGGATGCCCCGGGCCCGGCAGGTGGGCATCACCGGCCACAGCATCAGCCCCCGCCTCTACTTGGCCGTCGGCACCAGCGGGAAGTTCAACCACACCGTGGGGGTTCGCAACGCCGGCACGGTGGTGGGCGTCAACCCCGACCCCGACGCCCCCCTGTGGGATGTGGCCGACATCGGCTTTGTCGGCGCCTGGGCCGAGGTGCTCGACGCTCTGATCCCCCGACTGGCCGAGGCCCAAGCCGGCTAGCCGCCCACTCGGCGATGGACGCTGGCGAGCCACCGGCAGCGGTCAACAGCCGGCCCGCTCGGCTGTTGACCCTCATCCGCCAGGCGACGGCGCGCTGGCGCGAGGGCGAGGGCGGCACCGGGGCGGCGGAGATCGCTTTTTGGTCGGCGGTGTCGCTGTTCCCCGCCGCGGTGGCCGCGGCGGCCATCGCCTCCACGGTCCGGGCAGTGTCAGACCGGATCGCCGACCGGTTCAACGAGTGGCTGGCCGACGCCGGGCAGACCGCGCTGGGCGATGTGGACCGCACCATCGGCGAGGAATTCGCCGAGGTCGTCTCCGCGCCTCCGGCGGCTACTTCGATCGCCGCGGTGGTCGCGGTCTGGGGCACCATGAGGGCCGCGGCCGCGGCGTGTCGAGCGGTCCGCCGGGTGCGGGGCGCCCCCCGCCGATCCTGGTGGCTCGAGCGCTTCACCGGGTTTTGGCTGCTGGTGGGCGCTCTTCCCCTGATCGCCGGACCCACCGCCATTGCGCTGTGGGTTGACCCCCGGCTGGCGCCGGCAGCCGGCTTTTTGGCCGCGGTGGCTGTGTTCACCCTGGTGCAGAAGATGGCCTGCCCCCGCCGACCCCTCCGCCATGACGTGATCGGCGGGCTGGTGTCGGCCGTGTGGTTCTCGACGGCATCGGCCATTGCCGCCGTCGCAGTGAACTGGACCGTCGGCGGCGCCGGCATCACCGGGGCCACCGCGGGCACCCTGGCCGCTTTGAGCTGGCTGTGGGCCGCTGCTTGCAGCGTCACTGCCGGCGCCGCAGTCGCCGGCGCCCTGGATCAGCGCAACGGGGTTATAGCGGCGCCCACGGGTTGACAATGCCGATCCCGTTGTCGGCGAAGTCGCGAACGTTGCGGGTTGCTACATCAAGACCGTGGACGAGAGCCGTGCCCATTATCAGTCCATCGGCCAGATGGACCGTCCTGCCCTGTTGACGGGCTTGACCCCTCACAGCAGCCGCCTGCTCAGCTTCTCGCCGTCCTACCGGCAGAATCTTGTCGGCGAAACTGTCAACAAACGCCATCAGAACGGAGTGAAGCCTGCTGCGGCGATATCCTGAAGGAAGCTGTTGAAAGCCGAATTCGAGTTCATGCACAACAACGGCTGAAAACCAGAGCGAATGTTGGTCGTTCAAAAAAGCTATGACGTTTGCGTTCGGGTCCGGGGCGAGCAGTTCTGATACCACATTGGTGTCGACGAGGTATCCGCTCAACCCTCGTCCCAATCAAGAAAAGGGATCTCGCGATCAGGTTCCCTCCTGTCGGGAAGCTCGAGATCAATGCCCCGCGGCATGTTCTCAACAAGCCAGCGGCCCACGTGCTGGCGCTCCGGGGCCCGCTCCCGCCAGAGGTGCTCAGGCACCAGAATGCACGGCTTCCTCACCCCGATACGCTGCGGCCCCTCCTCTTCGGCCAAGCGCAGCACTTCGGATAGCCGCGCCTTCGCCTCGGCCACCGTCCAGGTATCCCGCAATTCAGCTTCGGCCATCAGTCACCTCCTCAAACTATATAGTCCACTGTAGACTATATAGCAGGCTGCGTCACCTGCGCCACGCGAACTGCATTGCCGCCAGCCGCGGCAGCACACCGCTAGCGCCGGGCGAAATCCCCCACAAGAGCCTCCGCCGTGGCCGCGAGTTGCGCTGGAGCGATGGGGAAGCAGGAGTCGGGGGTTCCCGCTGCGGCCCACACGGTGTCGTAGGCCAGCAAGTCCTGGTCGATCCAGGCCGGGAGCGGATTGAGATGCCCGAACGGCGGGGTGCCCCCGATGGCATACCCGGTGGCTGATCGCACGGCCTCCGCCGCGGCCAGGCTGATCTTCTCGCCGGTCAGCTCGCCCAAGCGGTCGGTGTCCACCTGATTGGCCCCCGAGGTCAGTGCCAGCACCAGCCTCGTCGGCGTGGCGAACACCAGCGACTTCACGATCTGGCCCACATCGCACCCCACTGCGGCGGCGGCATCGGCCGCCGTCCGAGTGCCCGCCGGATACCGCACCGGCGCCACCGACACCCCCAGCTCTTCGGCTGCCGCCCGGAACCGCTCCAACCCGCTGGCCACGGCCGATCCTCAGGCTGCCCAAGCCGCCGAGAGCACCTCGGCTTGCTCGAGGACGATCAAGGTGGCTTGCTCCTGCTTGTCGGGCGGGTAGCCGTGTTTGCGCAGGATGCGTTTGACCATGCGGCGGATGTCAGCCCTCACGTTCTCCCGCAGGGTCCAGTCGATGGTCACGCTGTTGCGCACGGTTTCCACCAGCTCTCCCGCGATCTGGCACAGGACCTCGTCGCCAAGTACCGCGACGGCGCTGTCGTTCACGCCCAGAGCATCGTAGAAGGCCAGCTCGTCGTCGGAGAGTCCGAGGGCTTCGCCCCGCTGTCCGGCGGCGTTGATCTCCCGGGCAAGCCGTATCAGCTCCTCGATCACCTGGGCGGCCTCGACGGCCCGGTTCTGATAGCGGCGAATGGTCTGCTCCAGCATTTCGGCGAACGACCTGGCCTGGACCACGTTGCGGCGCCGCCGGGTGTTGATCTCACCCCGCAGCAGCTTCTGCAGCAGCTCCACCGCCAGATTCCGCTGGGGCATGCTCTGCACCTCGACCAAGAACTCCTCAGACAGGATCGAGATGTCGGGCTTGCCCAGCCCGGCGGCGGCGAAGATGTCCACCACCTCTTCGGGCGCCACCGCTTTGGAGATGATCTGGCGCACTGCGTGATCCAAATCTTCTTCAGGGCGGGCATCGGCCGGCGCCCGCTTGGCCAGGGCGGCCCGCACAGCCTGGAAGAAGGCCACATCGTCGCGGACGGCCAGGGCTTCGTCGCTCGGAACCGCCAATGCGAAGGCCTGCGAAAGATCGCGCACCGCTTGCATGCAGCGGTCCTTGCCATCGTCTTGGGCCAGGATGTGCTCTTGGGCCGCCGGTAGGAGGCCGAGCCGCTGCTCAGGCGTGCCCGCGATCCACCGCGACCAGTCGAAGCCGAAGAACAGCCCGCAGCAGATCTCGTGCTTCTCCCGCATGACCGCAATCGCGTCGGCCTGATCGAGCACCGCATCGCCCCGGCCGCCGCTTCGGGTGTAGGTGGCCAGCGCCTGTTTCAGCTCGTGGGCGAGACCGAGATAGTCCACTACCAGCCCGCCCGGCTTGTCTTTGAACACCCGGTTCACTCGGGCGATGGCCTGCATGAGCCCGTGACCCCGCATCGGCTTGTCCGCATACATGGTGTGGAGGCTCGGGGCGTCGAAGCCGGTGAGCCACATGTCGCGCACCAGCACGATCCGCAGCGGATCGGCCGGGTCGCGAAAGCGATTGGCCAATGCCTCTCGGCGGGGCTTGTTGCGAATGTGGGGCTGCCACTCGACCGGGTCGGACGCCGACCCGGTCATCACCGCCTTGATCTCGCCCCGGTCGTCGTGATCGTGGTGCCATTCGGGGCGCAGCCGGATCAGCTCCTGGTAGAGGTCGACGCAGATGCGCCGGCTCATGCACACCACCATGGCCTTGCCGTCCATGCTCTCCAAGCGCCGCTCGAAGTGATCCGCGATGTCGCCGGCAACGAACTCCAGGCGCTTTTTCGTCCCCACCACCGCCTCGAGCTGAGCCCATTTGGTCTTGAGCCTCTCTTTGCGCTCGACCTCCTCGCCCTCAGTGGCCTCCTCAAAACCAGGATCGATGTTGGGCCGCTCCTGCTCATTGAGCGAGAGCTTGGCCAGGCGGCTCTCGTAGTAGATGGGCACGGTGGCCTGGTCCTCGACGGAGCGCTGGATGTCGTACACGCTGATGTAATCCCCGAACACGGCTCGGGTGTTGGCGTCCTGCAACTCGATGGGCGTGCCGGTGAACCCGACGAACGAGGCACGGGGCAGGGCATCGCGCATGTGACGTGCGAAACCGTCCACGAAGTCGTACTGGCTGCGGTGGGCCTCGTCGGCGACCACCACGATGTTGCCTCGATCAGAGAGCCGCGGGAAGCGCTCTCCGGTGTTTTCGGGGAAGAACTTCTGGATGGTGGTGAACACCACCCCGCCCGAATCCACCTGGAGCAGGGCCTGCAAATCGGCTCGGCTCTCGGCCTGCACCGGCGGCTGGCGCAGCAGATCGGAGCAGCGGGAGAAGGTGGTGAAGAGCTGGTCGTCCAAGTCGTTGCGGTCGGTGATAACCACCACAGTGGGATTGGCCATTCGCGGATCGCGGATGATCCGCCCGGCGTAGAACGCCATGGTCAGGCTCTTTCCCGACCCCTGGGTGTGCCACACCACCCCGATGCGCCGGTCTCCCGCCTCCCCGCCCGGCCTGCGGTCCTGCGTCTCGGCGCCCGCGTCGCTATCGCCATCGCCGTCGCTTGGGCCTTGTGCCAAAGGGGCGGCCCGCAGGGTCTCGCCCACCGCCGCCTGCACCGCGTGGAACTGGTGATAGCCCGCCATCTTCTTCACCAGCTCTCCGCCACCGTCGTCCTCGAATACGATGAAGTCGCGGACCAAGGCCAGAAACCGCCCGGGCTCAAAGACCCCTTCGAGCATCACCTGGAGCTGGGGAGTGCTAGCTTCGGCCTCTTGGTCTCCTGAGATCGTCCGCCATGGCTTGAACCATTCCCGCCCCGCGGTCAGCGTGCCGATCCGGGCCTCCAACCCGTCGGAGGCCACAAGGGCCTCGTTCATGGAGAACAAAATGGGCAGCTCGGCCTTGTAGGTCTGGAGCTGCTGCCATGCCGACCACACCGTGGCGTCGGCATCGGCCGGGTTCTTCAACTCGACCACCCCGAGCGGCAGGCCGTTCACGAACAGCACGATGTCGAGGCGGCGCTCGTGGTTGCCCTCCACCACCGTGAACTGGTTGACGGCCAGCCAGTCGTTGTTCTGAGGGCAGTCGAAGTCGAAGACTTGCACCTGCGCCCCGCGGATGCGGCCCCCGTCGCGGTACTCGACGCCGACCCCGTCCACCGCCATGCGGTGAAAGGCCCGGTTGCGGGCCTCCAGCACGGCGCCATCGGGATGAGTGATCTTGCGGGCCGCGTCTTGACGGGGGCCCTCGGGCACAGTGGGATTCAGCCGTGCCAGCGCCGAGCGCAGCCTCCGCCCCAGCACTGCCTGCCCGTAATCGTCCCGCTCCGCTCCTGCTTCATCAGGGGCGATGTCTCGACCACGGGCCACCGCCCATCCCAGACTCGACAGGCAATCGAGCGCCAGCTCCTCCACATCGGCTTCGCTCAGCCCGACCACCGCCGCCTACGCCTTCAATTCGCTGGCTGGCTTCAACGCGAAGGCTCCGTCTACCGCAGGGGGTCAATCTTGCCCAGGGGCTCCAAACGCCTTGCCCGTTCCCAGGCTTCTCGCAGCTCCCCACGATGCTGTGCTCCCCATTCGACCACCAGTCCTTGTGCTCGCGGCGGAAGGTAGCCTTCAAGCACGGCCAGAGTGTCGATGTCAATCAAAGCCTCGTCCCCGCCGTAGAGGGCATGGAAATGAGGGGGCTCATGATCGTTGAAGTACATGCGGATGATGATCCCAAAGAACCGAGAGAGCTCAGGCATCCACAGGGGCGCTCATCATGGCCGGCAAGACCTCCTCAACCGACTTGCCGGTGAGCCTCATGTACAGAGCATCCGGGCAAAGCTCGATCTCTTCCCCCCAGGCGACCCCTCCATCCGCGGTAACTCGCACTGCATCAAAGCAAGCTCGACTCTCCCATGCTCGGAAGACCCCTCGCCCAGCCAAGTCGGACAGGTCAACCTCACCAACTACCCCATCTGAGTATCTCAGCCAAATCCGGTAACCCCCTCGGGGGGCAACTTCAATCGGGCGGTTCATATTGCCTGTGTTCTCCATATTTCTACAGCTCCAGCACTCGCCGTCGGCATCACTTGCCAGTCAAACCTACTTGACCCGGCAGGGGCGCAGGGGATCGACCCGCAGCGCGTCGTCTTACCTGCTGGTCAAAAACTACCCGACCCAACAGCCAGCAACCCCTCAGCAATCGGCGTGATGCGTTGCGGCGCGGAGGCATCTGCTTGTCGAGCGCTCCAGCCGTCCGGCTGCCCTGTTGCGTGGGTAGGCTTGCAATCGGCATCGGGAAGGGGGCTCAGGTGAGGTTCATCGAAGGCCCTCGCCAGCAATCGTTTCTCGCCGCAACGCGTCAGACCCAGGGGAGCCGACTCTAGGATCCAGTGAACGCATCGCCGAAATCGGGCTACTGACGTTCACCTTGTCGTTGGAGAACGAGGCGGCAGATGGCGAGTCCGTCTTGCTGGCGGCGTGGCGGTGGTAAGCGGGACAAGGCGGTTTGGGCACCGCCGTCTCAGCCTGGCCCACGAGTTCGGCCGCTACCTGTTCGCCGTATGTTCGACACATGAAGCGCTCTCTGTCTCGCGGGTATTGGATTGATTCGTTTGAGTGGAATACCTTCAATAAGATTTCTTATATTTCTATGCCAACTTCTTCTGAATTGGGGTAGTTACTGTCACTGGGGTTGGTATAATTAGATGTATGGAGTTCGGAGCGATATCCAGCGCAAGCGGTGCCAGCAGAAGTGCTGATAGAGCTGGTGTTGCCGGGGGTTTCGGGTTTCCTGATTTCTCCGAGGCCAGCGCTTCAGAACTGCTGGGTTTGATGGGTGAGGCCGATTCGGTTCGCCGTCGGGCGGAGGGATATCTGGTCGGGCTGATCGCCCGTTACGGCGAGCTCGAGGGCCGCAGTGCGGCGGCGTCGGTGTGCCATCAGTTCGGCATCAGCGCTCACAAGGCCCGCCAACTGGCCCGTACCGCCGAGGGGCTGAAAGCCCTGCCGGATGTGCTGGGCGCGGTACAGCAGGGGCGCCTGTCCGCGGAGCAGGGCGCCATGGTGGCGGAGTCGCATAAAAGAGCGCCGATGAGCACCCAAGACCAGCAGGAGCTTTTGGATCTGGGCGGCTGGCAGGGCCACGACGAATATAAGAAGACAGTGGCCGCCCGCGAGGACCAGCGCCGGGCCGTCGACGGGATGAGCCGTTCCGAGCGGCAGCGGGCCCGCCGGTCTTTGAAGGTGTTCGACGGAACGGGCGGCATGGTCGTGTTGCACGCCGAGCTGGACCAGATAGCCGGAGACCGGGTCAAAGTCGCCCTCGGCGCCATGAGCGCAAAGATGCTCGCCGACGACATCGCTTTCGACCCGGTGCGCACGTTCGAGCAGCGCAACGCCGACGCGCTGGTCGCGCTCGTCACCCAACAGCCCGCCGACGCCGGTGCCTCTGAGCCCGCGGGCGAGTGCGGGGGTGTCCGCCCGCAGAAGACGGTGCTGGTGGTGACCGCCGATTACGACGCCATCGAGAACCGGCTCACCGCTGCCGAGCTCATCGACGGCACGCCCATTGACTTAGACGAGTTCCGCCGCTTGGCCTGCGACGCCGACATCGTGCCGATGATCTTCTCCGCCGATGGGCAGCCCCTGTATGTGGGCCAAGCCCAACGGGCGCCCACCAAAGCCCAGAAACTGGCCTTATACCGCCGAGACCGCAGCTGCGTCGGCTGCGGCATCCGACCCCAAGCCTGCGACATCCACCACATCATCCCCTGGGAACACAACGGGCCCACCAACATCCACAACCTCGTCCTCCTATGCCCCAGCTGCCACCGCAAAGCCCACAAACACGGCCACACCATTGAACAAGACGAACAGACCGGCCGGTACACCCTCCCGGCCCCCCCCCGCGGCGGCCGGCGCCCCCCCCGCG
>JAPOSH010000019.1 GCA_026709815.1 bacterium | reverse complement strand
GGCGGAAGACCGGCAGCGCAACGGCAACAAGGATCAGCTGAGCCAGCTGTTCAAGGTGCCTCCCGCCGCTCGCCGCTCCACTCCTGGTGCCGAGGGTTGGATTGGCGACGGCAGCGAGGATCCGCTGGCCGAGGCTATCAAGCGGGCTCGGTCAGTCAGCCGCGCAGCACAGAAGAACTTCGAGGAGAAGGGCATCCATACGCTCTTCCTCGGATGGGGCATGGCCACCTGGACCGCCCAGTCAACCAAGTCCACTCCTGCCGCCCCAGTGCTGCTGTGCCCCATCGACTTGCATCGAAAGGGCGCGTCGGAAATCGACTACGACTTCAAGTTGACCGGCGAATGGGCGCTCAACGAGGCCTTGCTGCAGCACCTCGCCAATGAGTTCGAGGTGGATGTGTCCGGGGAAGACCTCATGGACCCCTATGGCGACGGAGAGCAGATAAGCCCAGACGAGGAGCAGGCTATTTTCGCGGCGCTCTCCAAACGGGCCGAGAAAGTCCCTGATTTCAGGATTGCCGAGCGCCTCATAGCGGGCAACTTCATGTACAAGAAGATGCCGATGGTGAACGACATCAAGGACAATTTGGAGGCACTGGCCGATCACGACCTGATCGCAGCCCTCGCTGGCGACGATGCGGCCGTCGAATCGGTGAGGGCTCATTCGAGCAGCCCCGTCGACGAGTCGTCGCCCGATGCCTTGGCTCCTTCTGACGAGTTCTTGGTGCTGGGCGCCGACTCGTCGCAGAGCGCGGCCATCAACGCCGCGCTAGCCGGCCATTCGTTCGTGCTTCAAGGGCCGCCGGGCACCGGCAAGAGCCAGACGATCTCAAATCTCATCGCTGCGATGATGGCCCGAGGCAAGCGGGTTCTGTTCGTGGCCGAGAAGCGGGCCGCGATCGACGCAGTGGTCAAGCGGCTGACCGCGGTGGGGCTCGACCGCTTCGTGATGGACTTGCACGGGGGAGTGCCCTCCCGCAGGAAGCTGGCCCAACAACTCGATGCCTCCCTCGCCGACATACGCAAGACCCCTCCTGCGGATCAGCCCGAGCTGCACCACCGCTTGCAAGAAGCCCGCCAGGAGCTGTCGGGCCATGCCGAGGCGCTGCACCAAAAGCGCGAGCCTTGGGGGCTCTCGTACTACGAGGTGCTCTCGGAACTACTGCCTATGGAGGCATCAGAGTCGTCCCCTGGCACCAGGCCCGCTCCTGCGATGCGGTTCTCTTCATCGGCCCTGCTCGATCTTGACGATGCCACCGCCGAGCAAGTGAGAGGAGATCTCAGGGACTGGGCAGACCTGTCTGAGCCTATTCGGTCCGGCCGGTCACCGTGGGCCGGTGCTGTCGTTGCTTCCCTGGAAGAAGCCCGGGACGCCGCCGAAGCGTGTCTGGGGCTGGCTGGCGAGCTCGAATCCAGTTGGCAGGCCCAGCAGGAGTCGCTGGCCAGCCAGCTGGGCCTAGACAACCTGGGGTCGATTGGCGATTGGGGTGACCGGATGGCTGAGCTTCCCGATCTCACAAACGCCGTTGCCAAGACCGAGCAAGCCCTCTCCCCCAATATCTTCGACGCCGACCTGGACTCGCTGGTGCAAGGTCTGGCCCCCGCCGTCCGCAGCGGGCCGAGCCGGTTGTTGAACAGGCTCGTCAACAAGAACTACCGGTCGGCGCTGTCGGAGCTTGAGAGCCTCAAGCCCGGGTTGAGGTCGCGCAGGGCTTGCGAGTTGTTGGGGGAGGTTGAAGCGGCTCGTGATTTGGCTGGTCTCTGGGCGGAGCTGAGTTTTCCGGGGTCGCCCCGGGTGTTGGCCAACGTCTTTGAAGCATCAGAGGCGTTCGGCGATATGAAGGCCGCCGTGGACATACTGGACGCGGTGCTGCCCAACAGGAGACTCGCCGATGAGACCGCAGAGGCAATATCCCGGCTTGCCCGAGAGCTTCACAACGACCAGAACACGCTGTTCCAGCTGCCCCGATTGTATGAAGTCGAGCAGAAGTTGCGGGCTTCGCACATAGGGCCGCTATTGGACGACATGCCCGAGGGCGCACTGGAGGGCAACGCCCTTGTGGCGGCCTTCGAACATTCCAGGCTGCGGTCTGTCCAGCAGGAGATCTTGCTCGAAGACTCAAGGCTGTCGGGGTTCCAGGGAAGTCGGCAGAGCCGCTACGCAAGGGAGTTCCAAAAGGCTGATGCCGAGCACATCGAGAGCACCCCGGCCAGGGTGACCCGGCGCATCGCGGAGCGCGCGGTGGAAGTGCTCAGCCAGCATCGCACGCAAGATGAGCTGATCCGCAAGGAGGCCAAGAAGAAGACCCGCCATCTGCCGCTGAGGGGTTTATTCGATCAGGCCCCCGACGCGCTGGCCGCCATCCGCCCCTGCTGGGCCATGTCGCCCCTCGATGTGGCCCAGACCCTGCCGCCCCGGCCGCTCTTCGATCTCGTGGTGTTCGACGAAGCCAGCCAGGTGCTTCCCTGCGACGCCATCTCCGCCCTTCTGCGAGGGCGCCGCGCCATGGTGGCAGGAGACTCCCGCCAGCTTCCGCCGACTATCTTCTTCGACAGCTCCAGCGGCGAAGACGATCTCGACGAAGACGAGGAGTCTCTGGCTGACTACGAGTCGATACTCGATGTAATGGATGCCCGGCTTGCCCGCCGCCCGCTCACCTGGCACTACCGCTCCCAAGACGAGCGACTGATCGCGTATTCCAATCAGGAGATCTACCACGGCAGCCTGACCACCTTTCCCGGGGCTGACTCCGACGAGTGCCTGAGCTGGGAGTTGGTGCCGCACCGGATGGGCGAGGCCGCCAAGAGGGGGAGCAGCTCCGATGAAGTGCTCCGGGTGGTGGATCTGATGGTCGGCCATGCCCGCAATCGCCCCGGGGAAACCCTGGGTGTAATTGCCATGGGCATCCACCACGCCAACCGCATCGAGGAAACGCTGCGCCAACGGCTGGAAGGTGAGAGCGACCCCGTTCTCGAGGCGTTCTTCAACGAGGCCAACGAAGAGCGGGCCTTCGTGAAGAACCTCGAGCGGGTGCAGGGCGACGAGCGCGATGCCGTCATCTTGAGTGTCGGCTACGGCAAGAACGCCGCCGGAAAGATGTTGTACCGCTTCGGGCCGCTGAATCAGGAAGGCGGAGAGCGGCGGTTGAACGTGGCCATCACCAGAGCCCGCAAACGCATGACGCTGGTGACGTCGTTCGCCCACGCCGACATGGATCCAGATAAAACGACGGCAAACGGGGTGAAGATGCTGCGGGGTTTCCTGAAGTTCGCCCAGTCTGGGGGCACCGAGCTCGACGGCGCCGATTCCGCCGAGCCGCTCAACTCCTTCGAGATCGACATCATGGACAAGCTCACCGCCGCGGGGTTGGATGTGGTGCCCCAGTACGGGTGCTCGGGCTATCGCATCGACTTCGCGGTGCGCCACCCCGCGAGAGCCGGCCAATTCGCCCTGGCCGTGGAAGCCGACGGGGCCTCCTATCACTCATCGCCCACCGCACGAGACCGCGACCGGCTGCGCCAAGAGCACCTGGAGCGGCTCGGCTGGCGATTCTGCCGCATCTGGTCCACCGACTGGTTCAACGACCACCGCCCAGAGGTGGAGCGCGTGCTGGCTGCCTATGAGGAAGCGGTGCGCGACATCGACTCTGGCCGGGCTGTGACTGTGAATGCTGCTGCCGTTCGAGCCAGCCCGCTAGCCCAAAAAAGCTTGGACGCCCTCGCTCATATACACAAGGCCCTCCGACGGCGACGGGACCGGCCCCCCATGCCGGGATCTGCTTTCTCCATTGACGACTACTCGCAAGCAGATCTGGTCGCACTGGGCCAGTGGATTGAATCCGACAGTCTGCTCCGCACCGACGAGCAGCTGTTCGAGGCGATTTTCGACGAGCTACCCTTCGAACGCCGCGGGACGAAGATCAAGGCCGCCATCCGGAAAGCCATCGAAGCGATGAGGCGGACCCCCTGAACTGCGATCATGCTCCTGCGAAAGCAGAGCCGTTTATGTTGTGAGCAGGGCGGCGGGGATGACGCCGATGCCGTCGCGGCGTTCTACGATCAGGTCGATCTCGTGTGCCAACCGCATTTCGTGTACAAGATACTTGCCGCAAGTTGTACACTTATGAATATGGATGTGGCAGTTGCTGAACTTCGGGCCAATCTGAGGCATTGGCTAGGCCGGGCTCGAGAGGGGGAAGAGGTCGTGGTGACCGAGCGCGGCACACCAGTGGTCAAGATCGTCGGGCTGAAGACGGCCTCCGCCATTGAATCTCTCGTCCAACAAGGCGTTATCGCCCGCCCGTCAGCCCAAGGTCGGCCTGTCGCCTCTGGCCGACAGCAGCCGCGCTCTCGTCGTCAGGTATCCGATCGGGTTTCCGAGCAACGCGATTGATCTGTGGCTGTCGTCTATTTCGATGCCAGCGCGCTGGTGAAACTCGTAGTGGAGGAGTCGGGGAGTGACATCGCAGCTACGCTCTGGGATGGTTGCGACGCGGCCCTTTCGAGTCGTCTCAGCTACCCCGAGGTGCGGGCGGCGCTGGCGGCGGCGGGGCGCAATCACGATTTCGATGGTGCTGCCCTGAAGAGATGTGAACAGGACTGGGAGCAGTTTTGGGCCGCGATTCGACCAGTGGAACTCACCTATCAGGTTCAGATGTCCGCGGGTCAGCTGGCCAAACACCACCACCTGCGGGGCTCAGACGCGATCCACCTGGCGAGCGCATTGGAGATTGGCTTGCCCGATCTAGTTGTGGCCGCATGGGATCGTCGCCTTCATTCTGGAGCACGGGCAGAAAACCTCGCTGTTGTTCCCGCCAGCCTGCCATGACGGTCTTTTCGGATTAGAGCGCGAAGAACTGCCCCTGTCCCGGTCGGCCCATTCCCGGTCGGGACGGAGACAGCTCCGCGTCTAAGCCCCGGCAAAACTCAATCCGTCCAAAACCGATGTTCCGGCTTCAACGCTCAGAGCCGCTTATGTTGTGAGCAGGGCGGCGGGGATGACGCCGATGCCGTCGCGGCGGCGGTAGGCCTCTTTGCCGGTTGTGATGATGGCTGCGTCGAGCAGCTCGTTCCCAAGCCGTTCGGCGAGCCATGCCAGGTGTCGTACGTCATGGTCTTTGACTGTCGCTGACAGCTTGACTTCTAGGGCCACGACTCGCCCGTCGCTTCGTTCGACGATCAGGTCGACTTCGTGCTCGCCGCTGTGGGTGCGCAGGTGGGAGACGCGGGTTCGGTTGCCTTGTGCGTATACCCGAACCGACAGGGCTACTAGCGATTCGAACATTGCCCCAAGCAAGGTTCCGTCGCGGGGCAGTGCATGGTTCGTTGTTCGGCCTTCGAGCAGGCCTGATTCATCGATGCCGAGGCAGCGCAGTGCTAGGGCGGGGTCTGTCAGATGGTGTTTCGGCGCTGAGGCCAGGCGTCGGAGCCGGTTGCGGGTCGGCAGCCAAGCCGGCAGTTCTTCGATCAGCCAGAGCTGTTCCAGCGCTCGCCGGTAGGCAGCCGCAGTGGGCGGCGAAGGCGGCTCGTTTGATCCCTCAGCGGCGGCGTTGCGAACGGTGGCGAAGGATGTGGCGGTGGCGGTGGCAGCGGCGTATGCCGTAAGCCAGCGCCGAAGCGCTTTTCGGTCTCGAATGCCAGCCCCGGATTCGTCGAGGTCGTAGTCGGCTACCCGGTCGAGATAGCCGTCGAGCAAGTCGGTCCGCAGCATCGGGTCCAGGGGCCGGATGCCGGGGAAGCCCGAGCGTGCGATCTCTGCTGCGTAGTCGGCCAACGTCACGCTGCAAGCGCCGACGGGTCGCCCTCTACCAGTCTCGACGGGTCGGCGAACACGAGCTCGAGTTGCTGGTCGTCGTCGAAGCGATGCAGCGCACCCTCTGACCACACCGGCTGGCAGCTACTGTTGACAAAAGGGGGAGGGGGGGGGTACGCTGAAACTCTGTTGTCCATCCCCTAGAGGAGCATCCCATGAACCCAACCGACGCACCGAACCCCGAACCCAGAGAGCTTGACCAAGAAGAATTGGATCAGGTGAACGCTGGAGCGACTTACACCTCGGCTGGCGGCCCCAGCGACTTCGATTCGTATGTGGACGCCATGCACAGGTGGCGCGGCTAGCCTTTAGAGCGCTAAGAACTGCCCCTGTCCCGGTCGGTCCATTTCCAGTCGGAACAGGGGCAGCGCCGCGTCTAAACCCCGGAGGCGCTAAACCCGGTGCACACCACTAGAGTGCTGCGCTGATGGATCTTGCGTTCACGCCTGCTGAGGAGGCGTTCCGGGAGGAGGCCCGCGCCTGGCTGGGCGAGAATGTGCCCGCCGAGCCGCTGGCGTCAATGGACACCCCGGGCGGCTTCGAGCAGCACCGGGCCTGGGAGCACATTTTGTTCGACGCCGGATGGGCGGTGGTGTCGTGGCCGAAGCGCTACGGCGGGCGGGAGGCGTCTTTGGTGGAGTGGCTCATTTTCGAAGAGGAGTACTGGGCTTCGGGGGCGCCGGGGAGGGTGTCGTCCAACGGGGTCAGCCTTTTAGCCCCCACCATCTTCGACTTCGGCACCCCCGAGCAAAAGGACCGCTTCTTGGCGCCCATGGCCCGGGGCGACGAGATCTGGGCCCAGGGCTGGTCGGAGCCCGACGCCGGGTCGGACCTAGCCGGGATCAAGACCAAGGCACAACGCGACGGCGAGCACTTCGTGATCGACGGCCAGAAGACCTGGTGCTCCCGAGGGGCGTTCGCCGACTGGTTCTTCTGCCTGGTGCGCACCGATCCCGACTCCGAGCGCCACGCCGGGCTGAGCTACCTGCTGGTTCCCGGCGACACCGAGGGCCTGCAGGCCCGTGCTGTCGGCCGCCTCGACGGAGAGCCCGGGTTCGCCGAGCTGTTCTTCGACGGCGCCCGGGTTCACGAGCGCTACCTTTTGGGCGGCGAGGGCGAGGGCTGGGCGGTGGCCATGGCCACCACCGGCAGCGAGCGGGGCTTGAACCTGCGGGCCCCGGGCCGGTTCATGGCCGCAGCCGACCGGCTGGTGGGCCTCTACCAGGAGCAGGCCGACAGCCGGGGGCCTGATCTGGGCCGCCGCGATCAGGTGGTGGGCGCTTGGATGGGGGCTCAGGCCTACCGCTGGCAGACCTACGCCACCGAATCCCGTCTGCGGGGCGGCGCCCCGATCGGTTCGGAGGCCAGCTTCATGAAGGTGCTGTGGTCGGAGCTCGACGTGGAGCTGCACGCCACCGCCCTGCGGCTGCTGGGCCGCGACGGGGAGCGGGCCGACAGCTCGTGGATGGACGGCTATGTATTCGCCCTCTCCGGCCCCATCTACGCCGGGACCAACGAGATCCAGCGCAACATCATCTCCGAGCGAGTCCTGGGGCTTCCGAGGAGATGACCATGAAAATGGCATCTTGGCGCAGCGTTTCGGCTCTGGGACGCCCGAGGCGGTAGGCGTGGACTTCTCGTTCAGCGACGATCAGGTCATGTTCCGGGACGCGGTGAGCGACCTCTTGTCCAAGGAGTGCCCGCCGGAGGCGGTGAGGGCGGCCTGGGAGAACGACACCGGCCGCACCAGCGGCCTGTGGGAGGCGCTGGCCGAGATGGGCGTGGTGGGCATGACCGCCCCTACCTCGGCCGGCGGGCTGGGCATGGACGAGACCGACCTGGTGCTGCTTTTGGAGGAGGCGGGCCGGGCCGCGCTGCCCGAACCGCTGCTGGAGCACACCGCGGTGGGCATTCCCACCCTGGCCGAGGCAGGGGGGCCGGTGGCCGAAGCCTGGCTGGAGCAGGCCGCCGCCGGGGAGGCAACCCTGGGGGCCGGTGCCTCCGACGGCTACGCCGTGGGAGCGGCCGCGTGCGAGCTGGTGCTGCTCATCGGCGAGCAGGTCCGGGCTGTGCCGACCGATGGCGCCTCGCTGGTTGAACACCGGTCGATCGACGGCTCTCGACGGCTGTTCGAAGTCAGCGGCGACGCGGTGGCGCTAGACGCCGATCCCGCCCTGGCCTTCGACCGGGCCGCCGCCGCCGCTGCCGCCCAGTGCGTGGGTGTGGCCCAGCACCTGCTCGACGCCACCGTGGCCTATGCGGCCCAGCGCTTCCAGTTCGGCAAGCCGGTGGGCAGCTACCAGGCGGTCAAGCACCACCTGGCTGACACCGCCTTCAAGATCGAGTTCGCCCGCCCCGCCGCCCGCCACGCCGCCTGGTGCATCGCCGCCGCCGATCCCGACCGCAGCCGGGACGTCTCGCTGGCCAAAGCCCTGGCCTCCGAGGCCGTGGACTTGGCCGCCCGCACTGCGCTGCAGTGCCACGGGGCCATCGGCTACACCTACGAGTACGACCTGCACCTGTGGATGAAGCGGGGCTGGGCGTTGTCGGCCTGCTGGGGCGACGCCGCCTGGCACCGGAACCGCATCGCCGTCGCTCTGGGAATCTGAATTGGGCGAGATCTCGATCTCGGCTGAGGCTCTATCGGCTGAATCCGCCCGCGCTGGGGTAGCGTGGCGGGGATGAGCACAGAGGGTGCCGCCGCGGTGGCTGAGCGTCCCGCCGGTTTGGGCTCGCCCCTTTTGTCATTGGAAGGGGTGACAGTTCGCTTCGGCGGCGTGGTGGCGGTGGACGGCGTGTCCATGTCGGTGCCGGCAGGGCAAATCAGAGGGCTCATCGGGCCCAACGGCGCGGGCAAGACGACGCTGTTCGACAGCATCACCGGCGTGAACATTCCCACCGCGGGCGCCATCCGGCTGGAGGGCGAGGAGATGACCGGCCGCCCGGCCACCTGGCGGGCCCGCCGGGGCGTCCGCCGCACCTTCCAG
>JAPOSH010000103.1 GCA_026709815.1 bacterium | reverse complement strand
CGGAGTTTGCAGGCGGTGAGCTGCGAAGCAAACAACCCCTTCTCCCACACGGCCCGATCGAGGTCGCGCATGCACTGCCACTCCACGGGAACCACTCTTTCAGCCATCTCCAGGTCTTCTTCTGCGAGCACATAGTCTCTGTACCCTTCGGGCACCTCGGGCAAATCCGCGAAGGGCACAGCTCGTCCGTCCACCTCCACAACCGCGTCGCGGGCCAGGGTCATCTCTCCTGCCACCCGGGCAATCCCGACGTATCCGACGCCGACCACATAGGCGAACACCCGGTGTCCGGGCCGCAAATGCCTGAGCGGCTTCCAGTACACCGGCCCGCCGCCGCCGTTCAGGAGTCCATACTTCTGAGCCACCGGCCATCGGTCGTCTTTGGGTCCGCCAAGCACGACATAAAAGTCACGACCGTTCCACGTCCGAGTCTTGGAGCGCGGCGACCGGGCGGCCTTCGCCTCGGCCTCCTGCGGGTCGAGCAGCCACGTCTTAGCCAGGTATTGGCTGCCCTCGTCGTTGAAGTGGCGGAAGAACACGGCGTTGATGGGCACCCCGTAGGACTCGGCCAGGAACTCGACGATCCGCTCAGAAGTCGGATCCAGCTCAGACGCCACGATGGTGAACTGCTGCCGCTCGTTCACGACGTCGGGCAGCGGGCAGTCGAACTGCTCGGCGAACGCCTGCTCGAGGCTTTCCCCGCTTCCCCGGCCTTCAGAATAGATGTCCGCGAACTCCTCGATGTTCAGCCCCGCCACCCAGGATCCGTAGTCCAATGCCTGAGTCACGACTTCTCTGGGGGTGCGACCTCGCTTCAGCTCGAGGACGTGGACACAGCCCTCCGCATCCATGGCCAACAGGTCGACGTACCCGCCGTGGGCAGTGCGCACCTGCCGGCCCAAAATCAACAGGTCGGTTCCGCTCACGCTGGGATCGCGCTCCAGCATGTCCTCCAGACGCTGCTCGGAGTCGAGCGGCGACGACGCCAAGCGCCGAGGTCCTTCGCCGGTCATCCGCCAGATCGCCATTTCCACCGCCATGAGCCCTCCCCGGCGCTCCTAGCCCGGCTGGCGGATGACGGTGCCGGGGCCGATACCGGAATCGGGGCCGATGCTGTCGAGCTTGAGGGCCATGAGCATGTGGAACTCGTCTCCCCCGACCCCGCTGTCGCCTTGGACGGCGTGGTCGATGGAGACGACACGGGTGCCGACCGCCCCGCCGCCGGCATCCACAACGAGGGCGTCGCCCGGTTTGATCCGGCCGGCGGTGGCTCGGCCGATCACGAAGAAGTCATCGTCCGACATGGCCTCGGTGCGGACCACCTCGAGCCGGAACAGCTCTTTGCTGCGCCGCCACCGCTTGAAAAACGTCCGCCAGTTGCGGGGTTGGTCGTCCCACTCCCCTTCCACGATGCCCGGCGAGTTGCTCACAGTTGGCAAACTAGCGGAATGAGCGACCGCTACACCATCATCTCGGCCGACTGTCACGCCGGCGCCAACCACGAGACGTACCGCGACTACCTGGAGTCCAAGTATCTCGACGAATTCGACGCCTGGCGGGAGAAGTACCGCAACCCGTTCCGCGACCTACAAGACGGCGGCCGGGTGCGCAACTGGGACAACGAGCGCCGTCTCAGCGATCTGTACGCCGACGGCCAGGTGGCCGAGGTGGTGTTCCCCAACACCGTGCCCCCGTTCTTCCCCAGCTTCATCCTCTTCGCCCGCCCGCCCCGGGCCGACCAGCTCAAGCACCGCCTGGCCGGCATCCGGGCCCACAACCGCTGGCTGGCCGACTGGTGCGCGGAGTATCCCGACCAGCGGGCCGGCATCGGCCAGACCTTCTTGAACGATGTGGACGAGGCCATCAAAGACGTGGAGTTCATCGCCGCCAACAACCTGCGCGGCGGGGTGCTGATCTCGGCCATACCGCCCGACTGCGACGACCTCGCCCCCCTCTACGACCCGGCGTACGACCCGTTCTGGGCCGCCTGTGAGGATCTCGGCGTGATCGTCAACAGCCACGGCGGCACCGGGGCGCCCAACTACGGCAAGTACTCGGTGGCCGACCTGTTGTTCATCCACGAGGTGAGCTTCTACTCCCACCGGCCCTTCTACCAGCTGTTGCTGTCGGGAGTGTTCGAGCGCTTCCCCAAGCTCAAGTTCGTGATGACCGAGCAGGGCTGCGCCTGGCTGGTGGGAACGTTGGCCCACATGGACGAGACCCTGGCCAAGATCCGCGATACCGGCCGCATGGGCGAGATGCGCTACGACGAGAGCCATATCCTGCCCCGCAGCGCCACCGATTACTTTCAGCAGAACTGCTGGGTGGGCATCAGCCAGCCGGGCCACGAGGACGCCGCCGCCCGGGAGGTGCTCGGCACCCACAAGGTGATGTGGGGCTCCGACTACCCTCACAACGAGGGCACCGGCCCCTACACCCGCGAGCACCTGCGCCAGGTGTTCTGCGACACCGACCCGGCCGAGCTCCAGCAGATCCTGGCTGGCAACGCCGCCGACCTCTACGGCTTCGATCTCGACGCCCTAGCCCCGCTGGCCGCCCAGCACGGCCCCGCCCACGCTGAGATCGCGACCCCCCTCGCCGCCCTGCCAGACGAGCCCAACGAAGCGCTGCTCAAGAACTACCGCGCCGCCTGACCGTCTCGGCCGCCCCCGGCTGACCGCTTCGGTGCTTCCCGCGCCCGCTGTCGAGGAGCGGGGAACCAAGCCGCATCACCGGGCGTCGTTGCGGGGTGATGGACACTATCTGCTACATGAACTCAGGGGTTTCTGAGAGCGAGCAGCCGATTTCGCCACCGGCCGTGCCGGCCGGCGAGGTCTATGAGGTTGCGGCTTTCGACGATCTGTACCGACGCGAGTACGAGCCGATGGTCCGGCTGGCCCGAGGGCTGGTGGACACCACGGAGTTCGCCGAGGAGGTCGTGCAAGACGCCTTCGCCAAGGTGTTGGACCGCTGGGGCCGACTCGACCGCCCCGGCGCCTACCTGCGCACCGCGGTCGTCAACGGCGCCCGCAGCGAGCTGCGCAAACGAGAGGTGCGCCGACGCGTCGGACTTCGGCCCTTTGCGGCCCCTGAGCCCGGCGAGAGCGACTACCTGCTCGACGCCCTCAACCAGCTGTCGAACCGCCAGAAGACCGCTTTGGTGCTGAAGTTCTACGCCGACATGTCCGAAAAGGAAATCGCCCAAGCCATGGGCGTCCGCCCCGGAACGGTGAAGAGCGCCACCGCCCGGGGCCTGGCCGAACTGCGAAAGGCAATAAAGAGATGAACCACGAACCCCGCACCCCCGAAAACCCATCTGGTCTCGACGACCAGACCCTAGGCGAAGCCCTCGGCGAGGCCCTCCGAGCCCGTGGCGAAGCCGCTACCGCCCGGCCGCCGGTGTCCTCGATCGCCGAGCGGGCCGCGGCCCGGTCCCGGGCCCGCAACACCCAGCGGGCGGTGGTGGGCATCGCCGCGTCGCTGGCTCTGGTAGCCGGCGGAGTCGCGGCCTGGAATGCTTTGGAAGACGACCGCAACACCGAGGTCTTGGTGGCGGGCCAGCCTGAAGCCGACCCGGCCGCCGACCCGGCGCCTGCTGCGGCCGAGCCGAGCGCGCCCGGCGGCCCGGCGGCGTCTGTCGATACCTCCACCCCCCAGAGCCTCTCCACCGGCCCTGCGCTGGAATGGGCAGAGTTGGACACCTCCGAGTTGGCCTTCGCCCACGGCCTGAGCTCCACCGGCGATGGGCGGGCAATGGTCCAGGCCCCCTCTCCAGACGGTGACAAGCTGCTGGTTTCCCACGATGGGCGCAACTGGACGCCGTTGAGTGCCCCCGCCGGGGTCGCCGTCTCATCGGTGGAGATATCCGGCAGCCGCTGGCTGGTGTCGGGCTGGCGTTCCGACGGGGTGGACACCGAGGACGTGGTGCTGTACTCCGACAACGACGGCGCCGACTGGACAGAAGTCGAGCTGCCGCCGTCCGACCCCTCCGAGCAGGCCCAGTTGGCTGCGGCCCTCGTCAACGGCTCTGACATCGTGGTGGCGGTCCGGGCCTCCGACCAGGTCGACGCCAAATCGGTGATCGCATCCCGGGGTCTGGTGTCCCACGAGTCGGAGATAACCGGATGGACCATGGTCGAGGGCAACACGGTGAGCTTCACGCGGGACTTGGACTCCCCCGTCGAATCGTTCGATCTGACCCCGCAAGAACAAGAACTGCTGTTCGTGCCTCGAAGCCAGGTGGTCCGCTTCTACCACAGCCAAGGCGACCCCGGCCCGGCGCAGCTCACCGCGGAGTACCCGGCCTGGGCCGTGTCCGGGCGCAGCGCCTCCGACGGCTTCCGCTTCGCGCTGTCCAGCGATGAGGGCGACTTTCTTTTGACCACCGTTGACGGGCGCGCTTGGGATCGCTCGCCGCTGGAAAACTCGCCGGGCGTCTTCAGCCCGTCGGCGACTTACATGTCGATTTCCGGCGGAGTTGTGTGGACCTCTGGGAGCGACGCCGGCGAGCTTCGCATCGACCGCGGCGACGGGAGCTATTCCCCGGGGCTGGTGGCGGAAAAGCCCGAGGGCATCGGATGGGTGCAGCACCTCGCGGTCGGCCCTGCGGGAGTGGCCGCTTTGGCCGAGCCCGGAATGCCCGCATACCTCAGGGTTCCCGAACCCCCGAGCCTGGTGGTCAGCAAGGACGGGTTCGAACTCCGCCTCAATGAGCCTCCGGGAGGAGCGACCCTGCTCGACTCGGCGAGCCAGGCACCGGTCTTGGAGATCAGCGCCGAGGAGATGGCAGCCGAGCTTCCGCCTGCGGGCATACGGTATGTCGAGGATTCGAGCGTTGTCGAGGATCCGAGCGGCGACGTCGACTTGATCGTCTTCGAAGATCCGGCCACCGGGGAGGTCCTGGTTTCCTTCACCCAAGATGAGATCGACGCCGCCACGCCGCCCGATGACTTCGACCCCGGCCAGTCCAATCCCCTTCCGCCGTCCGAGCAGTGGATCGGCTGGACGGCCGACAACGGCCAGAGCTGGGGATGGCAGTCAGCCGCCGAGGCATTCGGCGTGCCAGAGGGCTCAGAGGCATCCATTGAGCTGGCCGTGGGCACCGACTTTGTGATCGCTCGGGTGGAGACCTACCAAGTGGCATCTGATTGGGGTCCAGAGGATCAAGCATCTCCTGTGGATTCGTCCGATCCGGAACTGGGCGAGGGCGGAGTCCAGGCGGGCTTGGAAGCCCAGCCCGCTCGCTGGTTCATCGCTGCGTTGACCTGAGCAAGGCCCTCGCCGGCAGGCGCTCCGGCGAGATGACGGCCACTGCGGGTGGCTGGTGTGTTCCCCTCCACACCGGCCACCCGCAGTGCCGCGTGCAGGGCGATGCAAGCTTGGCGCCCAGCCCGAGCAAAGGCTCAGCGGCCGACCGGCAGCATGTAGAAGGTGATGCCCTCGGGTGCGCCTTGGTCTTTCAGCGCGTCCCGGGCCGCGGCCAGCGTCTTGCCGGCCTCGGTCTGTTCGAAGAACCAGGCCTCCGCTTGGCGGGCGCCGGGCGAGGGGCCGTCGGCCAGCTCCAATGCCGCCTCTTGGTAGTAGGCCCGAAGGTCATGGGACACGGCCAAGGTGTCCAACCGGGGCCCGTACACCTCTTTCCAGTGCTCCCCGGCGATGAGCCGCTCCAGCTCGGCCAGCGCTCCGGCCACGCCGTCGGCGTCGATGGACCGGCCCACCTCGGTCGTGCCCCGGCGGACCACCGACCGGTCATAGGCGGCCCGCAAACCCCGAGCCTCATCCACCGACGCCGCGACGTCGGGGTCGAATCGGGGCGGCAGCGCACAGGCCAGCGGCGTCTCGTCGGCCTCCACCACCTCGGGATAGTCCACCAGCACCGGCCCTGAGGGGGCGTTCAGCAGCTCGAACGCCGCGGTCAGCACGCCTCGCTGAAACCCGGCGTCATCGGGAACACCCAACGGCCGCCCCAGGGGGAACTCGCAGTACAGCACCCGGGGAGCGTTCATCCGCTCGGCCACCGGCCGCATCGACGCCAGCACCACCGTGGCGATGCCCGCAGCTTCCAAAACGTGGGCCAGCGCACACACGGTGCGCGTGCAGAGCGGTCAAACCGGGGTCAAGATGGCCACATCCACCCCATCGGCCCGCAGCTCGGCGGCCGCCGCCGGGCCGGTGTCGAGCCGCACCTCCGCCACGGTGTCGGGCTGGTTGCCGGCAAACGCCACATGGCGGGGCGCCACCGACCCGATGATGCCGTCGGCGGCCAGCTCCTCGAGCCGGTCGATGGGATACACCACGTTGTGGTCCAGCACGAAAGCCGAGCGGTCGAAGTTCGAGCTCCAGTGACCCAAGACCAGCCCGCGGTCTTCCCGGTCGAACATGCGATAGCTGTGATCGCCGCGGCCCGCAAAGGGATCCTGGTCCACCCGGTGCAGCCCGGCACTGGTCACAATGGCCACGGTGGCCTCAGCCAGGGGAGGCGGAGGCGCCCATGGGGTGGCGTCAAACTCGGGTACCGGCAGATTGGCCATGAGGTCGCGCATCGTCTGGTCGCTGGACATGCCCACACTCTCCCACAGCCTCCGCGGGCTCATCGCTGCCGGAAGAAAAAGCCCTCTGCCGATGCTCGGCGTAGCGGGCCCGCACCTGTCGGCCGTCCACACCGGGCGGGGGTTCCACCAGCGTTCCTCGACCGAGCGGCCACTGGCTCGCCACATCAGCCGGATGGCAGCCCGTCGCCACCGCCGCGGCCTGCACCGCGGCGCCCAGGGCCACGGTCTCATCATCGTCGGGAACGGTTATCGGCTCGCCGTACAGCGCTGCGGCACGCTGCCGGTACGCAGCCGACCGGGCGCCGCCCCCGATGAGGTGCAGCCGCCCGCCGGTCTCAACGCCGACGGCGCGCAGGGCGTCAAGGCCCTCGAACAGGCCGCACAGCACCCCGTCGTGGGCGGCCAGGGCTAGGTCCGCCCGGGTGGCGTCGTTGCGCAAACCGGCGAAAAACCCGGCGGCGTCGGGCAAATCCGGGGTGCGCTCCCCGTCGAAGTAGGGCACCAGCACCGGCGCATTGGGGCCCCCATCCCCGGCCAGGGCCAGCTCGGCCAAACCGCCCGCGTCCACTCCCAGCCATCGGGCCACGGTGTCGGTGACCCGGGTGGCGTTGAGGGTGCAGACCAGAGGCAGAAAGCCGCCTGCGGCATCGGCGAATCCCGCCACCGCGCCTGACGGGTCTCTGGTCGGCGCGCGAGAGACGGAGTACGCGGTGCCCGAGGTGCCCAGCGAGATCACCGAGTCGCCGGGGTGCAGGCCGAGGCCGAGGGCCGCGCCCATGTTGTCGCCGGTGCCGGGGCCGACGAGCACCCCTTTGGTCAGACCCAGCGCGGCGGCGGCTTCCCCGGTGATCAGCCCGGCGGCCTGATCGGGGGCCAGCACCCGGGGAAGCCGGGTCAGCCACTCGCCGGGCTCCCCCACCACCAGCTCCAGCAAGTCGGCCGCCAACTCGTTGTTGACCGAGTCGTACCAGCCGGTGCCCGAGGCGTCGCCTCGGTCGGTGACGTGGGCCCCCGAGAGCCGCCAGACCAGCCAATCGTGGGGCAGCATGATCTTGTCGATCCGCGGGCGAAGCTCAGGCTCTTGGTCCAGCACCCAGGCCAGTTTGGCGACGGTGAACGACGCCCGCGGCACCGATCCGCAGCGCCGGGCCCACCGCTCTGGGGTATGGCGGTCCACCAGATCGCGGGCCTGCGGCGCGGCGGTGGTGTCGTTCCACAGCTTGGCCGGGCGCAGCGCCGCGCCGTCCTCGCCCACCAGCACCAGTCCGTGCTGTTGGCCGGCCACGCTCAACGCCACCACATCGGCCCGGTCAGCCTTGTCGAACTGGGCGAAGCAGGCCGCCAGTGCTTCCCACCAGGTGTGGGGATCCTGCTCGCTCACCGGCGGATCCCAGCAGGTGTGGAGGTGCGGCGCGCCGGCCCGCGCCGCCAAGCGGCCGGAGTCCAGCTCGCGCAGCTCGACTTTGGTGGACTGGGTAGACGAGTCCACTCCTGCCGCCAACAGGCGAGCGGCCGTCATCTCATCATTTATTCGGCGTGGCCCAGATGATGCGGTTCACCTCGTTCTCGAGTTGCTCCTGGCGCCCTGACACCGGCTGGGGGTTGATTCCATCGGCCAACGCCTGGTCGGCCAGCGAGGCCAGATCAACCCTGCCCTTCATGATCTCGGTCCCCAATCCCGAGTCCCAACGGGAGTAGCGATTCGCCCTGGCCAGCTCGATGGTCCCTTTGATCACCATGGCTTCGGCCACCAGCAAGGAGCGGGCCAGCGTGTCGATACCGCCGATGTGTCCCCAGAACAGATCGTCGCGGGCCAGGCTCTGGCGCCGGAGCTTGGTGTCGAAGTTGAACCCGCCGGTGGTAAACCCGCCCCCCCGCAAAATCTCGTAGAGGGCCAGCGACATCTCCTCCACCGAGTTGGGGAACTGGTCGGTGTCCCACCCGTTCTGGGGGTCGCCCCGATTGGCGTCCACGCTGCCGAAGATGCCGTTGTCCACCGCGTAAGCCACCTCATGGTGAAAGGAGTGGCCCGACAAGCTGGCGTGATTCACCTCGATGTTCACCTTGAACTCCTCGAGCAGCCCGTAGCGGTCCAAAAAACCGTGGACCGAGGCGCAGTCGTAGTCGTACTGGTGCTTGGTCGGCTCCTGGGGCTTCGGCTCGATGAGCAGGGTGCCGGTGAAGCCGATCTTGTGCTTGTGCTCGGCCACCATGGTGAGAAAGCGGGCGAGCTGGTCCGCCTCTTGGCGCAGCCTGG
>JAPOSH010000144.1:7450-9059 GCA_026709815.1 bacterium | reverse complement strand
TTCTGCTCTACCGATCGTTTGACCTGGCCATTGCCGAGCCGCTAGGGTGTCACGAAGTAACCGCAACCTAAAGACCTGCTCAAGTGGGGTTGACACCCATGTGCGGTCGCAAAAGGAGAAAAGCAAAATGAGTGCTAAAAAGGAATCTGTAGCAACCGAGGCCACTGAGCGAGAGTTGACCGATGTAGAGTTAGACGGCGTGCGCGGTGGCCATGATGGCGAAGCCCATGTAAACGCATCCCAGCAATCCTTCGCCCACGGGTGGAACAACGGCGGATCGGCCGTCGCTTACGGGATGTCCGCTGGCAACAAAGGCAGAAACTCGGGCTCTTCTAGATAAAAACCTAGCTGCCCCGGGCATGGGTTCGGCTGATCTTATCGGTCAAGTCGATTCTGCCCTTCGCAGTGACATCCGGCGGCTGGGAAATCAGCTCGGGTCCGCCCTGATCCGCCAGCATGGCCCGGAACTGCTCCGCCGCGTTGAGCAGGTGCGGGCCATGGCCCAGAGCCTGCGTCGAGACGAGGGGTCGGGGGCGGCTCTAGCCCAAGTTCTTGACGATGTGGATGTCGTGGAGGCAATCCATCTGGTTCGGGCCTTCACCGTATACTTCCATCTGGCCAATACCGCTGAGCAGGTCCACCGCGTTGAAGACCTCAACGCTGGGGGACTCGTCGGCAGCCACCGCTTCGCCGAGACGGTGGACAAGCTCTTGGAGCTTGGCTTCGGCGGGGCGGAGATCGTGGCCGCCACCCGGGAGGCCGATCTCCGCCCGGTGTTCACTGCTCACCCCACCGAGGCTTCCCGACGAGCGATTCTGGACAAGCTCGCCGAAATGGCGGTGCTCATCGAACGGCGCCGCGAGACCGGCAGCGGCCCCGCCGATCGGAACCGGATAGATCGCCGCGTCGACGAGTTGATCGACGCCATTTGGCAGACTGACGAACTTCGGCGCGAGCGGCCCGACCCCGTTGACGAGGCCCGCTCGATTCTCTACTTTCTCACCGAGGTAGCAGCCGACGGCGCGCCCGAGCTCTTCGACGACGTCGATTCCGTGCTGAGAAACATCGGCGGGTCGCTAGACGGGCCCCGGGTGCCCGTCCGCTTCGGGTCGTGGGTGGGCGGCGATCGCGACGGCAACCCCAATGTCACCCCCCAAACCACACTAGAGGTGCTGAGTTTTCAGCGGGCCCAGGCGCTGAGCCTGCTGGCAGCCGAAATAGAGGAGCTGTTGTCGGAGTTGTCGGTCAGCACCGCCGTTACCGCCATCACCCCTGAATTGCAGGCTCAGATCGAAGCCGACCGCGACCGCTTCGGTGACATGGCGTCCCGATTCAGCGGGCTGAACGCCGGCGAGCCTTACCGGCAGCGCTGTTCGGTGATCCACCAGCGCCTTGTGGAAGCCAGCACCCAGCCTCCCGGCCCCCGGGCCTACGGGTCGCCCGCCGAGATGGAGGCCGATCTGGCCGTCATGGGCCGATCGCTCGAAGCCAACGGGGGGTCGCTGTTGGCCCGGGGCCGTTTGGCCCGCGTCCGGCGAGTCCTGTCCATGATCGGGTTCCACCTCGCCGTGCTTGACATACGCGAGAACGCCGCGGCCCACCATGAGGC
>JAPOSH010000144.1:0-7440 GCA_026709815.1 bacterium | reverse complement strand
GCCGAGGGCCTCATGGTGGCCCTCGGCGACCTGTTCGCCGAGTTGCGAACCGACTACCGCGCCCTGTCCCGCCCTGACCGCACTGCGCTTTTGGCCGCCGAACTGGAAAGCCGCCGCCCCCTCGCGCCTCCCGCGGGATCGAGCGCTGAGGGCCCGCTGGCTCTGTTCGGCGTCCTGCGACTCGCTCTCGACCGCTACGGCCACGGTGCCATCGAGAGCTACATCGTCTCCATGACGCAGGGCGTGGACGATGTGCTGGCCCCCGTCGTGCTGGCCCGTGAGGTCGGCCTGGTGGATATCCCCGCAGGCATCGCCCGGCTGGGTTTCGTGCCCTTGTTCGAGACCATCGATGATCTCCGGGGAATCGGGCCCATGCTCCGGGAGCTATTCGCTGTTCCCGCATACCGCCGGTTGGTGCGGCTTAGGGGCGACCAGCAAGAGGTGATGGTCGGGTATTCCGACTCCAACAAAGACGGCGGCATCACCACCTCGCAGTGGGAGATCCACAAGGCACTGCGCGAGATTGCTGCGGTCTCGGCGGCCACCGGTATCCGAGTCGTGGTGTTCCACGGTCGAGGGGGCACGGTCGGGCGAGGCGGCGGCCCTGCGAACGCCGCCATCTTGTCGCAGCCCGCCGGAGTCGTGAACGGGGCGGTCAAGATCACCGAACAGGGCGAGGTGATCGCCGACAAGTACGGCCTGCCCCGCTTGGCCCAGCGCAACCTCGACCTGGCCCTTTCAGCGGTCGTGGAGGCCACCGTCGCCCACCAGCGCCCCCGGCACGGCCATGGCGGCGTGGATGCGTGGAACGATGTCATGGAGCTGATGTCAACTCGAGCCCATGAGGTCTATCGCAGCCTGATCGACGCCAGCGGGTTCGCGGAGTACTTTCGGACCTCCACGCCGGTGGAGGAGCTGGCGGCCATGAATATCGGGTCCCGCCCGGCCCGCCGCTCAGGCCCGGCTGCGGGCATCGAGCGCCTCCGGGCCATCCCCTGGGTCTTCGGCTGGACCCAGTCGCGCCAGATCATCCCCGGGTGGTTCGGGGTGGGCGCCGCCCTTGAGGCGGCCACGGAGGCCAGCGGCGCGGAACGGCTCCGGGAAATGTACGAGGGCTGGCATTTCTTCCGCACGTTCATCTCCAACGTGGAGATGACCCTGGCCAAGACCGATCTGGCCATTGCCCGCCACTACGTGGATCGCCTGGTCGCGCCCGAGCTTCATCACTTCTTCGCCGCTATCGTCGAGGAGCACGACCGCACCGAGGCGCACATCGCCAAGCTGACCGGCAGCGATCTGCTCAGCGATCTCCCGATCCTCAAGAGAACCCTGGCGGTGCGCGACGCCTACTTGGACCCCATCAGCGTCTTGCAAGTGGAGCTGTTGGCCCGGTCGCGCGCCGGGGTGGATTCCCCTGAAGACGCCCGGCGCATACAGCGGGCCCTGCTGCTCACCGTGAACGGCGTCGCGGCGGGCCTCCGCAACACCGGCTGAGAGCAGCAATCGTCGGCCGGGCCCTGCGCCCGTAACATGGCTTCTGCTATGAGTTCGAATCCTGCCGGGGGAGCGTCTGAGCCTTCCCCTGATCGGCGGGTGCCGCGCTCGGTGCAGGCGCTGGGATATCGGGACTACCGGCTCTATTGGTCGGCCAGCGTGGTGTCCAACACCGGGTCGATGATGTACCTGGCCGCTATCGGCTGGCTGGTCGAGGACATCACCGACGATCCCTGGAAGGTGACGCTCACGGCCATCGCCGGGCTGATCCCGCTGTTGCTCTCAAGCCCGGTCGGCGGCTCGCTGGCCGACAGATACAGTCGAACCCGTCTCCTGCTGGTCACGGTCGTGGCCCAGATGGCGGTGGCGGTGGCGCTGGCCTCGGTGGTGCAGATGGACGCGGAGTCGTTCTGGGTGCTGCTTGCCTTTTCGTTCGGCGGCGGGGTTACGGGGTCTTTCGGCGCTCCAGTGCAGCATGCGGTCATGGTGGAGCTGGTGCCCGGCGAGGTGGTTCGCAACGCCGTGTTCTTGAACTCCACCCAGTGGAATGTGTCTCGGGCGGCGGGTCCCATGCTGGGTGGTCTGCTGATTCAGCTTTCGGGGCCGGGGTCGGCCTTCTGGTTCAACGCGGCCAGTTTCACCGTGCTCATCATCGGGCTGAGCCGCCTCCCGGCCCGCCCACCCCCAGGAGCGTCGTCGAGTCGGGGGCATCTGGCCGATTTCTTGTCGGGTGTGCGCCACGCTCGCGCCGTGAAGGGCATACGGGTGGCGCTGCTGGCGACGTTCGTGCTGGCGGGAGCCACCTCCCCGATACAAGCCTTGGCCCCGGTGATCGCCGACGACGCCTTCGGACTGGACGCCGCGGGATTCGGTGTGCTTTTGGGCGGATTCGGAGTCGGCGCGCTCATAGGAGCGGCGCTTTTGCTGCAATTCGACCGGGGTGCCGCTTATAGCCTGCTGGCCTCTTTGGGCATCGGCGGTGTTGCGCTCTTCACGTTGGCGCTGGCGGTTGCGCCGAACTTCGGGCTGGGCGTGGTGGCGATGGGCGGTGTCGGAATGGCTTTTATGGTGACCCTGCCAACCCTGGCCAGCGCGATGCAGAGTCTGTGCGAAGACTCCTACCGGGGCCGGGTGATGAGCTTGTGGATCATGCTGTTCGGCGTCGCCCCGCCCCTGAGCGTGCTGGTGGGAGGCCGCCTGGTGGCCTACATCGGCATTCGCTGGGTGCTGGCCCTGACAGCGCTCTCGGTTTTCGCCTACCTGGTGAGCCAGCTCGCCCGCCGCCAACTTCGCCACATGGACTCCGGAAGTTGGGATTTCAGCGGCTGAGGTGGTCGCCTCTGAGGCTCATGCGTTTGCAGAAGAGCCATAAAGCTGGCCCAAATACACGAGTCGGCTCTAACATCCTTGCGACTCCCGATAACACAAAGAGGGGAAAACCATGTCGAGTTCTGGTTCGATTTTGGGCAACGCCGTCATCCGCCGCGAGGATCCCAGGCTCTTGACCGGCGCGGAGCGCTACTACGACGATTTCACCCCCGAGGGCACGGCCTACGTCACGTTCGTGCGCTCGCCGATGGCCCATGCCGCCATCGAGTCGGTGGACACCAGCGAGGCCGAGGCCATGGACGGGGTGCTAGCGGTGTACACCGGGCAGAACATCGGCCTGCCGGCAGTGGCCGGGTTCCCCATGCTCCCGGTGTTCGAGCGCCCGCAGATCGCAGCCGACCGGGTGCTGTTCGTGGGCGACATCGTGGCCGCGGTGGTCACCGCGACCCGCGAGCAGGGCGTGGACGCCGCCGAGGCGGTGTTCGTGGACTACGACCCGCGGCCGGCCAACGCCGACCCCAACAAGGCCATGGCCGAGGGGGCGGAGGTGCTCTGGCCCCAGAATGAGGGCGGCAATCTGGCTTTCCACACCGAGCTGGGCGAGGATGACGGATTGGCCGAGGCCGCCCATGTGGCCGAGGTGCAGATGAAGAGCCAGCGGCTGGCCGCGGTGCCCATGGAGCCCAACGGCATTCTGGTCGAGCCCGGGGCCCCCGAGGGCGGGATGACCGTGACCTTTCCCAGCCAGGCCCCCATCGGCCTCAAAGACGGGTTCGCCGGGCTGTTCGGGCTCGACGGCGACAAGGTGCGACTTATCGCCCCGGCGGTGGGCGGCGGTTTCGGGGCCAAGACCGGCTTGTACCCCGAGTACCTAGTGGCGGCCAAGGCCGCGTTGGACCTGGGTCGCCCGGTGAAGTGGACCGAGTCGCGCTCGGAAGACATGGTGTCGCTGGTGCAGGGCCGGGGCCACATCCTCACCGCCAAGATGGGGTTCGACAGCGATGGCCGCATCACCGGGTTGAACCTTCACTGCTTGGCCGACGCCGGGGCCTACCCGGCCATCGGCAGCTTCTTGCCCATGCTCACCCAGACCATGGCCCAAGGGGTGTACCAGATTCCCAAGATCAGGTTCTCCGGCGACTCGGTGGTGACCAACACCACCCAGATCGCCGCCTACCGGGGGGCGGGCCGTCCTGAGGCCACCCAGATCCTGGAGCGGGTGCTGGATGTGGGTGCCGATGAGCTGGGCATTGACCCCGCGGAGATCCGGCGGCGCAACTTCATCGGCGCCGACCAGTTCCCCTACGCCACCATCACCGGCGCCAACTACGACTCCGGCGAGTACGAGAAGGCGCTGGACGCGGCGCTGGAGGCCTCGGGCTACGACGACCTGCGGGCCGAGCAGGCGTCCCGGCGGACCTCGGGCGATTCGAAGCTGATGGGCATCGGTGTGTCGGCCTATGTGGAGATCACCGCCCCGCTGGGCCTTTCCGGCGAGTATGGCCGGGTGGACGTGCTGAGCAACGGGACGGCCGAGGTGCGGGTTGGTACCAGCTCCCACGGTCAGGGCCACGAGACCGCTTTCTCGATGATCGTCAGCGACCTTTTAGGCGTGCCCATGGAGAGCATCAAGTTCATCCAGTCGGACACCGCAAAGATTCCCCGGGGCTCGGGCACCATGGGATCCCGCTCGCTTCAGACCGCGGGCAGCGCGGTGTACAGGGCCAGCGAGGAGGTGCTGGCCCAGGCCAAGGAACTGGCCGCTCAGCAGCTCGAGGCCAGCACCGACGACATCGTGGTGGGCGAGGGCGGCCTGCACGTGGCCGGCGTACCCGCCCAGTCGGCGTCGTGGGCCGATCTGGCTTCCGCAGCCGAGGGCGGGGTCATCACCCACGAGTTGGATTTCGACCAGGGCGGGTCCAGTTTCCCGTTCGGCGCCCATGTGGCCGTGGTCGAGGTGGACGCCGAGACCGGCGGCGTGGAGCTGCGGCGCCATGTGGCCGTGGACGATTGCGGCACTGTCTTGAATCCGCTGCTGGTGGCGGGCCAGCAGCACGGGGGCGTGGCCCAGGGCGCCGCCCAGGCCCTGTTCGAGTGGGTTCAGTACGACGAGGACGCCAACCCCCGCACCGCCAACCTGACCGACTACCTCATGCCCTCGGCGGCCGAGCTGCCCTCATTCGAGGTGAGCAACACCGAGACGGCCAGCCCGCTGAACCCCCTGGGGGCCAAGGGCATCGGCGAGTCGGGCACCATCGGCTCCACCCCCGCCATCCACAACGCGGTGATCGACGCCTTGTCCCACCTGGGGGTGGCCCACATCGACATGCCCACCACACCCGAGCGCATCTGGCGGGCCCTGACCGCGCTCTAGCGGCAAAGAGGGTCTTCCTTGGGTCAGGATCGATCCAAGTTCAGGCCGAGGCCCCCGCTGCGACCAGCGCGTGGTCGACGAATTCCGGGACCAGCACGTCGAGCCGCGCCTTGTTGAACGCCCGTTGATGGATCACCTCCGCGCCTTTGTAGGCCAGCAGGTCGGCGAGCTGGTTGATGCAGTTGCCGGGATACCACTTGTAGGTGGCGAACGCCGCCACCGGCTTGTGGTGCAGCGACGGCAGCGCCATCAGCTTGGCCGTGCCGCCGGGACGGTGGCCGAACAGCACCAGCCCGTCCACCCAGGTGCCCACGGCCAAAAGATCGGCCTCAGCGATCTCGGTGAGGCCGATCCCGTGGACCGGGCGAACCGACACCTCGCCGCCCGCCTGGCGCAGTTCCCCGCCGATCATCTCCGCCGCCCGCTGGGTGCTCCCCGTGCGGCTCTCAAAGATCACGACTGCTTTCACTGCTCACACCTCATCGTTGGAATCGTTGGAACCTCACAGAGTGACTTCTAGCAGCTACGCCCCCCGGGTGCCACGATGGCAAGGAGTCGTCCGGGCTGCTCGATCTGATTTCTGCAAAGTGGAGTGTGAAATCGCTGCAAAGTGGAGTCCAAAGTCACTGTAAAGTGGAGTTTGGAAGTATTGTCCCTGCGGAAGGGAACATTCTCACCGGGTCGCAGAATCCGCCCGACGACGGCATCTCCGTCGTTCCCCTGACCGCCCTCAAGCCTTGATGCCGCGTCTTCACAACACATGCATCCCTGGCTGACACCCCTAACCTGATGCCCGGTGGGTGATTCGGGGGCGGTGCGGTGGGGGCGGTTTGAGGCGCAGGCCCCTGAGCTGGCCGGGCGGGTTCGGTTGCGGTTCGAGAGCCACGTTCACGCGGTGCTGGCCACGCTGCGCCGAGATGGGTCGCCCCGGCTCTCGGGGACAGAGGCGCCGATCCGCGACGGGCATCTGTGGCTGGGCATGATGCCCCGCTCGCTGAAGGCGGCAGACCTGCGCCGCGACCCGAGGTTCTCGCTGCACAGCTCACCCGACACCGAAGAGCTGCTGCTCGGCGATGCCCGCATCGACGCCCGAGCGGCAGCCGCCATGCCCGAGGAGGTCGACGTGTTCGCAGCCGGCCACCGAATGCCCGTTGAAGACCCTAGCGCCATGACCCTGTTCACCACCCGCATCACCCGAACGACGTTGACCCGCGTCGAAGGCCAAGAACTAGTGATACAGACCTGGACCCCAGCCGACGGTCTCCAAGAGATACGCCGAAGCTGAGACGGTGGGATTTGTAACGGCGCGGGTTCAGGCTGCGATGGGGGGTTCTCGGTGCTGTCTGCGGGGTGGGGGGTGGCTGTGGCGGGGTGGGGGTAAATGGCCGGTCTGTTCGTCTTGTTCGGCGGAATAGCCAAGTTCGTGGGCTTTGCGGTGGCAGCTGGGGCATAGGAGGACGAGGTTGTCGATGTTGGTGGGCCCGTTGTGTTCCCAGGGGATGATGTGGTGGACATCGCAGGCTTGGGGTCGGATGCCGCAGCCGACGCAGCCGCGGTCTCGGCGGTATAAGGCCAGTTTCTGGGCTTTGGTGGGCGCTCGTTGGGCTTGGCCCACATACAGGGGCTGCCCATCAGCGGAGAAAATCATGGGCACGATATCGGCGTCGCAGGCCAGGCGGCGGAGCTCGTCCAAGTCGATCGGGGCTCCGTCGATGAGCCCGGCAGCGGTGAGCCGGTTCTCGATGGCGTCGTAATCGGCGGTCACCACCAGCACGGTTTTCTGCGGGCGGACACCCCCGCACTCACCCGCGGGCTCAGAGCCGTCGGTGCCGGCGGGCTGTATGAGCGCCACCAGCGCGTCGGCGTTGCGCTGCTCGAAGGTGCGCATCGGATCGAAGGCGATGTCGTCGATGAGCATCTTCGAGCTCATAGCATCAAGGGCGACCTTGACCCGGTCTCCGGTGATCTGGTCCAGTTCGGCGTGCAGCACGACCATGCCGCCGGTTCCGTCGAATACCTTGAGGCTACGGCGGGCTTTTTGCCGCTCGGAACGGCTCATGCCGTCGGCGGCGCGGCGCTGGTCTTCCCGGGCGGCCACTGTTTTCTTGTATTCGTCGTGGTTCTGCCAGCCGCCCAGCTCCAGCAGCTCCTGCTGATCCTGGGCGCTCCTCGGCGCTCTTTTGTGCGACTCCGCCACCATTGCGCCCTGATCGGCGGAGAGGCACCCTTCCTGGACGGCGCCG
>JAPOSH010000084.1 GCA_026709815.1 bacterium | reverse complement strand
GACGAAAGTCGCCGCCGCCATGGAGCAGCCCGCGCACACCGGGCACCGCGGCGACACGACCGCCATCGGATAGCCGCAGTCGTCGCACCGGCTGCCAGTGAGGAGGAACTGCCCCTTGCGCGCCACCAGCTCGGGGCGGGGATCGCTGCCGGCCCGGCCCGGCGGTGTGGCGGTGATCGAGGGCACCGGGGCAATCTACCACCACCCCGTCATTTCACACCCCGGCTGCCCGCCGCCTACGATGCGGGGCCGTATACCGCACAAGGGGGGCATGCATGGGCATCGAAGGACTGCGCTTCGTCATCACCGGATCGGCAACCGGAATCGGGGCCGCCACCGCTCGGTTAGCGGCCGAAAAGGGCGCTCGAGTGATGGTGTCCGACCTCAACGACGAACAGGGACAGGCGGTGGCCGACGAGATCAACGCCTCCGGCGGCTCGGCGGCCTACCAGCATTGCGACGTGACCGATCCCGACGCGGTCGAGGCCCTGATGGCCGCAACCGCCGGGGCATTCGGCGGCATCGACGTGTTGCACAACAACGCCGGGATCCACGAGACCGGGTTGGCCCCGGCGGAGCAGTGCAGCCTGGAGGGAATGCCCCTCGACGTGTTCAAGAAAGTGGTGGAGGTCAACGCTATCGCCCCGTGGATCTGCTCGAAAGCGGCGCTGCCCTACCTCAAAGAGAGCGACTGGCCGTCGATCATCAACGCCGCCTCCACCGGCTCGCAATCGGCCTATCCCAACAACTCGGCCTACGGGACCTCCAAGGGCGGCATCCGGCTGCAAACCCAGAACCTGGCCGTGGATTTGGCGCCGCTGGGCATCAGGGTGAACTGCTACGGCCCCACCGCCATCGCCACCGACATGGTCACCGACTTCGTGAAGCAGTCCGAGGATCCGGCGGCATTCGAGAAGTCGCTCATCAGCACCTCGCTCATCCCCCGGCTGGGGCTCCCCTCCGAGGTGGGCGAGCTGGTGTGCTTTCTGGCCGGCCGAGAGGCCGGTTTCATCAACGGCGCGTACATTTTGATCGACGGCGGCTCGCTCGCGTGGCGAGGCACCGTGGAGCAACTGGGAATGGAGTGATCCAATGGCAGACAAGCAAGCGATAACCGAGCTTTTGAACCACGCCGGAGTGGCGTACGACGTGGGCGACAGCGACTTCCTCATCGGGATGTTCGCCCCCGACAACCCGGTGTTCTCCATGACCATCGCCGGCGGCGACCCGATCACCTTCGAGGGATCGGAGGCCATCGCCGGGTTGTTCAGCGGCGCGATGGAGGAGCAGACCGACCAGCGCCGCCATGCGATCACCAACCTCTACTTCGAGAACGAGACCGAGGATTCTGTCACCGCCATCAGCTACCTGGTGCTCATCACCGTGGAGAACGGCCGGCTCACGGTGCTGTCCAGCGGTGTCTACACCGACGACTGCGTGCGGGTGGGCGACGACTGGAAGATCCAAAAGCGCTTCTTGGCCCTCGACCTCCCTTACTAGGCGCTTCCGGCCGCACAGGGCCGTGAACATCGCTTCCGCCCCTCCGGGACCTCAAGGAAGGAGCCGCAGATGAACATCGGCCAGATCCCCGCCAAGTGGGCCCGGCAGACGCCGGACCGCGAGGCGATCATCGACTCCACCACCGGCCGGCGGGTCACGTTCGCCGCTTTCGACGAGCACGTCCGCCGCCTGGCCAACGGGCTGGTCGGCCTCGGCTTGGAGCGGGGCGACCGGGTCGGCATCTTGAGCCAGAACTCGGTGGAGTACGCCGCGCTGTACTTCGCCTGCGGGCGTTCCGGTTTGGTGGCCCAGCCCATGAACTGGCGGCTGTCGGCCCCCGAGCTGGCCAAGATCGTGAACAACGGGGCGCCCCGGGCCTACATCACCCAGGGCGCCTATGCCGCCGAGGCGGCCGAGCTTTCAGGACTGGCGACCTCGGTCGAGCACTGGCTCCAGTACGGAGACGGCGGCGACGGAACCTATGAGGAGCTGCTGGCCTCGGCCTCGGACGCCGAACCCGAGGCCTCGGCGGAGGTGGGCGACCGCGACCCGCTGTTCATCCTCTACACCGGGGGCACCACCGGGGAGTCCAAGGGGGCGCTGCACAGCCATCGCAGCGTCTACTTCGGCATGCTCAACCAGACGGTGGCCGAGCGCATCGTCCCCAGCGACGTCTACATGCTCACCGGGCAGATGTTCCACATCCCGGTGGTGCTGGCCATGAACTACCTGGCCCACGGCTGTCCGCTGGTGCTGATGAACTTCGACGCCACCTTGGCCATGGAGCTGATCCAAGCCGAGCGGGTGTCGGCCTTCTTGGGAGTCACCACCATGCTGAACTGGATGATGGCGGTGGACGAGTTCGACCGCTACGACATCTCCAGCCTGCGCAACATCCAGTACGGGGGCGGGCCCATGCCCTCCCGGGTCATCACCGAGGCCATGGAGAGGTTCCCCTGCACCCTCATCCAGGGCTACGGGCAGACCGAGGGCACAACCATGTGCTTCTTGTCGCAGGAGGACCACATCCGGGCCATCCGCGACGGCTACCGCCCCGAGCGGCTCCGGTCCTGCGGCCGAGAGGGGTTCGTGACCTCGGTGCGGGTGGTAGACCCCGACGGCGCAGACGTTCCCTGCGACGGCGAGACGCCGGGGCAGATCATCGTGCGGTCCGAGGCCAACATGCTGGGCTATTTCCGCCGCCCCGACCTCACCGCCGACACCATCAAAGACGGCTGGATGTGGACCGGCGACATCGCCACTTGGGACGACGAGCGCTACGTGTCCATCGTGGACCGGGCCAAGGACATGATCATCTCCGGCGGGGAGAACATCTACTCGGTCCAGGTGGAGGAGGCCATCGCCGCGCATGAGGCGGTGCTGGAGACCGCGGTCATCGGCGTGCCCGACGACACCTGGGGCGAGTCGGTCATGGCCTATGTGGTGCTCAAACCAGGCACGGCCGCCACTGAAGAGGAAATCATCGACGCCGCCCGCCGGAACCTCGCCTCGTACCAGAAACCAAGGTCGGTGGCCTTCGTGGAGGAGCTGCCCAAGGCCCCCACCGGCAAGATCCTGAAGCGGGTGTTGCGCGACCCCCACTGGGCCGACCAAGAGCGCCAAGTCTAGAGCGCCAAGACTAAGGCAGCACTCGCACGACCTGGATGTGCTGGTCGGGGTCGAGCAGCAACGCGGCCAATTCCTGCACCTCGGCGAGTTGGAGGGCGTTGAGTTCGGCAAGCAGCCGCTGGGGAGTGGGCAGCTCGCCGTCGTCTGCATAGGCCCTGCGAATCAGCACTGCCGTCCAACGGCTGTTGTCGACGAGCTGATAGTTGTCGCCCACCACGGCGCGGGCCTGCTCGAACTCTTCTGCGGTGATCTCACCCGCATGCACCTCGGCCGCTATCCGAACCATCTCCTGTTCGATGCCCGCCATCTGCTCGGGATCGCCGGTGGCGACCAAGTCGGCGGTCACCCGCGGCTCAGGGGTGAATGCCTGGCCGATGGATGCAGAGGCCGCGTAGGTGTCGCCCAAGTCCTCCCTCACGTCCTCGACCAGGCGGGTGTCCAAGATCACGTTGAGCACGCGAGCAGCAACCTGCGTTGCCGGGGTGACGACCAGCGGCGCCTCGAAGCTATAGGTGGCCGAGGTGGACCGGTTGTCCGGGCCCAGCACCACCTCGCGGCGGACGACCCCCTCCGGCGACGGCGTGCGCCGGTTCTGGTAGCTGTCGGCGTCTTTGGCCGGAAGAGTCCCCACGTAGGTACGGGCCATGCGCTCTACGGTGTCGCGGTCCACGTCGCCGACGACGACCACCTCGAGGTCGTCCACGCCGCCGAAGCGCTGGCGGTAGATGTCCAGGAGCTCTTCGGGCGAGAGGGTGTCGAGCCTCTCCTGGGGGGCGGCCAGGTTGAACCAGCCGAACGCATCGCCGAATCGGGCCTCCAGGTACGCCAGCGACTCCTGCCAATCGGGATCGGACTGCGACAGCGAGAGGAGGATGTCCCCGATGTCGGCCGCCTCGGTGAACGCCTGGTCGTCGATCCGGGCCTCAGTCATGTACAGGTGCATGAGCTGGAACATCGTCTCGACGCCCGCAGTGTCGGAGGCCCCTGAGAAGCCCTCGGTGGTCTCCCCGATGTACGGCGCCACCCCGGCGTTGCGATCATCCAGATACAGGGCGATCTGCGAGGGGGTCAGATCGCCGAGTCCGCTGTTGGTCACGGCCCGGGTGGCCAAGTACTGAGCCAGCGGCCGGTCTCCTTCTTGCAGCGACGACCAGCCGCCCCAGGAGGTGGCGTCCATGCTCACGCTGTTCTCTGCGATGTCGGAGTAGGCGTAGGACACTCGGGCGCCGTTGGCGAATACCCACTCGTACGCGTCGTCCAGCTCTTCGGCGAGGGCGTCGATCGCCCCCTCGCTCACCGGGTCGACCGGTTCGGGCGCCGAGAGCAGCTCGGCGGCCTCGCTCGGCTGTTCCGGCAGCTCCCCCGGCGCAGCCGCATCGAGCGCAGCCTGCATCTCCTCGGCACCGGGCACATCTGCGGGGTCGGGGCCTACCGCGATCATTATCACGCCGCTGGCATCGAGGATCTCCCGATAGCGCTCGGTGAGGTCGCCGGCCTCAAGCTCTTCGAGCAGCGCGCCGACGCGGGCCGCAGTGTCCTCGATGGCCCCGATGTCACGCCCCCCCAAGAAATGCGCGGCATACCGGGCGGCATGCTGGCGATCCTGGATCGTGGCCGCCGCCTCCACCGCTGATTGCAGATCGGCGGTGATGGCGGTGGCCGCCCGATCCAAGTCGGCGTCGGCGAAACCGGCCTCGGCCAGGCTCAAAAGCAGCGACCAGTAGTCGGTGAGAGCGGCGGAGAAATCCTCGGCCCGCAGGTTGGTGCCGTAGTAGCGCAGGCCCCTGGTGTAGGAGAACTCCGCCCAGTGCGTGGGGTCGATCTGCGACAAGAAACCCTGCTCGTAGCCGTCCTGCAAGCGGTTGTCCACCATGATGGCGATGATCCGCTCCATCCAGAGCTGCCTGTTGCCCTCGACGGTTTTGGGGTCCCAAGAGGGCAGGCGGATGTCCAGTGAAAGGTAGGGGTAGGCCTCCTCAGGGGAGGTGACAACGGCAAACGCCGGCTGCGGATTCAGCGCCGACCAGTTGTCAGGGGCATCGGGGGCCTCGCCCGCCGCGAGGCCGCAGAAGTGATGCTCGACCAGCTCCTCCAGCGTTTCAACGGGCAGATCGCCCACCGCCACCACCGCCATATTGGACGGCACATACCACGTCTCGTAGAAGTCTCGAAGGTCTTCCGCGGTGGTCGCCTCGATGACTTCCACGGTGCCGATGGGCGCCTTCCCCTCGTAGGGAGAGCCCTCGGTGTACGTCTCGTCGAACACCGTGGTGACAATCCCTTCGCCCGACTCCTGTCGCAGGCGGTACTCGTCTCGGATGATGCCCCGCTCCTCCTCCACGTCCTGAGGGGTGATGGTGGCGGCGTGGGCCCACTGGGCCAGCACGTCGAAGGCGGTGTCCACCGAGCCCTCCTCCTCGTCGATGACCAGGTCGAGCATGTAGACGGTCTCGTCGTAGGAGGTGTAGGCGTTGATGTCGGGGCCGAACTCCACGCCGATGCTCTGCAAGGCGCCGGTGATCTCGTTGCCGGGATACTTCTCGGTGCCGTTGAACAGCATGTGCTCCAAATAGTGGGCATAGCCCGCGCCGGTCATCGGCTCGTTGAGCGATCCCGCGTCAACCGCCAGCCGCAGCGACAGGGCGCTGCCGGGCCGGTCGTTGGACCGCAGGTAGTAGGTGAGCCCGTTGTCGAGCGCGCCGATCCTCACTGCCGGATCCACCGGCAAGAGGGCCTCGTCCGGGCTGTCCCCCGCGCCCCCTGCCGCCTGACAACCGGCATCGGCGTCCGGCGATGAGGCTTCGACTGCTCCTGCTTCTTCCCCGATCTCGGCCTCCGGCGGCGCGGCGGCATCGGCGACGGGCGGCTCTTCGGCAGGCGTCTGCACCGCGGGGCTGATCTGGCCGGTAATGGATACATCAGAGTGGCTGTCGGCGCAGGCGGACGCCAACAGACCTGCGCCCAGCAGGAGGATAAGGAGCTTTCTCATATTCGCCTCAGCAGATGTCCTTGATATTGGCTTCCGGGAGATATTGGCTTCCGGGATATCGGCTTCCGGGAGTCAGCGGTGAACGACCGTACCAGCCCGCGGTGACAAGCCTTGCACCGTCGCCGGCGATGGCCGTGTTCAGTGCTGGCTGTAGCAGAGTTCCACGATGGCCGGCTCGGTCACCGCTGCTGCCTCCAGCTCGCCCACTATGCGACCCTCGCTCAGCACCAGCACCCGGTGGCACACGCCGACCAGTTCGGAGAACTCCGAGGAGATGAACACCACGGCCTTGCCCTCGGCGGCCAGCTCTTCCATGATGGCGTAGATTTCTTCCTTGCCGTCCACGTCCACCCCTATGGTCGGCTCGTCGAAGATCAGCGCGTCGGCACCCTGCTCCAGCCATTTGGCGATCACCACCTTCTGCTGGTTCCCGCCGGACAGCAGGCGAACAAGCTGCCGGTCGTCAGGGGTGGCGATGCTGAGACGGCCGATTCGAGCGTCGGCGGCCCTCTTCTCGGAGCGGCCCGACGGCGCCGGCACGCGCCGCCCTATTCGATGGCGGTCCAGGGAGGCCAGCGTGATGTTGTTGCGCACGCTGAAGTCCATGATGTTGCCCTGGGTCTTGCGCTCCTCGGGCAGCAAAGCCAAACCCGCGGCCATGGACTCCGCCGGATCCCGGCCGAATATCGGGGCGCCGTTGACTCGTACCGTGCCCTCCTGTCGGCGATCAGCGCCGAATACCGCCCGGACAAGCTCGGTGCGACCGCTGCCCATCAGACCGCCCAAGCCCAGGATCTCTCCTTTTCGCACATCGAAGGAGCAGTCCCGCACGCCGGTCTCCGCGCTGACCCCTTCCACCTCCAGCACTGTTTCGGCATCGGGTCGACCCCCTACTCCCCGACTGGCCCTCCTCTGCACCGAAGTCTGGGCGTGCTCGTGACCGGCGATGTGGAAGATGAGCGAGGCCCGATCCAGCGACTCGGTCGGCTCGTCGGCCACCAGCCGACCGTTGCGCATCACGATCACCCGCTCGGTCAGCTCGAAGATCTCCTCCAGCCGATGCGATACGTACACCACGCCGATCCCGTCGTCCCGCAAGCGCCGCACCACGGCGAAAAGGTGCTCGATCTCCTCGTCGGTGAGCGAGGCGCTGGGCTCGTCCAGCACCAACAGCCGGGCTTTTTGGGCCAGTCCCCGGGCGATCATCACCAGCCGCTGCTGGGCCACGCTCAGATCGCCGACCGGTTCACGGGGATCGATGTCCGCCTCCAGGCGGGCCAGCGCATCAGCAGCCTGGCGGCGCAGCTCGGCCCAGTCCACCAGCACGCCCATGCGCCGGGGGTAGCCGAGGCCGAGCATCACATTCTCCGCCACCGAGAGGTCGCCCACGTCTTGGAGGTCCTGATGTACGAAAGCGAGGCCCGCAACGGTGGCGTCATGAGGCCGATGCAATTCCAGGCGCTCTCCGTGCAAACGCAGGTGGCCCTCGTCGGCCTGCTCCGCCCCGGCGATGATCTTGATCAGCGTGCTCTTGCCAGCGCCGTTCTTGCCCACCAGCCCCACGATCTGCCCGGCCTCAATCGACAAGGACACATCATCCACGGCCAGCACGCCCGGGTAGTGCTTGGTCGCCCCGACAACCTCCAAGAGCGACGCGTGGGCCTGCTGGACGGCGCCAGTCATTGCCGGGATGCGCCCAACCGGGTGAACGCCATGGCCAGCAGCAGGATGCAGCCTTTGGCGATGTCTCGAACCCCGGTGCTGTAACCCTCCAAGATCAATCCCCGGTCCACGGCTTGCAGAAAGATCACCCCCAGGACGGTCCCCGGAACATTGAACAGGGTGCGTTTGGAAGCCGCGGCGCCCAAGAAGGCGGCGGCGTAGGCCCCGAGCAGGGTGGAAAACCCACTGTCGGCCACGGCGGAGGCCGACCGAGCCGTCGAGGTGAACGCGGCGAACAAAGCCATGAACCCCACCAGCGTGAAGCCGGCCGCCCGAAGCGCCCTCACATTGATGCCCGACAGCCGCGCCGCCTCGGGGTTGCCCCCGATGGCGTACATGTAACGGCCCATCTCCGTCTTGGACATCAGAAGCCACATCAAGATGGCCAACCCGGCGGCGATCCACACCGGGGTGTTCAACTCCAGCCAGGGCTCGGGCTTGCCCACGCCGAAATCACGATAGATGTCGGGAAGATCACGAGAGCCGGTGATATTTCTGCCATCGGCTATCTCGTACCTGATTCCGATCAAGATCAGACCGGTGGCAAGGGTGGTGATGAACGACGGCATTCCGGCATAGGAGACCAGCGCGCCGTTCAGCGAGCCCGCGAACACGCAGAGCAGCAAGCCCATGAGAACTGCAAGCCACCACGTCCAGTCGTGATTCACGATGAGTATGACCACCATCGCGCCGGCGGCTGATTGCAGCCCGGTCACCGACAAGTCGAAATCGCCCATGGCCAGCACCGCGGTGAGCCCCAACGCCAGCATGAGCAGCGGCGACCCGAGATTCAGGCTGGTGCGTATCCCGTCGGCCTCCAAGAATCGATCATTGAGGACCGAGAAGATCAGGATGCTGGCCAGCAGGGTGATCACCACCCCATAGCGCGAGACGAATTTCAGCAGGTCGAAACCCTTGGATCGCCTGCCAAACCCGGGTCGTGAGAGCGAGGGAGAAGCTGATTCGGACACGTCAAGAGCCTCCTGTTCTCAAGAGTATCGGCTCTGGCGCGACGGGGCCGGTGGCCGAGAAGTCGGCCACCGGCCCCGTCATGCGCCCTATCTCGGCCAGCGGTGCGCTTCCTGGGCGATCAGCCGCAACTGGCGATGCCGCTGAACTGCTCGCACCACTTGTTGCGGAAATATTCCTCGTAGTCGCCGGGAGGATTCGGCGCGGGGACCTCGGTGCTGTCCGCGGGCATGGCGTTGACGGTGTCGATGG
>JAPOSH010000157.1 GCA_026709815.1 bacterium | reverse complement strand
GTGTCGGGACAGGTTTCGATGGTGTGGCCGTGTTTGTGGGCTTTGCGGTGGCAGCTGGGGCACAGCAAGACGAGGTTGTCGGTGTTGGTGGGCCCGTTGAGTTCCCAGGGCACGATGTGGTGGACATCGCAGGCTTGGGGTCGGATGCCGCAGCCGACGCAGCCGCGGTCTCGGCGGTATAAGGCCAGTTTCTGGGCTTTGGCAGGCGCTCTTTGGGCTTGGCCCACATAGAGGGGCTGCCCAGCAGCGGAGAAGACCATCGGCAGGATGTCGGCGTCGCAAGCGAGGCGGCGGATCTCGTCCAAGTCAATCGGGGTGCCGTCGATGAGCCCGGCGCCTGTGAGCCGGCTCTTGATGGCGTCGTAGTCGGCGGTCACCACTAGCACGGTCTTCTGCGGGCGGACACCGCCGCCGCACTCGCCCGCAGCCTCAGAGCCGCCAGCGCCGGCGGGCTGCTGGGTGACGAGCGCCACCAATGCATCGGCGTTGCGCTGCTCGAACGTGCGAACCGGGTCGAAGGCGATGTCGTCGATGAGCATCTTGTTGCTCATAGCGCCGAGGGCGACTTTGACCCGGTCTCCGGCTATCTGGTCCAGCTCGGCGTGCAAAACGACCATGCCGCCGGTCCCGTCGAACACCTTCAAGGACCGGCGGGCCCGTTGCCGCTCGGAACGGCTCATGCCGTCGGCGGCTCGGCGCTGGTCTTCTCGGGCGGCCACGGTCTTCTTGTACTCGTCGTGGTTCTGCCAGCCGCCTAACTCCAGCAATTCTTGTTGGTCTTGGGCGCTCATCGGCGCTCTCTTGTGAGACTCGGCCACCATGCCTGCCTGATCGGCGGACAAGCGCCCCTGCTGCACTGCGCTGAGCACATCGGGCAGGGCTTTCAGCCCCTCGGCGGTACGGGCCAGTTGGCGGGCTTTGTGAGCGCTGACGCCGAACTGGTGGCATACCGACGTCGCGGCGCTGCGCCCCTCCAGCTCGCCATAACGGGCGATCAGCCCGACCAGATACCCCTCCGCCCGACGGCGAACCGAATCAGCTTCGCCCATCAACCCCAACAACTCCGAAGAACTCAACTCGGAGAAATCAGGAAATCCGAAACCCTCGGCAACACTGGTATTGCTATGTATTTGACCGGGGTTTACTCCGAATACCATACATACAATTATACCAACCCCAGTGACAACAACCACCCGAAATAAGCCAGAATCTAACCAAAAACTAAAAAAAATTATGAGCCTGTCAGGCTGCTCCTTGACCGCACCGGGCCAAGTGGCGGCATGGGTCCGGTCGGCGGCCCACAGCCGAATTGGGGGCACCATCGCGAAGTCCCGCTCGACGAGACCGGGAGGCCGTGCTGCATGGGGATCGGGCCGGTCAGTGTGCACCTGCTTCAGCTCCGCCCTCTCCGCGGCAGCCACGCCCACTGAGCTTCCCCTGATCGTGTAGAGGTTGGTTATGAGGGTTTGGCGTTCGGGGTGACCTGAGCGGGGGCGGGTGTACTAGATTCCTCGCGGACTCGAAAGACGACGAGGGAGATGCCGTGGAAGTAACGGTCACCATCAATGGGGACAGCCATAGCCACGATGTGGAGCCGCGCACGCTGTTGGTTCACTACATCCGCGACGTGGTCGGTCTCACCGGCACCAACATCGGGTGCGACACCTCCTCGTGCGGGGCCTGCACCATCCATGTGAACGGCGAGTCGGTGAAGTCCTGCACCATGCTCGCCGCACAGGCCGACGGACAGGATCTTTTGACCATCGAGGGGCTGGCCGATGGCGATGTGCTGCACCCCATGCAGGAGTCGTTCCGCCAGTGCCACGCCCTCCAGTGCGGCTATTGCACGCCGGGCATGGTCATGGCCGCCGTCTCGCTGCTGGACGAGAACCCCAGCCCCACCGAGCGGGAAGTGCGCATCGGGCTTGAGGGCAACCTGTGCCGCTGCACCGGTTACCACAACATCGTCAAAGCGGTTCTTCACTGCGCGGAGGCCCAGTCATGATTCCTGCTGCATTCGATTACGTCCGAGCCGGCTCGGCCGAAGAGGCGCTGGCCGCCCTGGCCGAGCACGGCGACGAGGCCAAGCTGCTGGCTGGCGGCCACTCGCTCTTGCCGCTGATGAAGCTGCGGCTGGCCACCCCGGCGGTGCTGGTGGACATCGGCCGCCTCAGCGACCTCAGCTATATCAACGACGCCGGAGATCACCTGGCCATTGGAGCGCTCACCCGCCACCGCGACGTGGAGACCAGCGAGTTGGTGCGTTCGCAGGCCGGGCTCCTGGCCGAGGCCACCAGCCATGTGGGCGATCCCCAGGTGCGCCATCGGGGCACTATCGGCGGCTCCGTGGCCCACGGCGATCCGGCGTCCGACCTGCCGTCGGTACTGTTGGCCATGCGGGCCACCTTGGTGGTCCAAGGGCCGGGCGGCCAGCGGGAGATCGCGGTGGACGACTTCTTCACCGGCTTTTTGGAGACTGCTCTCGGCGACGATGAGCTTCTCACCGAGATCCGGGTGCCCAAGATGCCCGACGCCACCTGGGGCTTTCAGAAGTTCAATCGTCGGGCCCAGGATTGGGCCATCGTGGGCGTGTCGGCCGTCGTGGGCCATGCCAGCGCGGGCGTGGGCCTGGTGAACATGGACAGCATCCCGGTGCGGGCCACCGGTGTGGAAGCGGCCCTGGCCGGGGGGGCCTCGGCTGCGGATGCGGCCGCGGCCGCGGCCGAGGGCACCAACCCGCCATCCGACCTCAACGCCGGGCCCGAGTACCGCGAGCACCTCGCCCGGGTGCTCACCCGCCGGGCGCTCGAAGCCGCTGGGCGCTGACGCCCGGTACCCGGGTTCTCCGCCGTCTGCGGCCGCCGAGGTGGGCTATGGAGCCTGAACCCACCACAGCAGCTGAGGTGGCCGACGGTTTGGCGGGCTGCGACTATTTGGCCGACGAAGGTCTGGCCACGGCGGTGTTCTTAGCCATGACCCTGAGTCGTCCACTGCTGTTGGAGGGCGAGCCCGGTGTGGGCAAGACCGAGACGGCCAATGCCCTAGCAGCATGGACCGGCGGAGAGCTGATCCGCCTCCAGTGCTACGAGGGCATCGACGTGGCCCAGGCGGTGTATGAGTGGGACTACTCCCGCCAACTCCTGCACTTGCGCACCGCAGAAGCCACCGGCAGCGCCACCCAGGCCACGGCCGACGCCTTGGAGGACGAGCTGTACTCCGAGCGCTTCCTCATCCGCCGCCCTCTGCTGCGGGCCATCGCGGCGGTCGAAGGCCCGCCCCCGGTGCTGTTGATCGACGAGGTCGACCGGGCCGATGACGAGTTCGAGGCCTTCCTGCTGGAGATACTCTCGGACTATGCGGTGACCGTGCCCGAGATCGGGCGGTTCGCAGCCTCGACCCCGCCCCGGGTCATCATCACCTCCAACCGCACCCGCGACGTCCACGACGCCCTGAAGCGGCGCTGTCTGTACCACTGGGTGGAGCACCCCGGCTTCGAGCAGGAGGTGGCCATCATCGGCCGCCGGGCGCCTGAGGTGGGCGTGATTCTGGCCCGCCAGGTGGCCGCGGCGACCGCCGCCTTCCGGGAGTTGGGCTTGTACAAGCCGCCCGGCGTGGCCGAGAGCATCGACTGGAGCCTGGCTTTGGGCCGCCTCGGCGCCGCCGAGCTGACTCCTGAGATAACCCAGGCCAGCCTGGGATCGGTGCTCAAGTACCGCGAAGACCAGCAGCGGGTGGCCGATCAGGGCATCGGCGGACTGATCGAGCGGGCCATCGCCCGAGCCGGATGAGCCTTGAGGCCCAGCAGGCCGTGCTGTTGATCCCCGCACCCGCGGCCGCCTGTGCAGTCTGACCAACTGGCGGTCGGCTTCGTCAATGCCCTGCGGGGGGCGGGCATCGACGTGGCCGTGGGTTCGTCGGTGAACTACTACCAAGCGCTCGGCGCGGTGGGCGTGGAGCAGCGCAGCTCGGTGTACTGGGCCGGCCGGGCCACCCTGGTGGTCGAGCCCGACGACATCGAGCTGTACGACCAGATCTTCAACGCCTATTACGGCGCCAACCTGCTGACGGCCAACCCGGTGGTCGAGGTGGTCCAGCCCATCACCCTGGTGACCGACGACGACGGCGAGGATGGGGCTGAGGACGGCGACGGGGACGACGAGGATCCCGGCGACCCATCTCTCACGCTGCGGTGGAGTCGCCACGAGGTGCTGCGCGCCAAGGACTTCGCCGACTACACCGACGACGAGCTCGAAGAGGTCTATCGGCTCATGGCGGCCATGGCCCGCGTCGGCGGCACTCGCCGGTCTCGACGCCGACGCCTCACCCATCGAACCGCCGGGCATCCTGCATTGCGTCGCACGGTGAGGGCCGCCATCCGCAGCAGCGGCGAGCCGGTGCGGCGCTGGTACACCGAGCCGGGCGAGCGGCTGCGCCGGGTGGTGCTGCTGTTGGACATCTCCGGGTCGATGGAGTCCTACGCCCGAGCGCTCATCCGCTTCGTCCACGCCGCGGTGGTGGGCCGCCGCCGAGTCGAGGTGTTCACCATCGGCACTCGGCTGACCCGCATCACCCGGGAGTTGTCGTCACGCGATCCCGACCGGGCGCTGGGCGAGGCGGCTCACGCGGTGAGCGACTGGTCGGGGGGCACCCGGCTGGGCGATACCCTGGCCGACTTCAACGAGCTATGGGGCATCCGGGGCATGGCCCGGGGAGCGACGGTGGTCATCTTGAGCGACGGCTGGGACCGGGGAAGCCCTGAGGTGATGGACGAGCAGATGGCCCGGCTGCGCCGGGTGGCCCATAGACTCGTGTGGGTGAATCCGCTGAAGGCCACCCCCGGCTATCAGCCCTTGGCCCAGGGCATGGCAGCCGCCCTGCCCCACATCGATGACTTCATCGAGGGCCATTCTCTGCGCTCGCTGGAGCGCCTGGCCGCGGTGCTGGGCGACAAGCAGTCCACCGCTGAGGCTCGCAATAAAGCAAGCAACTCAAGCCATCCGGCAGGAGAAGCCCGGGGCGGTTCAACACAGTTGATCGGAAAGCCGCAATGAAAGAAATCTTGTCCGATTTGGACGCCTGGCGGGCGGAGGGACGGCGGGTGGCGCTGGCCCGGGTGGTGAACGTGGAAGGCTCAGGCCCTCGCGACCCCGGAGCGGCCATGGCCGTGAGCGACAACGGCGACGTGATCGGATCAGTGTCAGGGGGATGCGTGGAGGGCGCAGTGGTGGGCGAAGCGCTCGACGTGCTCGAAACCGGCGAGCGCCGCATGGTGAGCTTCGGCTACAGCGACGACGAGGCCTTCGCGGTGGGGCTCACCTGTGGAGGCACCATCCACCTGTTCATCGAGCCGCTGGATTGGTGAGAATCTTGCGCCGCCGCCCGTCGGCGTGGTTTGACGCCTCTCGCAAGCGTCGAGGTTGGTAGCGGTGTCCGATCTCTACCAACGGCTTCGGGATGCCATCGCCGATGAGCGGCCGGTGGCGCTGGCCACCGTCATCGAGGGTCGCAACGCCGGCGCCAAACTGGTGGTCGAGCCCGGCGGCGTCGCTCTCGGCACCCTCGGCCATCTGGAGCTGGACCGGATCGTGAGCCGCGACGCCGCGGGAGAACTGGCCGCAGGCCGCACCGGCGTGCGGCACTACGGGGCCGAGGGGCAGGCTCGGGAAACCGACGTGTCGGTGTTCATCGAGTCGTTCTCGCCCCCGCCGATCATGCTTGTTTTCGGGGCGGTGGACTTCACCGCTGCGCTGGCCCGGGCGGGAAAGCTGCTGGGGTTCAACGTGGTCGTGGCCGACGCCCGCTCGGTATTCGCCACCGTCAAGCGATTCCCCATGGCCGACCGAGTGATGGTGGCCTGGCCCGATGAGGTGTTCGACGCCTACGGCCACCGGCTCGGCTCTCACGACGCGGTGTGCATCCTCACCCACGACCCCAAGTTCGATGTGCCCGCGGTGCAGCGGGCGGTGGCCACCGAGGTGGGCTACATCGGGGTCATGGGAAGCCGGCGCACACACGCCACTCGCCTCGAGCGGCTGCGCGAGGTCGGCGTAGACCAGAAGGGCATCGACCGGCTCATGGCGCCCATCGGGCTGGACATCGGCTCGCGCACCCCCGAGGAGACCGCGGTCTCGGTGTGCGCGGAGATCATTGCCAACCGCACCGGCCATGCCGCTCCTTCGCTGCGCGACCGCCAAGGCCCTATCCACCGTCCGTCGGACAACCGGTGAGCGCGAAAAGTTGGCTTCGTTGAGCAGGTTGAGCTTGGCCGCCGCGAGTTGGTCTTGTTGAACAGGTTCAACTTGGCTGCAAAGGCAGGCGCCGGCAACAAGCGCCTGGCTTTGGCGTTCTTGGCCCTGTTGAGCGCGGCGGGGTTGGCGGCATCGGCTTGCGGCCGCGGCGAACCTGCCGTTGATGATCCTGCTGTGCCGCTGGAACCCGCAACCGAAGTGGCAGAAGCACCTGCCGCCACGCCCACCGCGGCGCCGGCGGTTGAAACCCCGGTCCCGGCCCCAATACCGCAGGCGGCCCGGCCCACCCCTCAGGTGCTCACCGGCGGCGACGGGCCTTCCGGGAGCTTGGCTCAGGTTTCGTCTGGTTGGGCCACCGACTGGTCCACCCGCACGATCGACCTCGACGAGTTGCGCATCGGCATCTCGGTCGTTCCCATTCGCGACCGCATCCCGCCCATCGACAGCCCCGAGTTCGTCCCCGCGGCGCAGGCCGGATGGAGCGATCCTGAGCCCGGTCTGCTGCTGGTGGCGGGCGAAACTGCTCGCTTCTACCCGCTGGCCATGCTCATCGTCCATGAGATCGTCAACGACGAGGTCAATGGCCGCCCGGTGCTGGTCACTTACTGCCCGCTGTGCAACAGCGCGCTGGTATTCGACCCGGTCATCGACGGCCGGCGACTGCGGTTCGGCACTTCTGGCCTTTTGCGCAACAGCGATCTGGTGATGTGGGATGACGCCACCGAATCGCTATGGCAGCAGATCGGCGGTGAGGGCCTGGTGGGGGCCTATGCCGGCCATCGCCTGGACGTCATCCCGTCGGCCATCGTGTCGTGGCGGGACTTCAAGGCCGGCTATCCCCAAGGTGTGGTGCTGGCCCCGCCCGGTCGTTCCGCCGACAGCTACGGGCGCAATCCCTATGTGCAGTACACCTCCCGGTCGGCGCCGATTCCTGCGTTCTTCGAATCCACCATTCTGGACGACCGCTATCCCGCCTTGGAGCGCACCGTCGGAGTGACGGTGCAGGGCCGTGACAAGGCCTATCCGTTCAGCGTGGTGCAGGCCGCCGGCGCGGTGAACGACACCGTGGCTGGGACTCCGGTGGTGGTGCTGTGGTCGCCGGGCACCGCCGATGCCCTGGACGGGCCCTTGACCGCAGGCGGGGCCGATGTGGGGGCGGCTCTGGCCTTCGACCGTCGGGTAGACGGCGAGGTGCTGGAGTTCGCGCCGTCGGGCGACGGCCGCTTCACCGACGACCGCACCGGCTCGACCTGGAACGTGCTCGGTCAGGCGACAGGCGGGGAGCTGGCCGGCCGCCGGCTTGCGCCGGTTGTGCACACCAACGAGTTCTGGTTCGCCTGGTCGGCATTTCACCCCGATGGCGAAGTGTTCAGGCCATGATGACCGGGGCCGGGCTGATGGATTTGGTCCCGACATGACAGTTGCCGCTGTCGTTTTGGCCGCGGGCGCCGGGACCCGATTCGGAGGCGAAACCCACAAGCTGCGGGCCCCGTTTCGAGACAAGACCGTGGTGCGGCACGCCCTCGACGCCGCAATGGCCGCCAACCTCGACGGGGTTTATGTCGTGACCGGGGCGGTGGAGTTGCTTGACCTGGTTCCCGATGGTGTGGTGTTGGTGCAGAACCACTCTTGGGCGCTGGGTCAGGCCACATCGCTGCGGGTCGGCGTGTTCGCAGCGGAGCACGACGGCCACGACGCCGTGGTGGTGGGGCTCGGTGATCAGCCCTTGGTGGGGGCTGAGTCATGGCGAGCGGTGGCCGAGGCGCAAGGCGACCTGGTGACCGCACTCTACCGAGGCCGCCGCAGCCCGCCGGTGAAGCTGGGAGCGGCAGTATGGCCGCTCTTGCCCACCAGCGGCGACGCCGGGGCCAGAATGGTTATGCGAATGCGGCCCGAGCAGGTTGTGGAAGTATCCTGTAGCGGAGAACCGGTGGATTTCGACACGGTTGAGGATCTGGCAGCATGGTCCTGAAGGGTTTGGAATCGAATTGTCTGAACGAAAACCAGAGGAGCTGAAAGCATGGAGATGAGCAACGAGATCGAGGTGAACGCGCCCGCCGGCGATGTTTGGGCCGCCTTCAATGATGTGGAGCGAATCGCCCCCTGCCTGCCCGGCGCGCGGCTCACCGAAATCGAAGGAGAGGAGTACCGGGGCCTGGTCAAGGTCAAGGTGGGTCCGGTCAACGCCCAGTACAAGGGCAAGGCCACGTTTGTCGAACGCGACGAGGACGCCATGAAGGTGGTCATCTTGGCTGAGGGCCGGGAGACCCGGGGGCAGGGGAACGCCAGCGCGCAGATCACGGCCATGGTGGAGTCCCTCGGCGATGACCGCACCAGAGTCGGAGTGGCCACCGACCTCAAGATCACCGGCAAGGTGGCTCAGATTGGCCGCAACCTCATTCCCGACGTGAGCGCCAAGATCATGGACCAGTTTGCCCATAATCTGGAAGAAATGCTGTCGGCCCCCGCAGACGACTCTTCCGCAGACGACTCTTCCGCTGCCGACGGTGCTCCTGCTGAGGAGTCAGGCAGCAGAGCGGTGTCGAGTCCCGAGCCCGAAGCGGTTGACTTGCTAGAGGTAGCTGGCCCTCCCGCGGCCAAGAAGTTCGGTCCTGTGGCCGGTATCATCGCCACTTTGTGGATCGTCAGGAAGATATTCAAGAGAAGAAAGAAAAAGAAGGCCTGACCCTTCGCTCGGAGAACGACGATCGGGTCGCACTTCTTTTGGGCCGCGATCCCCGAGGCCCCTACGAGGTGGTGGTCAGAGCCGGTGACAGCACTCCTCGGGTGCTCAAGAACGCTCCCATCTTGGATGATGACACTC
>JAPOSH010000058.1 GCA_026709815.1 bacterium | reverse complement strand
GTTCCGCAGTCCCGCGATGGCTATACCCCTATCCGTCGTCGCTGGGATGAAGCGGTGTGCGATGCTTTGGGCTGGGACATCGACGAGATCTCAGAACTCGGAGAGTTGCTCGCCCGCGAGCCGCGGGTCAGCGGTGTCGCGTACGGACAGTGGAAAGCATAGAATGACAAGAGGCTAAGACTAAGCGGTGCTCGTCGGACCGCTTTCTCCGACCTCCAAGAGTTTTTGTAGCGTGCTCGATGTCCCTTGGAGATGAAAATGTGCTTCTGGATATTCGTTGGGCGGATCTCGAACGTAGTCGTATGTAAAGATCGCAAGCCGACCACTGCGCGTCCGCGAGTGTCCATAAAGACGTTCAGACGGATACCGTCAGTGACAGTCCCGTTCAGCACGTCCGTGAGTTCGCCCGCGAATGCTTTTGCCTGGCGTTCCAGGCCAGGCAGTCGTCTACTCGGCAAAGGAAGAGACGACGAACCAGGCACGCCGTGCGGTCTCGCTTGAGAAACGTCCGGCCTTAGCCTGCTCTTGGAGATCCTCCCAACCACACTGCGCCTCGGCTAGGGCATTGTCGATGACAGCGCTCACACCATGCTCGTCAAGCACTTCGACCTCAATGTCTGCGTAGCGGTTCCCTTGTGTCACGGCAGCCCTCTTAGCTCGCTCCTCGCACACGATACTCCGAGGCTGCGACACCTGAGCAAATAGGCACAGAAGCAGCACTTGCCTCCCCCTCGCCGCCCCCGGCCATCTTGTCTAGATATTGGACGGAGTGTCTATATAGTAGACTTATGCTGTGAGGATCACCCTAGAACTCGACGAGGCCGAACTCGTCCACACGCTTGAGGCGTTAGGCGGCGTTGCCGAGATTCTCGAGCGCCGCAGCGACCAGCTGGTGGCCGCGGTACTCATCCGAGAGGTCATAGCCAAAATACGCCGGGCGATCAGGGAGGCAGGATGAGCAGGGCCGCTTCACGCTGGGATCTTGACGAGATCGAGATCTCGAGCAGTGCCCAAGGCGCCGCGCTCCGAGTTGTGGAGCGGGTCACCCGAGAGCGCAAGGACATCGACGAACAGTGGGAGACGGCGGTGCGTCTGGCTCATGCGAACGGCGCCTCCCTTCGAGACATCGCGGCGGTAGCGGGAGCTTCACCGCAGACGATCTCAAAAATCTGCAAATCGTGACCCACCCGGCAATACGGGCACCGAGCCGGTCGGTACCGGAGCGAGTCAGTCAAGATTCAACGCTGCTGGCATTGAAGGGGTTGACCACCCGGATGCCGTCGTAGTCCTGCTCGGAACTCATGTCTTCGGACAAGACGATCTCGCAGCCCATCGCTTGGGCTGCGGCCAAGATTGCGCTGTCCCAATACGAAAGCCCAAAACGCCGGCTGACGGACGCCGCGTTTCGGAAAACCTGCTCTGTCACCGGCTGAACGGGAAAGCTGTCAATAGCCTCCAAAAAGCGCAGTGCCTGTTCAGCGCTGAGAGCGTCTGAGCGGTTCGGCCGGGTCGCTTGCACGTAGAACTCCTGAATCACCTGCACCGAAAGGGCGAGGTTGCCGTTCTCTAGCAGCGCAAGCGCGCGGCTGCGCTTGGCCGAATCCTCAGACAACGCGCTGACGGCGTATAACAAGATGTTGGTGTCAACGAAGCGCACTGCGGTCATAAAGGGCGTTCCGAGGCACATTGGCAGCGATGCGCAGACCGCCGCCATTGCCGGTGATGTCGCCAATGGCCTCGCCCAACAGCCTTCGTCGGCGTTCGGCTTCCGATTCCGAAGCCGCTTCAGCCCCGGTCGCCGCCCGGTCGCCTCGCGCCAGCCCGCGGAGGTAGCCCCGCACCAGTGACGACACCGAGGTGTCCAACTCCGCCGCTCGGATTCGCGCCAAACGGTGCGTCTCCTCGTCCACTGCCACTGTGATGTTTCTCACGAATGCCACTCCAAACTTAGAATCTGTGCTTAACGTTATCACATAAACTGTGAAACACAGCAAAGCCCCTAAAGGCAGCTGGCCATCAGAGGCTCCGGCCGCCGAGGCGGTCGGTGCTGGGGTCGAAGGTGGGGAGCTGGTGCTGGACGGCGCCCTGGTGGGCGGTCAGTTGGTCGTACACCATGGCCTCCACCTCATCCCAGGTGGAGGCTCGGGGCGGATCCAGCTCCCGGTTGTAGGGCTGGTCGAACACGATCACCGTTCGGCCCTCGGACCGGAGAGCCTCGATGTTGTGGGGGGCGTCCTCGACGTAGACGTGGGCGTCCACCGCGGTCTTGCCGCCCACGAAGCACAGATCGCGGTAGGGGATCTTGGCCTTGTCCAGCCATTCGGCGGTGTCTCCGGCGGCGATGGCGTGATCCCAGTTGGTGTACAGCCGGTGGGTGATGATGCGGATCCACACCCCGGCCTCCGACAGCCGCCACAGCGCCCGAGAGGCGCCGGGCATGGGTGGCAGGTCGGCCAGCATCCGATGCTCGGCCACCGCCCGCCGGTGGTAGACCTCGAAATCGCCCTCTTCAAAACCCCATTCCTGAAAGCCCCAACCGCACTCCAGGGTGAGCGACTCCTCGGGGACGCCCTTCTCTTGGGCCACCACCCTGCGAAACGCCACCGTGTGCTGAGCGCACACCCCGTCGAGGTCGACGCCGAGCACAAACGGGCTCGAGCTCATCTTCCCTTGGGGTGCCAGACGGTTTTGGTCTCGCAGAAGGCGTCGATCAGGTAGGGGCTCTGGGCGGCTTCGGCGGCCCACTGCTGCTCGGCAGCCGATGCGCTCACCACCCGGGTGATGGTGGCCGCGGCCTGACGGGCCGCATTAGCGCTCTGCTGCGAATCGCAGCCGGAGATGTCCAGAGAGTCCACCGCCGCATGGTCGGCCAGCGGGGGGACCAGCTCATCGCGGCGGCCGGTGATGATGTTCACCACCCCCGCGAGCACGTCGCTCAGCGCCAGGGTCTCGGCCAGGGTGACCGCCGCCAGCGGGCCGCGTTCGGAGGCCAGCACCACCGCGGTGTTACCCGACACGATCACCGGGGCCAGCCGCGACACCAGCGGAAGCAGGGGCGGCTCGTCGGGGGCCACGATCCCCACCACTCCGACCGGCTCGGGCACGCTGAGGTTGAAGTAGGGACCGGCCACCGGATTGACCCCGCCCAGCACGGTGGCGAACTTATCGGCCCAGCCCGCGTACCACACCCAGCGGTCGATGGCGGCGGCGGTCTCCGCTGCGGCGGCCGAATGGTCGCACCCATCGCCCGCTCGGGCCACCTCAGCGGCGAACTCGTCTCGGCGGGATTCCATAACCTCAGCCACCCGGTACAGGATCTGGCCTCGGTTGTAGGCGGTGCGCCCGGCCCATCCCCCCTGAGCCGACCGAGCGGCGGCCACCGCGTCCCGCACGTCTTTGCGCGATCCCTGTACGGCATGGGCCAACAGCTCTCCCCCGGCGCCGACCACCGGATACGACCGGCCCGACTCGGAGCGCTCGAAAGCCCCGCCGATGAACTGCTTGTAGGTCTTGTTGACCGCCAGTCGCTCGGTCATGCCACGAGCCCCACATAGGGCAGAAGGCCGGACCGGCCCCCCTCGCGGCCGTAGCCGCTCTCCCGGTAGCCGCCGAAGGGGCTCGCTGGGTCGAAGCGGTTGAAGGTGTTGGCCCAAACCACGCCGGCCTGCATCTGATCGGCCATCCACAAAATGCGCGATCCCTTCTCGGTCCATATGCCGGCCGACAGCCCATAGGGGGTGTTGTTGGCCTTGGCCACCGCCTCGGCGGCGGTGCGGAAGGTGAGCACCGACAGCACCGGGCCGAAGATCTCCTCCCGGGCGATGCGGTGAGCGGTGGACACATTGGTGAACAGCGCAGGAGGATGGAAGAAACCCCGATCGGGCAGCTCGCACGGCGGAGAATACAGCTCGGCCCCCTCGGCCACGCCGGACGCCACCAACTCGGCGATGCGATCCAGCTGGGCCTGGGAGTTGATGGCGCCGATATCGGTATTCTTGTCCAGCGGGTCGCCCACGCGCAGGGTGTCCATGCGCCGCCGGAGCTTGCCCACCACCGCGTCGGCCACCGACTCCTGCACCAGCAGGCGTGACCCGGCGCAGCACACCTGCCCGCCGTTGAAGTAGATGCCGTTGACGATGCCCTCGGTCACCTGGTCCAAAGCGGCGTCTTCGAACACGATGTTGGCCGCCTTGCCCCCCAACTCCAGGGTGAGCCGCTTGCCGGTGCCGGCGACCTCGGCACCGATGACCCGGCCCGCTTCGGTCGATCCGGTGAAGGCCACCTTGTCCACGCCGGGGTGCGACACCAGTGCCGCCCCGGTGGCGTCGTCGCCGGTGACGATGTTGACCACGCCGGCAGGCAGCTCGGCGTCGCGTAGAACTTCGGTCAACAACAGGGCGGTGAGCGGGGTGGTGGGCGCCGGTTTGAGCACCGCGGTGTTCCCGCAGGCCAGCGCGGGGGCCAGCTTCCAAGCCGCCATCAGCAGCGGGAAATTCCATGGTATGACCTGCGCCGCCACCCCCACGGGGGCGGCCCGGCGGCCGCTGAAGGCGTAGTCGAGCTTGTCGGCCCACCCGGCGTAATAGAAGAAGTGGGCTGCGGCCAGCGGAACATCCACGTCGCGGGACTCTCGGATGGGCTTGCCCCCGTCCATGGTCTCCAGCACTGCGAACTCACGGGCCCTCTCCTGGAGCAGGCGGGCCACCCGGTACAGGTACTTGGCCCGCTCAGCGCCGGGCAGGTCGCGCCATCCCCCCTCCCAGGCCGACCGGGCCGCGGCCACCGCCCGATCCACATCGGCGGCGTCGGCCACGCTCACCTCGGCCAGAACCTCTCCGGTGGCCGGGTTCACCGTGGGCGCCAGCCGCTCTCGGACCGGTTCCAGCATCTCGCCCCCCACGAACAGGCCGTACTGCGAAGCCAGGCGCACCGGCGCAATCGACTCGGGGGCAGGCGCGTAATCGAGGCTGAGTTCGCCCGTCGGCGCGAGCTTGCCGCCAGAGGCCGATGGTTCAGTCAACGCTGAAATCCTCCCGCATGGTGAGGGTGCATTTCCCCAGGTGAAGTTTCAAAGCCGATGGTTCAGTCAACGCTGAAATCCTCCCGCCGCTGGTAGCGGCCGTCGCGCAGCTTGGCCCGCTGCATGAGCACGTCGTTGAGCAGGCTGGACGCCCCCAGCCGGAATCGCTCCGGCGTCAACCACCCCAAACCCAGGGTCTCGCCCACGATCACCTGGTAGTGCCAAGCCTGTTTGGCGGTGCGGATGCCCCCGGCCAGCTTGAGGCCCACGACCCGCCCGGTCTGCTCGGCCATGTCTCGGATGGCCTCAGCCATGCACAAGGCGGTGGCAGGAGTAGATGAGGCGCCGATCTTGCCGGTGGAGGTCTTGATGAAGTCGGCCCCGGCCACCATGGCCAGCATCGACGCCCTCCTGATCTGGTCGTAGGCGCCCAGCTCTCCGGTCTCCAGGATCACCTTGAGGTGGGCCGACCCGCAGGCTTGCTTGGCCGCGACGATCTCGTCGTAGGCCTGCTGGTACCGGCCCGACAAGAACGCCGACCGGTTCAACACGATGTCCACCTCGCCAGCGCCGGCGGCCACCGCCCAGGCGATCTCGGCCAGCCGGGACTCCAAAGGGGCCAGCCCCGCGGGAAACCCGCCGGCCACGCTGGCCACCGCCACCGAAGAGCCGGCCAGCGCATCGACGGCCACCGGGGCCAACTCGGGGTACACGCAAACCGCGGCCACCGGCGGCACCGACCAGTCACCGGCGTCGGGGCGTCGGGCCCGAGCGCACAGCGCCTGGACCCGCGCCGCGGTGTCGGCCCCCTCCAGCGTGGTCAAGTCCATCACCCGGATGGCCAAATCGAGCGCCGCTTGCTTGGACGATGACTTGATCGACCGGGTACACAGCGCAGCGGCCCGCTGCTCGAGCCCCACGGCGTCAACCGGGGTGATGCGCACCCCGGCCACGGCATCGGCCGTGTGCGCTGGAACGCCGACGGCCAACAAATCGCTCACTGGCCCAAGAATAGGGCCAGCGGGCGACAGTAGAGCACTTGATTGGAGTGCCTAAGGTGAGGCTATGAGCGTGACAGTGGTCGACCACCCTTTGGCTCAGGCCCGTCTCACCCTGCTCCGCAGCCGCGAAACCCAATCGCCGCAATTCCGGCAAGCGCTCGGCGAACTGGGCGGTCTGCTGGTTTATGAGGCCCTGCGAGATGTTCGCTGCACCACCGTGGAGACGATCACCCCTCTGGCGCCGGCAACTGGGGTTCGCATCGACGACCCCCCGCTGCTGGTGCCGGTGCTGCGGGCCGGGCTGGGAATGCTGGACGCCGCCAGCCGACTCTTGCCCAACGCCACTGTGGGTTTTCTGGGAGTGCGCCGCAACGAGGAGACGTTTCAGCCTGAGCCTTATCTCAACACGGTTCCCGACGACCTCGGGGGTCGGGCCGTGCTGGTTTTGGAACCGATGCTGGCCACCGGAGGCTCGCTGGCCTACGCGTGCGGTCGAATGGCCGCCGCCGGGGCCGGGCAGATCACCGCGGTGTGCGTGCTCGCCGCACCCGAAGGGGTGGCAGCCCTGCAAGCAGCCGCTCCCGGCGTGCGCTTGTTTGCCGCTGCCATCGACGAGGGGCTCAATGAGCGGGCCTACATAGTGCCCGGCTTGGGCGACGCGGGCGACCGCCAATTCGGAGAGCTCTGAGCCGCACAGGCGGGGCCAGGATCAGCCGGGACCGCCGAGGTCGGTGTCGTAAGCGCTGTACACCAGATCGACGGCGTGGTGGTTTAACCGGCCCACCTTGTGGATGATGTCAGCCATCGACCGGTGCAGGCTGGAGTCGGGCTCATCGGTTTGCAGCCGCTGGATCTGCTGATCCACCGAGGCTTGGAGCTGCACCTGCTCGGAGCGGATCTTGTTGACTCGGGGCACCAGCCGGGGGGCCAGCTCGACGCAATCGTCGTACAGCCCGCCATCGCAATCCGAGCTGAAACCGGTCAACGCCCGGCTGAGCTGTCCAAGCCTCTCCTCGAGTCGCTGCACCCAGCGGCCAAGATCTTCGGCCGGCATGCCCTCTGACAGCAGCTCTTGCAGACTGGCGCCGGCCTGGTTCAACTCAACCCGCCAGTCAGTGTTGTTCCCCATGGCGATCTCCTCGTCATCATGCGGGAACGACCACGCTGTCGCTCTCTGTGCTTTTGCGTTCCAGGCCCAGCCTAGGCCCGCGGCGCCGGGCCGCGCCAGAGCGACTTGCGGTGAGCGCTCAGCGGGCAGCGGGGCGAAGGATGCGGCCGGGGTTGGCGGCCACGCCGCCGTGGTCCATCTCGCCGCCACAGCGAATGGGGGTGCCGTTCACCAGCACATGGGTGATGCCCACCGAGGCGTCGGCGGTGAGCCGCTCGGCGTTGGCGGGAAAGTCTCGAACCCGGCGCAGCGGTCCAGGGGCCACGGTGTCAGGGTCGAAAACCACCACATCGGCATAGGCGCCGGGCCGCAGGCGGCCCCGGTCTTTCAGATTGAACATGTCGGCCTGCACCGTCGAGAGCTTCCGCACCGCCTTCTCCAGCGGCATGAGCTGGCGATCGCGTACCCAATGGCCCAAGAAGTCGGTGGCCTGGGGCGCGTCGCAAAGCTGGCCGACATGGGCTCCGGCGTCGGACAGCCCAAGGGTGCAGCCGTCTTGTCGCAGCAGCATTGCCACCCCGTCGGGGTCGTCGTTGGCGATGATGCAGCTGATCCGGGTGGTCAGGTTGTCGTCCACCGCGGCATCGAGCAGCACGTCGAGGGGACGCACCCCCCGCTCGGCGGCCACATCGGTTATCGGCCGGCCGATCAGTTCGGGGTTACAAGCCGTCTCAGCGATCTGATACGTCTCCCACCGCGGCCGCATGGCCCTCTGGTTCTTGAACGCCTCATCGGCGCGGTCGCGCCAGAGACCGTCGCCGTAGGCCCTGAGCCGGGCACCGCGATCCTGGCCCATCAGGGCGGCGAACTCGGGGTTCACGTTGAGGGTGAACGGATCGGCCATCTCCATCTGGAAGGTGAGGGGGCGGGGAGTGACCTGGGGCCACACCTCGATTCCCTGTTCCCGCGCCTCCCGGTTGCGGGCCGCGCTCTTCTCGTGGTTGCCATCGGGGAAGGTCAAAAGAGCGCCGTAGGTGAACGGCACCCCCACCTGGGGTTGCAGCGCATAAAGGTCACTGATGCCCACCTGCTCGCCGGGGGCCACCGACACCACGCCCCGGCGCTTGCGGCCCAGAACACCGATCAGCGCCTCGAACTCCTCCCGCGTGGCGAATCGGCTGGGGACGGGCAAGCCGTCGGCGCCGCGGTGGGTCATGGCAAAGCTGGTGGCCAGCCCGGCCGCCCCGGCCTCAACCGCCTCGGCCACCACCTCGGCCATGCGGACCACCTCATCTTCGGTTGACGCCCGCTCGTAAGCCTCGTCGCCCACCACGAACAGCCGCAGCGCGGTATGGCCGATGTAGGCCCCGAAGTTGAGAGCGGTGCCACGGCGGGAGACGGAGTCCAGATACTCGGGGAAGGTCTCGAAGTCCCAGGGGATGCCCTCGGCCAGAGTGTCCGCATTCATGTCCTCGACGCTCTCGAGCGTGCGGGCGATGAGGTCTTGGTGGCGGGGCCGGGTGGGGGCAATGGAAAAACCGCAGTTTCCGGCGATCACCGACGTCACCCCGTGGTAGCACGACGGAGTGAGCGATGGATCCCAGAACACCTGGGCGTCGTAATGGGTGTGGATGTCGATGAACCCGGGCGCCACCACCTGGCCGGCGGCGTCCAACTCGACCTTGCCCGACAGCCCCGAACCGATATCGCTGATGCGGTCAGCGCTGATGGCCACATCGGCCTCCCGTCCCGGCTCGCCCGAGCCGTCCACCACTGTTCCCCCGCGGATGACGATGTCTGCGCTCATAGGCCCGAGTCTCCCACGCTCATCCCGAACGCGCCTGCCGGGAAAGAAGAAGGCACAACTACCCCCCTGACCACCACATTTCTCGGTTTCGGAGCGCGTTGCCTATTGTTATGAGGCACTGGTTCAGAGGAGGTGTCGCCATGCGCCGGGCACAAGTGTTGGTGATGGTGCTGATGTTGGCTCTGTTGGGAGCGGCCTGCGGCGGAGGCGGAGGAACGAGTTCAGAGGAGCGCCCGATCGGCGTGGACTCCGAAGATCTGGCCTACGGTCGCGTCGGCCAGA
>JAPOSH010000022.1 GCA_026709815.1 bacterium | reverse complement strand
GGATCTCCTGGGCGGTGATCCGGCCCTCGGTGGCCTCGTTGGCGGTCTCGATCATCGACAGCTCGAACCCCTTGATGCCGTAACCGAAAATGGCCACGTTGTGGCGCTCCAGCTCGATGAGCCGTTGGTGGAAGTCCACACCGGGCAGGTAACGGGCCACCAGGTCGGCCATTCGCTGCTCGTAGTCAGCGAAGATCGACTCGTTGTGCCACAGGGTGTCATCGGCATCGAGGCCGACGGTGTCGATCACGAGGCACTCCCCTCGGCATCGAGGTCGACGATGTCGCCGTCAGCGGTCATAGCGCCAGCGGGCCGTAAGCCGGTTTGACCACCTTGTTGATGATCTCCAGGCGCTCGTCGAAGGGGATGAAGGCGCTCTTCATGGCGTTGATGGTCAGCCACTGGATGTCGGCCCAGCTGAAGCCGAACTCCTCCACCAGCTGCATCACCTCCCGGGTCATCGAGGTGGCGCTCATCAGGCGGTTGTCGGTGTTCACGGTGATCCGGAACCGCAGGTCGCTCAGCAACTTGATGGGGTGATCGGCGATTGACGGCGCCGCCCCGGTGTGGACGTTGGACGTGGGGCACAGCTCCAGGGGGATGCGCCGGTCCCGCACGAAGGCGGCCAGGCGGCCCAGCCGGGGGGTGCCGTCGGGGTCGAATCCGATGTCGTCGGTGATCCGCACGCCGTGGCCCAGCCGCTCGGTGCCGCAGTACTGCACCGCCTCCCAGATGGACGGCGGGCCGTAGGCCTCCCCGGCATGGATGGTGAAGTGGAAGTTCTCCCGCTGAATCAAATGGAAGGCGTCGAGGTGACGGGTGGGCGGGTTGCCGGCCTCGGCCCCGGCGATGTCGAAGCCCACCACGCCCCGGTCGCGATGGCGGATGGCCAACTCGGCGATCTCCAGCGACCGGGCCGCGGTGCGCATAGCGGTCAAAAGCGTGCCGATGCGGATGCTGCGCCCCTCGCGGCCCGCCTCGAAGCCGGTCACCACCGCTTCCACCACCTCGTCGAGGCTCAGGCCGCCCTCGGTGTGCAGCTCGGGGGCGAACCTCACCTCGGCGTAGACCACTCCGTCGTCGTCGAGGTCCGCGGCGCACTCAGCGGCCACCCGCTCCAAGGCGTCGCGGGTCTGCATGACCCCCACGGTGTGGGCGAACGTCTCCAAGTACAGGGCGAGGTCCAACCGGCTGGCCCCTCGCACCATCCATCGGGCTAGGTCGTCGGCGTCGGTGGTGGGCAGGCTGGCGTAGCCGGTCTCCGCCGCCAATTCCACCACGGTTTGCGGGCGCAGGCCGCCGTCCAAGTGGTCGTGCAACAAGACCTTCGGAGCGGCTCTGACTTCTTCGGCCGTCGGGTGGATCACTGGCTAAACACTACGGAGTCCGAGGGCTTCTCAGGCGGCGGCGATGAGCGGGTGATCCGAGAGGCGATCAGGCGACGGGGCTCGGGAGCGGTGTCGGTGAGGGTCAGCGCCTGTGACAGGGCCTCGTGAGCCGCCGGCAGAAGAGCGGGATCGTCGGTGTGGAGTTCGGCGATCACCTCGCCTGCAGCCACCCGGTCGCCGGCCACGCGGCGCAGCCGGACTCCGGCGGCCGCCGACACGGCATCCTCCTTGCGGGCCCGGCCCGCGCCCAGCCGCCAGGCGGCCGAGCCCACGTCCAGTGCGTCGATCCGGCTGATCACCCCGGCGGCCGGGGCGGTCCAGTGGTCCACCACCGGGGCGGTGGGCAGCGAAGCGGCGGGGTCGCCGCCCTGGGCGACCACCATGGCCCGCCACGCGTCCATGGCCCGGCCCGCGCCCAGCATCTCGGCGGGGTCGGCATCGAGACCGGCCAGGGCCACCATCTCGTCGGCCAGGGCCAGGGTCACCTCCACCAAATCGGTGGGACCGTCCCCGGCCAAAGCCTCGATCGCCTCGGCCACCTCGAGAGCGTTGCCCGCGGCGAGGCCGAGGGGCTGGTCCATATCGGTCAAAAGCGCCACGGTTTCCACCCCGTGGGCGTGGCCCAAGCTCACCATGGTTCGGGCCAGCTCGGTGCCCATGGCCGGGTCGGGCAGAAACGCCCCCGAGCCGAACTTCACATCCAGCACCAGCCCGGCGGTGCCCTCGGCGATCTTCTTGGACATGATCGAGCTGGCGATCAGCGGGATCGACGCCACCGTCCCGGTCACGTCCCGCAGGGCGTACAGCACCCGATCGGCCGGGGCCAGGTCGGCGGTGGCCGCCGCGATCACCGCGCCCACCTCTTGGAGCTGGCCCAGAAACTGGTCGTGGCTGAGGGCGGCCCGCCAGCCGCTGATGGCTTCCATCTTGTCGAGGGTGCCCCCGGTATGGCCCAAGCCCCGCCCGGAGAGCTGGGGCACCGCTGCGCCGCACGCCGCCAGCAGCGGGCACAGCACCAGCGACACCTTGTCGCCCACGCCGCCGGTGGAGTGCTTGTCGACCGTGGGCCGGGCCAGGCTCGACAAATCCAGCCGCCGGCCGCTGTCGATCATGGCCGCAGTCCATGTGGCCAGCTCTCGGGGCGTCATTCCCCGCCACACGACGGCCATGAGTAGGGCGGCGGCTTGCTCCGCCGGGATGGCGCCGGAGGTGACCCCTTCGATGAACCACCTGATCTGCTGGTCGCCCAGCTCGCCGCCGTCTCGCTTGGCCACGATGAGATCGACGGCGCTCACGGTCCGTCCTTGCCCCGGAGAGTCTGTGTTCACGGGAGGTCTTCGGGGCCGAAGGCGCCGGGTATCAGGTCGCCCACGGTGTGGGTCTCGTTCACCAGGCAGCTTGCCCCACCCGCCTCGTAGAGCAGTTGGCGACAGCGTCCGCACGGGGTGAGCGGGCTTCCGTCGCCGTCGGTCACCGCCACCGCCACCAGTCGCCCGCCTCCGGTGCGGTGCAGGTCGCCCACCAGGCCGCATTCGGCGCACAGCGTGAGCCCGTAAGAAGCGTTCTCCACGTTGCAGCCGCTGACGGTCCGCCCGTTGTCAACCAGCCCGGCGGCGCCCACCGACAGCTTGGAATACGGGGCATAGGCAGCCTTGGCCGCTTGCCGGGCTGCAGCCCGAAGCTCATCCCAGTTGATCGACAGGTCAGCGTTCATCGGCTTTTTTGAAACGGCGCTCCTGCGGCGGCGGGCCCCACCGACCGGCCCACCGCTCCCGCCACCACAATCAAGGTGACCACGAACGGCAAAGACTGGAAGAACTCGCTGGGAATCTCAAAGCCGCTGACCTCTACGCCGAGGAACTGCAAACGCGTGCCCAAAGCCCGGGAGAACCCGAACAAAAGCGCGCCGCCAAAGGCCCCCCAGGGCGTCCATTTGCCGAATATCAAAGCCGCGAGGGCGATGAACCCCGCAGCGTTGGTCATGTTGTCTTCAAAACCGCCTTGTGACTCCATCGAGAACCAAGCTCCGGCGAGTCCGGCGATGAGGCCTCCCAAGATCACCGACTGATAGCGGACCCGCAGCACGTTGATGCCCAGGGTTTCGGCGGCGTGGGGGTTCTCGCCGCAGGATCGCACCCTCAGCCCCCACGGGGTGCGGAACATCACCAGCCAGGTGCCGAACACCACCAGGTACATCATCCAGTAGATGGGTCCGCCTCTGAAGAGCTGCTCGCCCACCACAGGGATGGACGACAGCAGCGGCAGGCCCACGTCTGAAGTGCTGACCCCGCTGGTGTTGCCGGTTCTGAAGATGACTTCGGAGCGCAAGAAGCCGGTCAGCCCGAGGGCGAAGAGGTTGATGACCACGCCGGACACGATCTGGTTCACGCCGAAGCGTATGGACAGCACGGCGTGCAGGGCGGCAACCAAACCGCCGGCCAGCACCGAGATGAGGATGGAGAACCACAGCCAGCCGGTGGCGCTGGCCTCGCCGACCACGGCATAGGTCATGTAGCCGACGCCGGCGCTGGCCAGCATGGTTCCTTCAATGCCAATGTTGATGATGCCCGACCGTTCGCTCCACAACCCCGTGGTGGCGCCGAGCGCCAACGGCGTGGCCAGCACCAGAGACTGGCTGAACAGGTTGGTCACGTTCGTGCCGGCGTTGTCTGACAAGGCCAAGCTGAGCACCAGGGCCAAGGGCACAAGGCCCAGCGCGCTCAGAACTCTTGAGAGCCCTGCCCATCGTCGGGCCGCGTGCGGGCTGAAACCCAATATGGCGGTGATCAGGTAGAACACGCTGATGGCGATGATCCAGGTAGGCGGATGGAAGCCGATGCCGGCCGGGTCGGGCGGGCGTTCAAGGTTGAAGCGGCGGGTGGTGCTGTCAATGGCCGGGGCCACGCCAGCGATGAGCGCCACCCCGAGGAGGCCGAACAGCAGGCTGGTGATGGTGCCGCGATCCAGTCGAACCCGTTGCGGCGCATGGGCCAAAGACGAGGCGTGTTCCAAGGTGGTCATACCGCACCCTCAACGGAGGCGGCTTGGAAGGGGCTCTGACCTTGCTGACCTTGCTCGCGCACCTGGAACAGGTATCGCACGATGGCGTCGGCGGCCACGAACAGCAGCACCAAGGCCTGAATGATGCGCACCACGTCGATGGACATGTCGGCCTCTTGCTGCATGAGCGGCGCCCCCGACAGCATCGACCCCCACAACAGGGCGGCGGCGATGATGGCCACCGGCTTGGTGCGGGCCAGAAGGGCGATGGCGATGCCGTCGAAGCCCATCAGGAAAAAAGTGCCGGGTTGGAGGTGCCCGTTGGTGCCCGACACCTCTGATGCCGCGGCGAGCCCGGCAAATGCTCCCGCCGCAGCCATGGCCAGCACGATCACCCGGTTCACGTTCATGCCGGCGTAATGGGCGGCGTGGGGGTTCAAGCCCACCGTTGCGATTTCGAAGCCGAAGTTGGTGCGGTTGAGCATGAAGGCAACCACAACGCACAAGCCCAGCAGGGCGAACAGGCCAGTGTGGAGCACGGGCTGGCTGTCCACGAGTTCGGGCAGCACTGCGGTGTCGGCTATGGGGTCGGTGCGAGGAACCGTGCTGTCGGTGTCGCGCAGGACAACCGGGTCGCGCGATCCCACCATCCATCGGGCCGCGAACAACACCACCGAGTTCAACATGATGGTGCTGATCACCTCATGGGCCCCGGTTTTGGTGCGCAGCACGCCGGGAATCCCGCCCCAGGCCGCACCGCCCATCGTGCCGGCGATGAGGATGAGCGGAATGGCCACGATGCCGGGGACATCCGACATCCATGACAGAGCGCCCACGTAGGCCGCGGTCAGCCCGCCGGCCAGAAGCTGTCCCTCGGCGCCGATGTTGAACAGGCCGGCCCGGAAGGGCAGGGCCAACGCCAGAGCCGAGCCGATGAAGGGCACTGATCGGGCCAGCGATCCGGCCAGCCTCTCGCCGTTGCCGACCATGCCCCGCAACAGCGCCCAGTACGCCGTAAGGGGGTTGACGCCGATCATGGAGATCAGCACGCCGCCAATGAGGAATGACAGCAAGATGGCGTAGAGCGACACGTAGAGAGGCTGAAGCCGCCAAGCCTCGGTCAACAGCCGGTGCAGGTGCCCCGAGGCTCGGGTGATGCCGGCCTCGGCTTTGCCGGGGCGGCTCACTGCTTCTCCCGGTCGGTGGCCGATGACGAGCCGGTGGCCATCAACAGGCCCAGTGCTTCGCGGGTGGCATCGGCTGCGTCCACCGTGGCGGCGAGGCGGCCCCGGTACATCACGCCGATGCGGTCAGACAACGCCATGATCTCGTCGAGTTCCGCTGATACCAAAAGCACCGCCACCCCGCGGTCGCGCAGCGCGATGATCTGGCGGTGGATGAACTCTATGGAGCCCACGTCTAGGCCTCGGGTGGGCTGCGCCACCACCAAGATTCGCAGTTCACCTGTCAATTCTCGGGCGGCCACCACTTTTTGCTGGTTGCCGCCCGAGAGGGTGCTGAGGGCGGCTGATGCTCCTGTCGCCCGCACATCGAATTGTTCCATCAGCGCCGCGGCCTCGGCATTGATGGCCGAGGTGTTGCGAACGCCGCGCGCGGAGAACTTGGCTTGGCTGTAGCGGTTGAGCACCAGGTTGTCGGCAATGGAGTACTGGGCCACCACGCCGTGCTTGGAGCGGTTCTCGGGGATGTGCGCCACGCCCAACTGGTTGATCCGGCGCGGATTCCAGTCGGTAATGTCCTCGCCGAGCATCTCCACCCGCCCACCGGTTGCCGGGCGCATTCCGCAGATGGCCTCCACCAGCTCTCGCTGGCCGTTGCCCTCCACGCCGGCAATGCCGAAGACCTCCCCCGCCCTCACCTCCACGTCCAATCCGGTGACCGTCTCTGCTCCCCGATCGTCTTGCGAGCGCAGGCCCCGCACGCGCACCACCGGTACTCCCGGATCGGCGTCGGCCTTTTCCACCCGGAACACCACATCGCGCCCCACCATCAAGTTGGCCAACGACTGCTGGGTGGCGCCTTGCGCGGTGGTGCTGCCCACGACCTTGCCGGCTCGCAGCACGGTGATGCGGTCGGCCACGGCCAGCACCTCTCGCAGCTTGTGGGTGATGAAGATGATGGACTTGCCCTGTTGGGTGAGGCTTCGCACCACGCCGAAGAAGTCGTCCACCTCGCCGGGGGTCAACACTGCGGTGGGCTCATCCAGAATCAAGATGTCGGCATCCCTGAAAAGGGCCTTCACCAGCTCAACCCGCTGCTGTTCTCCCACCGACAGGTCGCCCACCCTGGCATCGGGGTCCACAGCGAGCCCGTAGCGTTCGGCCAAGGCGTGGATTCGGCGGCGGGCGGTGTCCAAATCCAAAAGGGCGCCTTTGGTGACCTCGTTGCCCAAGATTATGTTCTCGGCCACCGTGAACACGGGAATGAGCTGGAAGTGCTGATGCACCATGCCGATCCCCTGGGCGATGGCGTCGCCCGAGTCCTCAAAATACACGTCTTGGCCGCGCACGCGGATCGTGCCGCGATCGGGCCGGTACAGACCGAACACCATGTTGACCAGGGTGCTCTTGCCCGCGCCGTTCTCGCCGAGCAGGCAGTGAATTTCGCCCTCGTCGAGGGTGAGGCTCACATCTTCGTTGGCCACGACCCCCGGGAAGGTTTTGGTGACGCTGTCAACCTCGAGGACGGTGTCGGTCACCCTAGCTGTCGCAGGCCGAGTTCTCGCCCAGGTACAGCCCGTCTATTCCGCAAATACCGGTTTCGATACTGCCATCGGCGAGGCTGGCACGCACTCGCTCCACTGTGGCCGCAGCCTCATCGCTCACATCGGCATCGTGGAACGGGGCGTAGGTGATGCCCAAGTTGCTCACGGTCAATGTGTAGGCGCCGCCGGAAAATGTGCCTTGCACCGCTTCGGCGATGTTGCGGAACACCGACAAGTCCACCCGCTTGATGGCCGAGCTGGCCAAGTTCTCAGAACCGGGGGCATCGCCGCCGTCGAAGGTCGTGTAGTACTCGTCTTGGTCTACGCCGATGACGTACGCCCCGGCCTCGGCCGCGGCTTTTATGCCCCCCGAACCGGTGGGGCCGCCGGCGCCGAACACGACATCGGCGCCTTCGCCGATGAACTGCTGGGCATCGGACGCCCCCTTGGCTGGGTCGGCGAAGCTCTCGTTGTAGACCTTCAAAACCTGAATGTCGGGGTTGATGTACTTGGCGCCGGCTTCGTAGCCGTTCAAGAACTTCACCACCGGCGGTATCTCCACACCGCCGACCACTCCGACCACTTCAGTCTCGCTCAGGGAGGCGGCAAGGGCACCGGCGATGAAGCCGCCCTCGTGCTCGTTGAACAGCACGCCCACGTAGTTGGGTGGATACTCAGGCTGGAATTGGTCCACGCCGATGTAGTTGATATCGGTGTTCTCAAGGGCGGCTTCCAGCGTGTCGGTCCCGATGAGGAAGCCCACTGTTATGAGCACATCGGGGTTCTCGCTCGCCGAGGTGCTCAGGTTGGAGGCGTAGTCGGCTTCTGAGGCGGTTTCGATGACGCCGGTGTCCTCGATGCCGAAGCACTCAGCCGCAGCCAACAAGCCTTCATAGGCGAACTCGTTGAACGTGCCGTCGTCCACCTTGCCGATATCGGTGACCATGTTCGCCCGGAACCCGTCGGGGGCCTGAATGCCGCCCCATGCCTCGCATTCCTCCTCTAGCGATATCAAAGCCTCAGACATCGTCCCTGACGCATCGGGCATCGGCGCCTCGGCGGGCGCGGCCTCGGTGGGCACAGCGGCGGGCGCGGCCTCGGTGGGCGCCGGGGCCTCAGTGGCCTCAGGAGCGGGCGCTTCGGTTGGCGCTGGTGCCTCAGTTGCTGCCGAGGCCGGTGCCGACTCCGAATCGTCGTCGTTGCCGCAGCCTGCCGCAACCAAGGCCAGGCAGAACAGCAGGGCCGACACGGCCATCAATCTCTTGCTCATATCAAACCCCTCTGTTGGATACCGGTGATCGAAGTCGAAAGCCTAGCGCAGCTCGCTGACGATCCAAGTGTCAGATCACATGCCGCACTCGAGCGAGTCGCCGGGCTGCGGCGGCTCGAAGCCTCGTTCCGTTCTGTGCCATCAGCTCCATCATCAGGAGTAGCATCGGGGCGGTCGCCATCGCCGACGGCGGCCGGGGAGGAACACATGGCTCAGCCTGCCCGCACTGACAGGGAGATCCTGGACCGCGCCGGTGTCAACGACATCGACACCATTCTCGACATCTCCCGGGCCAATCCCGATGCCAACGCGGTCGTCCATGCCGTGCAGGACAACAGCAAAGCGCTGTTCACCTGGGATTACGCCAAAGGCGCCCGGCCCAAGCTGGAGCGCCTCTACGAGAAAGCCAAAACATCGCAGTGGAACGCCGAGACCGACCTGGACTGGTCCATCGAAGTCGACCCCTATGAGGCGTTCTCGGTGTTCTCGGAATCCGATTTCACCCCCGAGTTCCACAACCAGCGGGCGCTGCCCACCGACAGCTGGGGAGAGGCCGAATGGCGGGAGTTCTCCTTGGAGTCATTCAAGTGGCGGATGAGCCAGTTCCTCCACGGCGAGCAGGGGGCGCTGCTGTGTACGGCCAAGATCGTGGAGACGGTGCCCTGGATCGACGCCAAGTACTACGCCGCCACCCAGGTGGTTGACGAGGCCCGCCATGTGGAGGTCTTCGGAAAATACATAGACACCAAGCTGGGCGACTCCTATCCCATCAACGTCCACCTCAAGCTGCTGCTTGACGACATCATCAACGACAGCCGCTGGGACATGACCTATCTGGGCATGCAGATCATGGTGGAGGGCCTGGCGCTGGCCGCCTTCGGCTTCATGCACCAGCTCACCCCCGAGCCCCTGCTCAAGCAGCTTTTGCGCTATGTGATGGCCGACGAGGCCCGCCATGTGGCCTTCGGCGTGCTCAGCCT
>JAPOSH010000165.1 GCA_026709815.1 bacterium | reverse complement strand
AGTTCAGCCAGCCAAGCCGGCAGTGAGCCGACCGGCAGTGAGCTGATCATCGTGGACAACGGCGGCCGCAGCGCCGACAACGAGGCCTGGTATCGGGATCAGGCGGCCGACCTGCGCCCGCAGGTCGTCTGGTGGGACGAGCCGTTCAACTACTCCGCGGTCAACAATCGGGCTGCGAGCCGCGCCGCCGGAGAGGTCTTGGTTTTCTTGAACGACGATACCTTCACCGGCCACCCCGGCTGGCTCCAAAACCTCGTCGGCTGGGCGCAGCGCCCCGAGATCGGCGTGGCCGGGCTTCAGCTCCTCGACGCCGACGGCGTGATCCAGCACGGCGGAGTGGTCATCGGGATGACTGGTTTGGCGGGCCACCTGTTCTGCGGCATGGCCCCGCATTCCGAGAGTCTCATGGGGCCAACCGATTGGACCCGCAACACGGTGGCGGTGACCGGGGCCTGTTTGGCCGTTCGCCGCTCGGTGTTCGAGGAGGTGGGCGGGTTCGACGAGCGCATGGAGCTGTGCGGCAGCGACGTGGCGCTCGGGCTGCGGGCCTGTCAGGCCGGGTACCGCAACGTGGTCAGCGCGTCCACCCCCATCGGTCATCGCGAGTCAGCCACCAGGGGTCCGGACATTCCCGAGGGCGACGTGTTCGCCAGCTATTGGAGCTACCAGCGCTGGCTGATGGGGGGCGATCCCTACTTCTCCCCCAATCTCAGCGCCGACCATACCGAGCCGACGATGCACTGCGAGGAGAAGCCGGGCGTGCTGGCCCGGCTGACCGAGATGCTGGGCCGGCCCATGGAGGTCTTCTACCAGCGCAACGAGACCGGGGAGGCCCACGCCCTGTCGGTGGCCGCCGAGGCCGACCGGGGGCTCGCCGAATCGGTGCGCCGCGGGCATCGGGCGGTTCGGGGCCGACGCCGGGTGGAAACGGTGAACTGGTTCGTGCCCGAGTTCCAAAACCCGTTCTACGGCGGCATCCACACCGTGTTCCGGCTGGCCGACCATCTGGCCGTCAACCACGGGGTGCAGAACCGGTTCATGGTGATGGCCGGTCCCGCAGGCCACGACGAGCGGTGGTACCGGTCGGGGATCACCGCCGCCTTCGGCTCGCTGGCCGACAGCCCCATCAGCTACCACGACTCCTTCGCCTTCGATCCCGGCCACGTCCCCCCCGCCGACGCCGCCATCGCCACCATGTGGACCACCGCCTACTTCGCGGCCCGCGCCCCCGCCCAGACCCGCCGCTTCTACCTGATCCAAGACTTCGAGCCCATGTTCTACCCGGCGGGCACGCTCTACGCCTTGGCCGAGCACAGCTACCGGCTGGGGCTCTACGGGCTGTGCAACACCGGCCGCCTAGCCGACCTCTACCGGGACCGCTACGGGGGGACCGCCCGCCATTTCTGGCCCGCGGTGGACGACTCGGTCTTTCACGCCCGCGACCGCGTCGAGCCCGATCCCGACCGCCCGGCAACCGTGTTCATCTACGCCCGCCCCGGCCACCTGCGCAACTGCTGGGAGCTGGCCGCTCGGGCGGTGCGCCTGCTGAAAGACGAACTGGCCGACGACGTGCGCATCGTGACCGCGGGGTCGTGGGCCTTCCCCGAGCACATGGACTCCCTCATCACCCACATGGGCCAGCTGGACTACGCCGAGACCGGGCCGCTGTATCGGACCTGCGACATCGGCGTGGCGCTCACCACCTCCGAGCATCCCTCCTATCTGCCGCTGGAGCTGATGGCCTGCGGCGTGGCGGTGGTGGCGTTCGAGAACCCGGCGGGGGAGTGGCTGCTGCGCCATGACCGCAACTGCATGCAGTCGCCCCAGACCGCCGACGGGCTGGCGGCCGAGATCGCGGCGCTGGTGCGCGATCCCGCCCGGCGCCGGCGCCTGGCCGCACAGGGCGCAGCCGACGTCGCCGCCCGCCACGCCAGCTGGCGTCAGAATCTGGCCGGCGTGTACGAGCATCTGTGCGATCCTGAGCTGGAAGCCGGCTTGCATGAGCATTTCCCCGATCCCGAGTCGCAGATATGAGAGATATGGGGGCCGGGGCGGGCCGGGGCGGCGTGCTGGAGATATGGGGCTACCGGGAGCTGATCGGCCGCCTGGTGCAGCGGGAGCTGGGGTCGCGCTACAAGCGCTCGGTGTTGGGATGGCTGTGGTCGATGCTCAACCCCGCGGCCACCCTGGGCATCTACGCGCTGGTCTTCGGCGTGCTGTTGAAGTTCGAGCCCCCCCGGGCCGGCAACGGCCGCTTCGACAACTTCGCCCTCTACCTCTTCTGCGCCCTGGTCATGTGGAACGCCTTCTACGGGGTGATCACCGGGGCCATGAACGCGCTTTTGGACCTGGGGTCGCTTCTGGGCAAGGTGTACTTCCCGCCCGAGGCGCCAGCGGTGGCCGCCCTGCTCACCGTTTTGTTCCAGGCCGCAGTCGAGGCCTCCATCTTGATGCTGATATTCGTCTGCCTGGCCAATGTGAGCTGGACGTTCCTGCTGTGGCCGGTGCTTTTGCTGTTGCTCTCGGTGTTCGCTCTGGGGATCGGGCTGGTGCTCAGCGTGTGGAACGTGCGCTATCGCGACGTGGGCTATCTGTCCACCATCGCCTTGCAGTTCCTCTTCTATGTGACCCCCATCGTCTACCCGCTGTCGCTGATCCCCGAGCGGGCCATGGGGCTGCCGGTGAGGGACATCATCCGGCTGAACCCGCTGTCGCAGTTCACCGAGGCCTCCCGAGAGCTGCTGTACGGGTTGGACTGGCCCGGCCTGCTCCGGTTGGCGCTCATGGCGCTCATCTCGCTGTCGGTGGGCGCGGCGGGATGGCTGATGTTCAAGGTCCGCACCCGAGACATCGCCGAGGAGCTGTAGCCGATGGGCGAGCACGCAGTGGCCCTGGAAGGGGTGTCCAAGCGCTTCCGGCTGGTCCCGGACCGGCCCCTCAGCCTGAAGGAGGCGTGGATGGGGCTGCGCCCCGGATCGCCCCGAGGGGCCCGCCGAGCGCGCCACGAGCCGTTCTGGGCCCTCCGGGATGTGACCTTGGCGGTGCCCCGGGGCTCGATGTACGGCCTTATCGGGCGCAACGGATCGGGCAAGTCCACCCTGTTGCGGGTCATGGCCGGGATCTATCGGCCCACCGAGGGCCGCGTCGAGGCCAGGGGCCGGACGTCGGCCCTGTTGGAGCTGGGGGCCGGGTTCCACCCCGCCTTGAGCGGGCGGGAGAACATCTACCTCAACGCCTCGGTGCTGGGAGTGCCGAAAGCGCAGATCGATCGGCGGGTGGAGCAGATCGTCGAGTTCGCCGGCCTCGAGGAGTTCATCGACCATCCGGTGAAGATCTACTCCAGCGGCATGTACGTGAGGCTGGGCTTCGCGGTGGCCGTCCACGTGGACCCCGAGATCCTCATCGTGGACGAGGTGGTGGCCGTGGGTGACGAGGAGTTCCAGCACCGGTGCTTCAGCCACCTGGAGTCGCTGCGGTCTCAGGGGGTGACCATCGTGCTGGTAAGCCACGATCTGGGGATGCTGCGGGCCAACTGCGATCAGATGGCGTGGCTCAACCGCGGCCGACTGGCCGCGGCGGGCGACCCCGCGGAGGTGGTCAACGCCTACCTCGACACCATCGACACCGAGGGGGCGGCCTCGGTGGGCCATCGCCCCCGCCCCGACGGTGCGCCAGAGCCCCCGATGCGCATTGCGAACCTGGAGTTCTTGGACGAGGCCGGGCATCGGCCCCAGTCGTTCGCCTCGGGCGCCCCGCTGGTGGTGCGCATCCACTACGCCGCCTCCGAGCCCATCGACGATCCGGTGTTCTCCCTGGGGTTCTACGACCGCAATAACCTCCATCTGGCCGGCCCCCGCTCCCATGTCGGCGGGTTCCGCCCCGGCCGGCTCGACGGTGAGGGGTGGGTGGAGTATCACCTGCCCCGCATCCCGTTCCGCTCCGGCGCGCTTCATGTGAACGCCGCGGTGCAGGATTCGGACGCCTCGTTCCTCTATGACCGGCGGGCCCGGGAGTTCTGGCTCCAGATCTCCGGCGAGCCCGACCCGGCGGCCAACGGGCTGTTGAACTTGGAGGGCGACTGGCGGTCCGGTGCCTGAGGCGCGCCGCGATGTCTTCTGAGCCTTTGGCGGCCGGCGGGTCCGGCGAGTCGTCCTCCTCGAAGCCTTCTGAGCCCCCTGAGCCTTTGGCGGTGAGCATGATCGGGGAGTCGCTGCAGTATGCCGACGGGGCCGAGGCTGAGCTGCTGGCGTTGCTTCGGACCGCAGAGGATCGCCGGGTGGGGTCGGACGAGCTGGCCTCGGCGGTGCGCGACTGGCCCACCGCCTACCACCTGGCGCCGGAGCGGGCGGTGCTGTTGGCCCCAATTGCCATCGGCCCGGGCGACCGGGTGCTGGACGTGGGGGCGGGCTCAGGCGTCAACACCCGGATCTGCGCCGACCGGGGGGCGGCGGTGACCGCGGTGGAGGGCAGTGCGGCGCGAGCCGAGCTGATCGCCTGCCGCTGCGCTGGGCTCGACGCCGTCCGAGTGCTGTGCGGGCCGCTTGAGGGGCTCGCAGACGACGAGCGCGGCGCCCACGACGTGGTTCTGATGGTGGGGGTGCTGGAATATGCCGGCACCGCCTCGGGCGGGGGCGCCGGGCCCGCAGCCCTCCTCGACCGGGCGGTGGACGCCCTGGCCCCCGACGGGGTGCTGGTGCTGGCCATCGAGAACCGCCTCGGGCTCAAGTACCTGCTGGGCTTTCCCGAAGATCATCTGGGACTGCCGTGGGCGGGCTTGGAGGGCTACCGCCACGGAGAGCCTGCCACTTGGGCGCGGCGGGAATTGGCCCGGATGCTGGCCGGCGCCGGGCTGTCGGCGCAGAAGTGGCTGTTCCCGTTTCCCGACTACAAGCTGCCCACGGCGGTGTTGGCCGAGGAGATTTACGAGCGCCCCGACAGCGGGGACATGGTGGATCAGATCGTGGGCCATCCCACAAGCAGCGAGTATTTCCGCCCGGTGCTGACGGCCGATGACCGGGCCGCCCACCGGGCGTTTTTGGCCGCCGGCCTGGGACCAGAGGTGGCCAACTCCTTTCTGGTGGTAGCCGGTCGGCACCCGCAAGCGGTGCAAGAGCGGGTGGACCCGGAGACGTTGGCATGGCGAGTGGCGCCTGATCGGCGCCGGCGCTGGCGGCAGCGGACGATCTTTGCCGACTCAGAACGAGGGCTGGTGGTGCAGCGCCGGCTGGTGGATGAGGACCGGTCGTCTGATTTCGAGGACTGGCTCGGGCAGGCCGAGGTGGCCGAGGAAGCCTATGTCGGCGGGCAGAACCTCGAGCAGCGCCTGCTGGACTGCGTTCGCGAGGGCGACGCCGGCGAGGTGGCCGAGCTGTTGGGGGCGTGGCGGGCGGCGCTGGCCGCCCGCGAGGCGCCGGTGGCCGCAGTGGCCGCGCCCCACCCCTACCTGCCCGCCGACGCGGCTCGGGCGCTGCCCCCAGAGTGGTTGGACGCCGGGCCCGACAATTTCACGGCAACCGCCGACGGCCGCCTGGAGTTCGTGGACCGGGAATGGCGGGCCGCCGGGGGCGTGGACGTCCGGCTGGCCGTGGTCCGGGGGCTTTGGAAAACGGTCTCGGCCATGCTGAGCGCCCGCTGCCATCTGCCCTGGCCGCCCACTTGGAGCAACGACCGCCTCGTGGCCCATCTCGGCGAATTGATCGGCGAGGACATCGACGCTGCGCTGATGGAGCGGTGGAGGCGGGCGGAAAGCGAACTGGTGCGCCGAGTGTACTGCCGGCCCGCGGCGAGGCTGGCTGAGCTGCACGACGCCGGCGGCCGCTCCCGGCTGGACCTCTTGGGATCTCCCCTGGCCCCCTATCGGCGCCTGGAGCATCTTGTCCACCGCCAGCAGGAGCTGCTGGGCCAACAGCATGAGGCCGCGGCGAGCTTGGAGGCGGCCCACACCCGTTCCTCCCATGCCGAGGCCCAGCTGGGCGAGCTTCGGGCCGAGCTGGCCGAGGCCCGAGCCCGCTTGGCCCGGCTGGCCTGGCGGGAGCGCATCCACGACCGGGCCGCGGCGCTGATTCGATCTTTCCGCACTCGCGCCGGTTGAGAGGGCCTGCGGGCTTGGCGCCGCGGGTTCAATCCTGCTGGTTCAGTTCTGGGGTTCGAGCAGGTCTTTGAGCGCGTCCCACATCTGCCGGCGCGTGACTGAGATGTCGAAGCGCCGGGCTGCTTGGATGCCTCGGTCGTGCAGGGTGCTGCGAAGCTGCTGGTCGCGCAGCACGCGGTCAACCGCGGCGGCCATCGTCACCGGCCGCTTGTCGCGCAGCACGATGCCCGCACCGTTCACCGTCTCGGCCACTGCGGCGGCGTCATAGGCCACGACGGGCAGGCCTTTGGCCATGGCCTCCACCAAGGGCACGCCGAACCCCTCGTGCTCTGACGCGCAGGCCAGCACGTCCGACAGCTGATACCACCGGAGCAGATCCTGGTCGGAGACCTTGCCGGCGAAGACCACCCGGCCGTACACGTCCAGTCGGCGGGCAAGGCTCTTCAGCGAGAGCAGGTACTGGGGTGGAGAGGCGTCGCCAACCAGCACCAGCCGCGACTCGGGCCGGAAGCGAGACAGCACCGCGAACGCCGCGATGAGATCGTGCTGGCACTTGTTGGGGGCCAGCCGCCCCACGAACAGCACCGTGCCCCCGTCTTCGGCAATACTTTCAGAAATCTCCGCCTGGCCTGGGTCGAGTCGGCCGTCCAGCTGCCAGAGCACCGGGGAGACCACCACGTCGTCGATGCCCAATTCCCTCAACTCCCGGGCGTTGAACGCAGAGTCGGCGATCCCTCGGCGGGTGAGCGGGGCCAGCTGGTCGAGTTGCTGCCGTCCCCGCTCAACGCTTTTGGCCAGTTCAGGCTGCCAGGCCCGGAAATACCCCGCAGGGGTGATGTTGTGGTAGTTCAGCACGACCTGAGACCGCTTGCGGATCACCCACTGGGCCACTTCTGAGCCGATCGAGTGCTGGAGAATCGAGATTCGGGCATCGCACTTCCACTTCTCGATCGAGATGGTGCCGCGGTCGGCCCGGGTTTTCCGCTCGACCACGATGCGAACCTCGAAGCCCTTCTCCTCGAGCAGTTCCTGAATGAGCCGGGTGTGATTGCTGGTGGCGTCGCCCGAGGCCATCTGGGGAATCAGTATGTCGATCAATTTACCGGCAGCTGATTTACCGGCAGCTGACTTGTCGGCAGCCGGGCTCATGGTTCCCTGGGTTGGGAGGAGTGGGCCGGGCGGCAGGCCACCACGATCTCCGTGATGCGGGCATCGGCGCAGGGCTCAAGCCGGGCCTCGAATCCGGCCCGCTCCAGCAGATGCCGCCAGGCGGCCGGCGAGATGCCCAACCCCGATCCCAGCTCCAACTCGACTGGGCCCCGGGCCGCCGGATCGGCCACGGCCACGATGATCCGCCCGCCGCTCTTGAGCTTCAAACCGGCTTGGCTGATCATGCCGATCAGGTCTTTCAGGGGGAGGGTCTCCACCATGCCGGTGAGCACGATCGTCCCGAACTCTCCGTCCTCGGAACTCACCAGATGGGCGAGCGCGTCGCCGGACCGAATGTCAATCCGCTGTCGCAGACCAGCCAGCACTCGGTCGGGATGCTGCTCTGTGCCATAGGCCCGCAGGCCCCGGTGGCCGATGGCCTGAACCAGGGCGCCCTCCCCGCCGGACATCACCAGACAAGGGCCCGGGCCTGCCGAACTCGCCACCTGTTCCACCACCGGCGCCGCCGGTTCGGGAGGGTCTTCGATGATTCCCCATCCGGCGGGCACAGACTGATCGATTGGAAGGCCAGCGGCGTGCTCCAAACGGCCCAGCCGGGCTTCCAGGTGGCGCAGATGCCGGATCAGCAGCCCGGCGAACACATTGAATTGGTCGGTCAAGAACCTGACGTACCAGTAGGTCAGCTTGCGGATGGCCCACTTGATGCCCCGCAGGCCACGGCGCGACCCGATCGGCACCTGAGGGTCGAGCGCCGCTGAGTTCGCGGCCCGGTCGAGCAGATGGCCGTCGTCGCCGAATGAGCTCTTCGAGCTGAGTGGGTGTTCCGAAGGAGACAGGTCGGCCCAGACTTGCTCGGTTTTCAGCTCGAGCAGCGCGGTCTCGCGGTCTTGTCGGCGCCGCTGATCGGCCTCAGCCTCGATTTCAGCGCTCAGTTGCCTCGTGTCGGGTTGCCCTGTGTCGGGTGATTCTGGGCTACCCATCGCGGCGCGGTCCCCGGACAAGCCTCCGGGCGAGCCGGATGACGGCTGGCCGGGCCAGGTCTTCATGCAGGCGAAGGCTCTCGGCGGCCAATTCGGCGATGCGGGCGTCCTTTTCGGCCATCCGCAGATCCTGTTCGGCGATGCGGGCGTCCTTTTCGGCCATCCGCAGGTCTCGTTCGGCGATGCGGGCGTCTCGCTCGGCCACGCGGCTCTTCCACTCCTCGATTCGGTGCTCCCGCTCGCGAACCCGTTCTTGCAGCTCGGCGATCCGGTCGTCTTGATTGGCGACGCGGTCGGTGAGGAATTGGCTGCGCGTTCGGGCCCCCAAGGCCTGGTCGCGCTGGCGCAGAAGCTCATGGCGAAGCTGGTCTCGGTCCTGGTCATCGACCGGGTCGTCGGCCATTGGTGCATGGTAATCCTGCTGCTCCTTTGGGTTGTCCCCGGGGTCGTCGGCCCGGTCGTCAGCGTGATCGTCAGCGCGATCGATGGGATGGCACAGGGAGGCGGGATCCTCTCCCCAGCGGGAGACGAACCGCTCCCATTCCCAAGGTTCGATTACCGGCTCTCGGCTCGCGCTCTCATGGTGGATGAGCACGGCGGTGGGATCGGTCACCACCTTCAGTCCCGACCGGGCCAGCCGCAGGCAAAGGTCGATGTCGCCGTAGGAGGCGGGGAACTCCAACGACATCCCGCCGACGGCCAGCAGGTCGCGGCGCCGGGCCAGCAGGCAGGCCCCGGTGACGCAGACCACATCGCGAGCCGCGGCACCCGCCATATCAGCCACATCAAGCACGTCAGCCACCTCGGAGATCGGGCGGCCCCGCTGCGAGTGGACGGGCTGAGCGCCGTCGAACTCGATGCCGATGTGCTGTATCGACCGGTCGGGATAGAGCAACGTGGCGCCCACCGCGCCGACGGCGGGATCCTCGAGGCGGGCGGCCATCCGCCGGAGCCAGCCGGAGTCTTCGGCTTCGATGTCATCGTTGAGCATCAGCACCAATTCCCCCCGGCTGGCCAGCACGCCGCAGTTCACCGCCCGGGAGAAGTCGAACGGTCCCGCTCCTCGGTGGATGACCTTCACAGGCAGCCCGGTTGCAGTCTCCATTATGGCCTGGGGTGGTCGGCCCCGGTATTCGTCTCCGACCACCACGATGACCTCGACCGGCACCGGGTCCAGCAAGGCGAGCGTGAGC
>JAPOSH010000214.1 GCA_026709815.1 bacterium | reverse complement strand
CCAGTGACCTCTCGCGTGTGAGGCGAGCGCTCTGGCCATCTGAGCTAACGGTCCGGGGATCATTCAGGATAGCTCAGGCCACATCGGCGGGGCGAAGAGTTGTTCGCAGTAGGCCATGGCCTGCAGCACCCGCACATCGCCGAGGTGGCGGCCCACCAACTGGAGTCCCACCGGCATGCCGTCGGCGGTGAAGCCGGCCCTGACGCTGCCCGCCGGCCGTCGGGTCAGGTTGTAGGGGTAGGTGTGGCGAATCCAGTTGTCCACGAGCTCGCCGTTGACCCGACCCTGGCCCCCGCACTCGGGAAAATGGCCGGCCACGGTGGGGGTGAGGAGCAAGTCGGCGCCGGCTAGCACCCCGTTGAGCGTCTCCGACATGTCAGCGAAAACCTCGAGCGCCCGATTGAAGTCCGCCACTTGGGGAACAGCCGACAGCCCGAGGTAATAGCGCAGCCCGGGGGTGATCTGCTCCCGCTGCTCTTCGGTCAACTCGACGAGCTCCCCCGACACCGCATTGGCCGACAACAGCACGTACTCCCAGATGGGGTCGTTGAACAGGCCCTCTTCCCGGACTTCCACCGCCACGCCGGATGCCTCCATCTGGGCCAGCGCCGCCTCGCATACCGACACCACCTCGGCGTCGGAGGGGTTGCCGTCGGGGGCCGGGCACCACACCACCCGGTTCGGCCGCCAGTGAGCATCCAGCGCCTCCCGCCACGACCGGTCGGGGCGGGGCAGCGAGTGGATGTCGCGGGGCGACGGGCCCATCACCAGATCTTGCACGAAGGCGATGTCGGCCACCCGCAGGGCCATCGGCCCGTGGACCGAAAGGGGCCACAGCCGGTACGGCCCTTCCACCGGCACCCGGCCCAAGCTGGCCTTGAAGCCGCTGAACCCGCAGGCTGCGGCGGGAATGCGGATGGAGCCGCCCGCATCGGACCCGGTGCACAGCGGCACCAAGCCCGCGGTGAGCGCAGCGGCGGCGCCCCCCGACGACCCGCCCGGCGAGCGCTGGGGATTCCACGGGTTGCCGGTGGCCCCGAACACGGGATTGTAGGTGTCGCCGGTCCAGCCGAACTCCGGGGTGTTGGTCTTGCCCATCACTACGCAGCCCTGAGCCCGCAGCCGCTCCACCAGCATGCTGTCGGCTTCGGCCGGCGGGTCGTCGGCGTGCAGGAGCGAACCCCGGGTGGTCACATAGCCCGCCGCGTCCTCCAAGTCCTTGACCCCGAGCGGGATGCCGGCCAGCGGTCCGAGGGCGTCGCCGGCGGCTAGCCGGGCGTCGATCTCGTCGGCCTCGGCCCGCGACCGCTCCGGGTCGGTGGCCACAAAGGCGTTCAGCTCTCGCCGGGCCTCGATGGCCGCCAGTGAGGCCTCGACCATCGCCCGGGCCGAAACCTCCCGACCCCGCACCGCCGCGGCCCACCGCTGCAACGACCGCTCGCGAAAATCCATCTGGGCCTCCTCCGTGGTCAAGACCCCGACAGTATTGCCGCTATTGCTCAAACAGCGCTGCGGCCACGGCCTCCAGTCCGGCGGCACGGCTGGCTTTGACCAAAACCGCGGTGTCGCCGTCCACCGCACCGAGGGCGGCCACCGCGGCGGCGGCATCGGCCACTGGTTCTTCTCCGTAGCCGCCGGTGGCCACTGGGATCACCTCGATGCCCAGCTCCCGAGCCAGCGCGCCGATGGCGGCATGCTCGGCTGCGGCCCGCGCTCCGAGTTCGGCCATGACGCCCAACACCGCCACCCGGCGGGGTCGGCCCACTGCGGCCAGCGACCGCAAACCAGCGGCCATCGACAGGGGGTTGGCGTTGTAGGCGTCGTTGATGAGCACCGCCCCCGAGGTCAACTCGGTCACTTCCATGCGCCACGGCGACAGTCGGGCCGACCCCAGCCCGGCGGCTATCTCCTCCACTCCCACTCCGACGGCCAGCGCCGCCGCCGCCGCCGCCAAGGCGTTGTCCACCATGTGCTCGCCGCACGCCCCCAGCGACACCTCCGTCCCGCCGTTGGGCGTCTCCAACCGGAACCGGGGACGCAACCCGCCGTCGAGGCCCACCCCGAAGGCGCGCACGTCCCCGCCGGCGCGGCCGAAGGTCAACACCTCGGCCTCGGTCCGCTCGGCCATGGCCGCCACTGCGGGCTGATCGGCATTGAGCACGGCGACGCCCGACGCCTCCAGCGACTCCACGAGCTCGCCCTTGGCCTCGGCGACCGCCTCCACGGATCCGAACAGCTCGGTGTGGGCTGCTCCGACGGCGGTCACCACACCCACGGCGGGCCGGGCCAGCGAGCAAAGCCAGGCGATGTGACCCCTGCCCCGAGCCCCCATCTCCACCACCGCGGCCTCGGCGCCCTCGGGGCAGTTGACCAAGGTGAGCGGCACCCCCAGCTCGTTGTTGAACGACATCGGGCTGGCGTGGGTCAGCCGGTCGGCCCCGATGGCTGCGGCGGCCATGTCCTTGACCGACGTCTTGCCCACCGACCCGGTGATGCCCACCACCGGTCCGTCGAACCGGCTGCGGGCATAGCGGCCCAATTCGGCCAAGGCAGCGGCGGTGTCGTCCACCACCACGGCGGTGGCCCCTCGGGGGGCTTCAGCGGTCAGATAGGCCGCGGCCCCCGCGGCCAGCGCGTCGTGGATGAAGGCGTGGCCGTCTCGCCCCGCCACCACCGGCACGAAGAGCTGGCCCCGGCTGACAGTTCGGGAGTCGATGGACGCGCCGGACACCGCGACGTCGGGGCCCGCCAGCCGGCCGCCTGCCGCCTGCGCCACTTCCGATGCCATCAGCCGCACACGCTCAGCTTCCCACCTCACAAGCTAGTGGTGGGGTACCGTCGGGCTGGTGGGAACCCGCACCCGTTTGGTGCTGCTCTTCGGCGGACGCTCGGCCGAGCACGACGTGTCGTGCGTCTCGGCCCGCCATGTGGCCGCCGCGGCCGACCGGGACCGGTTTGAGGTGGTGGCGCTGGGCATCACCCGGACCGGGCAGTGGCGGCTGGCCGAACTGGCCGGTCCCCTCGGCGACCGGTTGGACGCCGAGGGCCTCGCGGTGGCCCCGGCGGAGATCTTCGCCGAGCCCGACACGGTGGTGTTCCCCCTGATGCACGGCCCCATGGGCGAAGACGGCACCGTCCAAGGACTGCTGGAGACGGCCGACGTCGCCTATGTGGGATCGGGGGTGCTGGCCTCGGCAATGTGCATGGACAAATCGGTGGCCAAGCTGGTGTGCGCCCATCACGGCCTGCCCCAGTGCCGCTACCGCACGGCATCGGCCCACGACCCCCTCGAGGCGGCGGCCGAGCAGGCCGTCGCCGAGTTGGGGCTGCCGCTGTTCGTGAAGCCGGCCAACATGGGCTCGTCGGTGGGGGTGAGCCGAGCCGCCACCGATTCCGACGTGGTCCAGGCGCTGGAATCAGCCGCCCGGTACGACCAGACGCTGGTCATCGAGGAGGCCGTCACCGGCGAGGAGGTGGAGGTGGCCGTGCTGGGCAACCGCGAGGTCGAAGCCTCCGTCCCCGGCGGGATTGTGCCCGGCGCCGAGTTCTACGACTATGCCGACAAGTACCTCGCCGACGGCGCCGAGCTGCTGATCCCGGCCCGGATTCCACAGCCAGCCGCTGAAGAGGCCCAGCGCCTGGCGATCTCCGCCTACCGCGCCCTGCGGTGCGAGGGCATGGCCCGGGTGGACTTCTTCTACGAATCCCACGGCCGGGGCCTGCTGCTCAGCGAGGTGAACACCATTCCCGGCTTCACCCCCATCAGCATGTACCCCAAGCTGTGGGAAGCCTCAGGCCTCTCCTACCCGCGGCTCATCGAGACCCTGGTCGAGCTGGCCGTCGAGCGCCATGAGCGCCGCCGCCGGCACCGCCGCACCGACCGCTGAGCGGCGGGCGGACCACTGGTGGGCTGGGGAAATCTCGCCTGGTTTGGTAGAACACTGCGGTGATCTCCGATGCGCTGGCCGGCAAGCGGCTGGCGATCACCGGCACGACCGGCTTTTTGGGCACGGCCCTGGTGGAGCGGCTGCTGCGCTGCGTGCCCGAGGTGGAGCTGGTGCTGTTGGTGCGCCCCGGCCGCCGAGGGACAGAGCAGCGCATCCGGCGGGAGATCATCCGCAACGACGTTTTCGACCGACTGCGCGAGCAGATGGGCGGCGACGAGTTGGAGCGGCTCTGCGGGGAGCGGATCACCGGCGTGGCCGGCGACGTGGGAGTGGACGGCCTGGGGCTCGACGATGCCGGGAGAGAGCTGATCGCGGGCTGCGATGTGGTGATCCACTCGGCCGCGGCGGTGGCGTTCGACAACCCGCTGGACACCGCGGTGGAGGTCAACCTGCTGGGACCGGTGCGCTTGGTGCAGATGCTGCATGAGATGGGGGCATCTCCCCACTTCATCGCGGTGTCCACCTGCTATGTGGCCGGCAGCCGCCGGGGCAACGCCCCAGAGGAGCCGCTGGCCGACGGCCCCATGTACGTGCCGGTGTCGTGGCAAGACGAGGCCGAGGCCAGCCGCCGGCGGCGCATCACCGCCGAGACCGAGAGCCGCGATCCCGCCCGCCTGGACGAGTTCCGCAGCCGGGCCCGCAACGAGCTGGGCGCGGCCGGCACCCCGGCGCTGGCGGCCAAGACCGAACAGCTCCGCAGCCGCTGGGTCCACGACCAGATGGTGGAGGCGGGCCGGTCGCGGGCCGCGTCGCTGGGCTTCCCCGACGCCTACGCCTTCACCAAGGCGCTGGCCGAGACCGCGCTGGCCGAGACCAAAGGCGGCTTGGAGATCTCCACCGTGCGGCCGTCAATCATCGAATCGGCCTACGCCGAGCCCTTCCCCGGGTGGATCCGGGGCTTCCGCATGGCCGAGCCCATCATCATCGGCTACGGCCGGGGGCTGCTCACCGACTTCCCCGGCATCCCCCAGGGGGTGCTGGACGTGATCCCGGTGGATCTGGTGGCCGCGGCCATCTGCGCGGTGGCCGCCCGGGGCCACGACCCCGACCAGCCGGTCATCCAGGTGGCGTCGGGGGCGGTGAACCCGTTCCGGCTGAACCAGCTGGTGGACCTGGCCCACAGCTGGTTCAGCGAGAACCCCATCTACGACGACCGGGACCAGCCCATCCCCCCGCCCAACTGGACCTACCCGGGCCGGGGCCGAGTAGTCCGACAGCTCAAACGACTGCGGACCGGGCTGAACGCCGGCGAGCGGGTGCTGGGGCGGCTGCCCATCCGGGGTCGCCGGGCCGAGATCACCGCCGACCTCGACGAGCGCCGGGACCAAGTGGAGCGGGCGCTAGGCTACGTGGAGCTCTACGGGGCCTACACCGAGTGCGAGGCCCTGTTCGGCGTGGACCGGCTGCTGGAGCTGTGGCAGAGCCTCGACGACGGTGACCAGGAGCTGTTCTGCTTCGACCCCCGCATCATCGACTGGCACCACTACGTGACCGACATCCATCTGCCCACCGTGGTGGCCCAGGGCCGGGTCAAGACCGCGCCGTCAGGGCGGTCGGGGACTTCCCGCAGAGAGCGCCAGCGATCTCAGGTGCTGTCTCGCGATCGGCACCTGGCGGCATTCGACCTGGAGAACACCGTGATCGCAGCCAACGTGGTCATCGCCTACGGCTGGCTGGCCACCCGGAGGCTGCCGTTGGACGAGCGTGCCCGCCTGGTGGCCAAGATCTTGCTAGAGGCCCCGTCGCTTTTGGCGCTGGACCACCGGGACCGCAGCGACTTCCTCCGCCACTTCTACCGCCGCTACCAGGGAGCGCCGATCGGCCAAATGGCCGAGGACTCCGGCGAGATGTTCAGCGACCTGATCTTGGCCCAGTCCTACCCCGCCGCCATCCGCCGGGTGCGCCAGCACCGGGCCGCGGGGCACACCACGGTGCTCATCACCGGCGCGCTGGACTTCATCGTGGAACCGCTGCGCCCGCTGTTCGACCACATCGTCTGCGCCGAGCTGGCCCAGTCTCACGGTGCCTACACCGGGCAGCTGGCCTCGGTGCCGCCCACCGGCGAGTCCCGGGCCGAGGTGCTGCGGGACTTCGCCGCCGCCGAGGGCCTGCTTTTGTCGGAGGCGGTGGCGTACGCCGACTCGGCCAGCGACCTGGCCCTGCTGGAGGCGGTGGGCTATCCGGTGGCGGTGAACCCCGAGCCCAAGCTGGCCATGCTGGCCCGCAGGCGGGGCTGGCTCATCGAGTACTTCGACAAGGCTCCCGGCGGCCCCCGCAAGCTGCTGCCCATCGGCGCTCGGAGGGCTTCATGACACAGGCGGCGAGGCCGCCCCGCAGCGGTCGGCAAGCATGGAGGAGTCCGGCATGAAAGACCGGGTCCGGCCAAACCCCCGTCCCGGCATGGTGCTGGAGGTAGACCGCTCCACCCCGCCCATCCTGTTCCACCACGGCGAGGGGTTCCGCACCGAGAAGCTGCCAGCAGGGCGCAGCCGGGTGGTCTACCCCGCCGAGCCGCTGCTGGGCGCAGCCGACCCCGAGGGCGCCATCCGCCGGGCGCTGCTCGACCCCATCGATCAGGATCCGCTGCCTGCTCAGCTGCGGCCGGGCATGAAGCTCACCATCGCCTTCGACGACATCTCCCTGCCGTTGCCCCCCATGCGCCGCCCCGACATCCGCCAGATGGTCATCGAGCAGGTGCTGGAGATGGCCGCGGCGGCCGGGGTGGACGACGTCCACATCATCGCCGCTCTGGCCCTGCACCGCCGCATGACCGAGGACGAGCTGCGCTATGTGGTGGGCGACCGGGTCTACGACGCCTTCGCCCCCTCGGGGTGCCTCTACAACCACGACGCCGAGGACCCCGACGGCATGGTGATGCTGGGCGCCACCCCCCACGGCGAGGAGGTGCAGTTCTCCAAGCGGGCCGCAGAGAGCGACCTGGTGGTGTACGTGAACATCAACCTGGTGGCCATGGACGGCGGCCACAAGAGCACCGCCACCGGCCTGGCCGGCTATCAGGGGCTGCGCCATCACCACAACGTCGCAACGATGCAGGATTCCAAGTCGTTCATGGACCAGCGCCGCTCGGAGCTGCACGCCTCCAACTGGCGCATGGGCAAGGTGCTGCGCGACGCCGGGGTAAGGATCTTCCAGATCGAGACCACGGTCAACAACAACACCTTCGGGACCGACGGGCCGCTGGCCATGCTCCAAAAGCGGGAGTGGGAGTGGACGGCCAAGGACCGGGCCGCCTTCGTGGCCATGACCACGGGGCTGAAGTACACCCCGCCCCCGATGGCCCGCCAGATCTTCCAATCGTGGCGGGCGCCCTACGACCTCACCTCGGTGCAGGCCGGCGAGGTGGAGGCCGTGCACAAGGTGACCACCGAGAACGTGTACGCCCAGCATCTGGTGCCGGTGGAGGGCCAGACCGACATCTTGACCATGGGCCTGCCCTACATCTGCCCCTACAACGTGAACTCGGTGATGAACCCCATCCTGGTCATGTGCCTGGGGCTGGGCTACTTCTTCAACCTCTACCGGGGCCGCCCGCTGGTGCGAGAGGGCGGCGTGGTCATCATGGGCCACCCCACCCGCTGGGAGTTCCACCCGGTACACCACCCCAGCTACATCGACTTCTTCGAGCAAGTGCTGGCCGACACCACCGACCCCGCGGAGATCGAGGCCCGCTACGAGCGCCAGTTCGCCACCGACGAGTGGTACATCCATCTGTACCGCACCTCCTACGCCTACCACGGCGTCCACCCCTTCTACATGTGGTACTGGGGAGCGCACGCCCTCCAACACCTCGGCGATGTGATCATCGTGGGCGGCGACACCCGGGCGGTGCAGCGCATGGGCTTTCGCCCCGCCTCAACCCTCCAGGACGCTCTGGAGATGGCCAGCGACACCGTGGGCCGCCAGCCCACCGTCACCCACCTCCACAATCCCCCCATCCTGATGGCCGATGTCAGCTAGGCGGCCAATGTCACCGAGGCGAATAGTCTCGAAACTGGACTTCCCCTATCGGGCGGCTCGACCGCCCGCAGGAGCGCCTCCTGGCCCGTCAGTCAAAAAGGAGGGGGCCGACTACGACACCGACTGGGCCCGCAAGCCCGTCGCTCGGGCCGCCCGGCGGATCCTCGCGGAAGCGGTGATGCAGCCGGCCATGGCTGCGGTGGCCCAACCCGAGCGCAAGGGCTTGGACCGCATCGAGCGCCTGGAAGGCCCGGCGATCTTCGCCGCCAACCACCACAGCCACATCGACACCCCCCTGCTGTTCACCTCCATACCGCCCCGGTGGCGCAACCGGCTGGTGGTGGGGGCGGCGGCCGACTACTTCTTCACCGGGGCGCTCAAGTCGGCCGCCTCGGCCCTGGTCATCGGGGCCATTCCCGTCGAGCGCTCCAAGGTGGGGCGGCGCTCGGCCCGGCTGGCCGCGTCGCTCATCGACGACGGTTGGAGCCTGCTCATCTTCCCCGAGGGCGGCCGCAGCCCCGACGGCTGGGGCCAGCCCTTTTTGGGCGGCGCCGGCTACCTGGCGGTGCGCTGCGGCGTGCCGGTGGTGCCGGTGCATGTGGAGGGCACCGACCGCATCCTGCCCAAAGGCCGCAAACTGCCCAAGGCGTCGGCCACCACCGTCACCTTCGGCGACCCCTTGGCACCCACCGAGCAGGACAACGCCCGGCGGTTCGCGGCCCGCATCGAGACCGCGGTGGCCACCCTGGCCGACGAGTGCGCCACCGATTGGTACCAGGCCCGCCGCCGGGCCCACACCGGAACCACCCCCGGCCTCACCGGCCCCGACGTCTCCCCCTGGCGCCGAGCCTGGGCCCTCGGCGACCGCTCCCCCCGCTCCCGCCGCCAACACCGCCGCTGGCCCTAGACCTCTCCACACTCCAAATTTGCCACCCGCCTCCGTAAAGAGGACCTGTTGGCAAATTGGCCCGTTTTTTGCCCTGCTGTTAGGGCCCGGAGTGCCTTGGACGCGGCCCGATCTGTCGGGTGCCGCTGATTTTGTTGAGGGTTCGTGTTGCCCCACGGTCCCCTTCAGATCGGCGGTGTCGCGTCCAAGGCAAAGACACGACTCTCAGACCTGAAGGGGGCCACCGTGAAGTCCATTGCCATTGTTGCGCTAGCAGCTGTGATGCTTGGGGCGTGTGTCCCCGATGATGAAGCCTCGATAGAGCGCAGTCCCGGGGCAGCTGATCGCCCAGCCGTGACACCTGCTGCGCCCAGTAGCCCAGTATGCCATCAAGGACAGTGCGAAACGTCGGTGTCGGGAACAGGGTCGCGAGTGGTTGACTTGGAGATCAAGGGAGGCGGCTTCTGCACAATCACCTCGACAGTACGGGGAAACACGAATGGTTACGGTGGCACGAACTTCATTGTGCAGATGGTGCATCCAAATCTAGGCCTCTGGGCTAACGAAATCACATCGGCTGGCACCTATCAAACAAGCGAGAGATTCCAGCATGAGTATCCCCCCTTTGGCCGGTCACTTCGATTAGGAGGTAATCATGTCATTGAT
>JAPOSH010000071.1 GCA_026709815.1 bacterium | reverse complement strand
GTTTCGCCGCGGCTCGGTTTTTCCGACGGGCAGAGTGGGATCGGGGATCGGCCGAACCGACCATCCCAGCGCGGCCTCGGGCACTGGCGCCGGCCGGTCGTTGATGAGCCAGACGCGCAGAACGATGGTGCGACCCGAACGAGGCCGCGGCGCCGGCCGTTCACGCCCGTCGAGCAACTCGACGCACACCAGCAGCGGCGCCATCGCCCGACTGAGCGCGTGGTAGCCGGGTTTGGGCGCTCGATTGTGATCGATGACGGCCCATGTGAGCGCTTCCCAACCCTCAACAGCCATGAAGTGGTGAACGCCGGTGATGAGCGGTCCGCCGTCGGCGGGCAGACCGCCGGGACGCTGGGCTTTGCCTCGCCGGTACGCCTCGGTGGCCGCTTGAACCAGGTTGGCTTGATACGCCTGTGCGGCGGCCACATAGCGCTCGAGTCCGTCCGACGGCAGCACTTTGATGTGCTGCTTGGTCTCCTTGTGCTGGAAGTCGTGGAACGCCCAAGTGCGCCGAGCCTGCCCTGAGTCGTAGGCGTGCGCCTCTTCAGGGATGATCTGGCGCAGAGTTTCCACATCCGGCGGCGCCAGCGAGCCGTACTCGGTGACAAACGGGCCGCCGGGACGCGAGGCGAAGTCCTCCCAGCGTCCGAAATACCAACCGGCGTAGTGGTGGCTGTCGCCCGTGCCGCTGTTGCGGTGAACGTATCGGGACGGGTCAGCGGCTCGGGCGAGCGCCTCGAGGTCTTTGTCGAGCTGCCGGTTGTGGGCGGGATCGTGGGCGCCGCCGAACTCCTCGGCCATCCACGGCGCATCCCATGGTGATTCGTTGTGGCAGCACCATGCGACTATCGAAGGGTGGCTGCCCAGGCCCCGAATCATGGCCTGCATCTGGCGGTGAGCCTCGCGGTGAAAGGCGGGATCGTCGGTGTAGCCCCACTGCAAGGGGAAGTCTTGCCAGATCATCAGGCCCATCTCATCGGCAACCTCGTACAGCAGCGGCGCCGCCACATGGGCGTGAACTCGGACCTGGTTGATCCCCGCATCGCGGAGGAGCCCGAGGTCTTGGCGAATGAGCTCCTCGGTGTATTGGGCGGGCCAAAACGTGCCGATGTAGTTGGTGCCCCGGATCCAGATCTCCTCGCCGTTGAGCTGCCAGCGGTAGGAGGGGTCGACGGCCACCGATCGAATCCCGGTGCGCACCGACCGAGTGGCCAGAAGAGCCCCGCCGCCTGCGGGCGCTACCGTGAGGCGCCCGTCATAGAGCACGGGCGTGCCCCGGTCCCAGGTGGTCCAGCGGTCGGCGAGCCGCAGACGGGCGCGGGCGTGGAACTCCACCGCGTCGGCGCCGGGTGCGACCGCGACGTCAACCGACACCTGCCCTGAGTCGGCCGGGCCGGTCAACGCCAGCGCAACCGTCAACGCCTCTGGCGCACCCGGGCCAACGGAGAGCTTCCCGGCCACTTCGACCTCGGCCTCATGCTTGCCCACCGGGGTGGCGCAGACCACTGCATGGTCGATGATCACCTCGGACGGCCACGCCTCCAGCGTCACCGGCGCCCATATCCCCCCCGAGTTGGCGGCCTGGCCGTCCACGCTCCAAGCGGCGCCCGGGCGGGCATCGTGATGGCCTAATACCCCTTTGATCAGCGTTTTGTACATGTGCCAGACGGTGCCCCAAGGCTCATGGGGCGAGTCCACTTCCACCACCAGACGGTGCGACCCGGCCGACAATCCCCGCAGGTCGAACCAAAACGGGTCGAAGTAGCCCTCGTGAGACCCGAGCGGCCCGCCGTCCATCCACACCCGGCAGTAGTAGTCGACGCCGTCGAAGCGCAGCCGCAGAGGCTTGTCGGCCATGTTCGGCTCAACGTCGAAAGTCCGGGCGAACGTTGCCTTGCCGGAATGGTCCACGCCGCACAACCACCAGTTGGAGGGCACGGTGATCGACAGTTCAGCCGGGCGGCCTTCTAGGGCGTCATCGGCGGGACCGAGCCACATGTCCCACTGTCCTGCCAGCGACAAGGGCTCGGCCCCGGCACTCGGCGCCGGGCGGCGTGCTGCTGTGGCCTTGCTCACCGCTTTATTCCCGACAGGTTGATGCCCCGGACGATGAAGCGCTGAGCGACCGCGAACAAAGCGATGATCGGCAAAAGAGCCATGACGCTGCCGGCCATAAGGGTGGACCAATCCCGGCTGAAGCGGCTGACGAACCCGCTGAGGCCAACCGGCAATGTCGTGGAGTTGAGATCTTGGAGGTACACCAGGGGCCGCAGGAAGTCGTTCCACAGATAGATGAAGTGGAATACCGCCACCACCGTCAGAGCGGGAACGGTGAGCGGCAGCATGATCTGCCAGAAGATGCGGAACTCCGATGCCCCGTCCAGCCGGGCGGCGTCCACCAGATCGCGGGGCAGTCCCTTGAAGAACTGGCGCATCAAGAAGATGTTGAACGCCCCGCCGCCGAAGCACCAGGGCAGGATGAGCGGCAGCGGCGAATTCAGCCAGCCGAGCCGGGAGAACAGGATGAACTCGGGGATCAGCAGGGCCTCGAACGGAATGAAGATGGTGATCAGCGCCAGTCCGAAGCAGAGGCTGCTGCCCCGCGCCCGCAAGACCGCGAACCCGTAAGCGCAGAACGCCGACGACAACGTGGCCCCGATGGTGCCCAGCACGGCGATGAACAGCGAGTTGTAGAACCAGAGGTCGAAGGGCACTGCGTTGAGCGCCTCGTTGAAGTTCTCCAGGCGGAGAGAGTCGGGGATGAGGTTGAGCCCCGGCTGGATGATCTCGGCGTTGGTCTTGAACGCGGCGCTGAACTGCCAAAGGAACGGCAGAGCGAACAAAAACGACAGGCCGATGAGAACGGCGTAGAGCGCGATGCGGCGGGCCACCCGGGGGCTGGCGCGCCACCCCGAGGCGCGAAGGCCGTGGCGGGCGCCGGGGCGGGGGGAGTGGGCGGTTCTGGTGCCGGCGCCCATCAGTTCTCGTACTCGTAGTGGACCCAGCGGCGCGAGGTCCAGAACTGAATGGCAGTGAGCGCCGCGACCGCGGCGGTGAACACCCAGGCCACGGCCGAGGCGTATCCGGCCTGGAGATTCTGGAGGAGCTGGCGGTAGATGTACATGACCAGCGTCAATGACTCGTTGGCCGGGGAACCGCTGCCGGGGTCGGTGGAAATCACGTAGGTCTCGGTGAACACGCCCAAGCCGCCGGCGATGCCGATAACCAGGTTGAAGAAGAGCTGTGGGGTGAGCAAGGGGAGCTTCACATGCCAGAAGCGGCGGACAGCCCCGGCGCCGTCGACCGCCGAGGCGTCCAAGAGCTCGGCGGGGAGGCTCTGAAGCCCGGCCAAGAAGATGAGCATCATCCCCCCTGTGCCGCCCCAGATCATGACGATCACCACCCCCAGCTTGACCGTCGCCGGGTCGCGCAGCCACACCGGTCCATCGATGCCCAACAGCTCAAGCCCCTGGTTGAGCAGGCCGTCGCTGCCCAAGATCCAGATCCAGACCACGATGCTGGCCACGCCGGAGACCACGGTGGGGAGGTAAAAAGCGGTGCGGAAGACCGGCATGCCCCGCACTCTCTGGCTCAACAGCAGCGCCAGCGCGAGGCCGAACACCAGCTGCATCGGGATGACCAGCAGGGCTATGAACAGCGTGTTGCGGATGGCCTTGGCCAGAACCGGTCCCTGCACCGGGTCGGTCATCTTGTCGAAGTTGTCGAAGCCGATGAAGTTAGGCCACCCGCTGAGGTCGTAGTCGGAGAAGGCCAGTCCGAATGAGGCCAGGATCGGCCACGCCGCGAAGGCCGCGAACCCGATGATCCAAGGCGTGATGAAGAGATAGAACCACCGCGCCTCCCGTCGGGCCAGCTTGCCCGACGGTCTTTTGCCCGATGGCTTTTGCGGGTGCGAACGGGGCCGCCTGCGCGAAAGCAAGCGCAGGCGGCCCTGCCCGTCGGTCACGAAAGAGGTGCAGCTTGTCGCGAGGTTTCCACGGCCTCATCGAGAACAGCTTGCCAGTCGGGGGGCGACCCGGCAGTGAATCCCCCCTGCACGGCCGGGCTGATCACGTCCCAGAATCCCGGGACCCAGGCATCGCCCAGCGGCTCCCATATCGTGTTGGCCGCGCCCACCTTGGCCACCGCGCACTTGTTGATGGGCGGTGCGTCCGATGCGCAGTAGACCTGATCCAGAATCCTGGCGATCGGCGACTGACCGATCCCTTCGTTGGCTTCGGCTTCCTGGCCTTCGGGACCCGCGATGAACTTCACGTACTCCCACGCCCACTCGGGGTTGTCCGATCCCTCGTAGACGCCGAAGCCTGAAGCCGCGCCCTGGATGGTTCCTCCGTCGGCCAACGGGGCCGACACCGCGTCGAACTCGAACGCCCCGCCGGAGTTGTCAGCAATGGTCGGCGCCTCCCAGGTGCCGGAGAGGAGCATGGCGACGTGGCCGGCCGAGAAGGCGCTCTCGCCGACGGCATCACCCGGTGCCAAGCCGCCCCACTGTGCGCCCAGCTCCCAGTTGATGACCCCTTCCCGACTGAGCTCGTCAAGGCCTTCGAGGGCTTCAGCGCAGTGGGGTCCGTTATAGGTGTAGTCGGTGGCGAAGGTGGGGTCGTCGGAGAATTCGCACCCGTACATTCTCATCCAGGTTTGGTAGAGGTCGTCCCAGGCGAAGCCGAAGCCCCACTGCTCATCGGGTATCGAAAGGGCGCGGGCGGCATCGATCAGGTCGTCGACAGACCATGAATCGCTCGGATAGTCGAGCCCCGCCTCATCGAACAGATTCTTGTTGTAATACAAGAAGTTGAAAGACAGGTTCGAACTCGGGAGCACCAGCAGGTTGTCGTCGGGATCGGAGAAGTGCGCGAGCATTCCCCCCGGCCACTGCGACAAGTCGTAGCCCTCAGAATCGATGTACGGCTGGACCGACCGGAACGCGTTCCGGCCTACCATCTGCCCGTAGCCGTCGTCGGTTCCGCCCCAGAGAACATCCGGCGCGTCACCCGATGCGATCTGGGGAAGGATGGTGATCTGCCAATCAGAGACCGGCACCATGTTCACCGTCACGTTGGGATGCATGGCGCTGAACTCGGCGGCTTGCTGCTCCCGGAAGTCGATCTCTGTCTGCCCGGCCCCGTTGAAGTACGCCACGCGTATCTCAACCTCCTCGTCGCTCAGGCCGTCGCCCGAGTCAGCTGCGGTGCCCGTGGCTGCGGGCGCCGGCGGGGCGGAATCCCCCGAATCGGAGTCGTCGTCATTGCCGCATGCCGTGGCCACCAGCGCCAGGGTGGCCACAATGGCAACCAGGAACCGGAGCCTCCACGGCACAGCTTTGTCAAACGTTGGTCTCATGATGTGTTTTCCTCTCTCTCGAGTTCTTGCCCACACCCGCTTGTCTCGCGTGCGACGAGAAACGTTGGAATCTGCACGTCCGACGGCGTCGGTCGCCCGGTGATTCGGGCGAGCAGAACCTCGGCCGCAGTCCGACCGAGAGTCCGCGGCGGCGCCGCCACCGTGGAGAGCGCGGGCCGCATCCACCGGGCCTGTGGTATGTCGTCGAACCCGCAAACCCGCACGTCGTCCGGCACCCGCAGCCCGGTGCGCTCTATCTCGCGGACTGCGCCGATTGCCATCTCGTCGTTGACCGAGAAGATGGCGTCAAAACAACGCCCTTGTTCCAAGAGCCTCTCGGCCATCTGCCTGCCGGCGAGCTCAGACCAATCGCCGCGTACCAACAGACTGGGGTCTGCGGCGAGTCCTAGCGATCTCAGCTCGTCAGCGCAGGCTTCCTCGCGCCTTCGGCTGGCTTCTGCGCCGACAGGACCGGCGAAGCAGGCAATCCTTTCGGCGCCGTGATCGCAGACCAAGTGGCGGATTGCCTCGCGGACGCCGACAGACGGGTCGAAGGCCACCGTCGGCAGGGAGGGGTGCGAGACTTCGACCAGGACGACCGGGTGCCCGGCCAGGTTCTCCACCATGCCCGGCGAGAGCGTGTCCGGGAACACGATTGTGCCGTCGACGAATTGCTGGTTGAGCGACGGGAACGCCAGCGGAAACGCCTCGTGGGGTTCGGTTCCCGCTACGAGGAGGTGGTACCCGGCCTCTCGTGTGGCCTCTTCAACGCCGGCCAGCAGTTCTGAGAAGAAAGGGCCTCCTAGCTCGGGGAGGACCAAGCCGAGGCAGTTGGTGGAGCCCCCGGCCAGATTCCTCGCCGCCAGGTTGGGCCGGTAGTTCAACTGCTTGACAGCACCGAGAACGGCCTGCTGAGTGTCGCGGGCAAGGAGATCGGGGGAGTTCATGAATCGGCTGACGGTGGCGGTTGACACGCCGGCCATGCGAGCAACATCGGCGGCCGTCGCCGGAGACTTGGAGATCAAAGTCATTCCGACACCTCCCCTCGCCGGTGCAGCAGATGGCCATGCTCGCCGAGATGACTGTATGCGCTTACATCAACCGCGTCAAAAAACCGCGTCAGAGGGCTTCGCGCCGAGGAAGCGCCGACAACGAACTCCAGAGCCGATCCACCATCTGGTGATCGAGCGGCGTCACGTCGATGACCGAGTAATCGAGGTCCTGGCGCCGCACGTAGGCGGGGAGGTCGATGACGGCCTGGGCGAACATCTCGCGCTTTATTCCCAGATCGGCTGGATGGGCCCGGGCTCTGGAGCGTGAGATGATCGACGCCGCGCGCTCTTCCCCCTCGCCCTGGAGCGCAGCCGCGGCCATCACGCACATCGCGATCAACTCGCCGTGAATGTGATGCTCGCCGGTATGGAACTCGTAGGAGTAGGCGAGGAAGTGCTCCGAGCCCTCTTCGAACCGCGAGTGCTGGGCTTGCATGCAGGCGGCCCCGATCCGCCGGTAGGCCCCGGCAAGCCACCGGACGGCGTCGATGGTCACGTCGGCAACCTCGTCGGCGTTGTCCTCCAACTCGAGCAGCAACCCCTCGCCGAGCGCGGCCAGATCGGCATCCCACGCCACGCCCTCGCCGCGCTCCGAAGCGAGCCGCCAGTCGAAAAGCCCGGTCATGCACGACAGGACGTCTCCGATGCCCGCCCTGTTCAGGTGAGGGGGTGCGGTCCGAATCAGATCCACATCGACCACGACGGTCTCGGGTATCACCTCTCCGACGTACTTGACGTTGCCCCCGACGCGTACTCCTATATCCCTGGTGAAGCCGGCGTCAACAGAGGTGATCGTGGGAATCTGAAGGAGCGGCTTTCCCGTCTTCCAAGAGAGGAACTTCGCCGTGTCGAGGGCCGAGCCTCCCCCCATGCCCACCACGACGTCGGAGTCGCCCTCGGCTTCGATAAGCGACTCGAGGTGGCCTATGTGCATGTTCTGGGCCGAGATGACCCGCTGTGGCGGTCGCACACCGGCGGAGAGGGCTGACCACGGTGGTTCGCTCACGCATGCCGTGTAACTAGAGACCCCGTCCAGCACCTCGCGATAGGCGCCTTCGGTCATGGGGAACAGGGGCAGATCCAGCATCGTCTCATCATATGCAGCGATGTCAATCGCGGATGGCCGCGTGGGTGGACCGGTCGAAGAAGTGCATCTTCTCCGTGGTCACATTGACCTGGATCCTGTCGCCGGGGCGGGTGCGGCTGTCGGGGCTGAAGCGTGCTGTGCAGCGGCTCTCGTCCTCGTCGCCAAGCTCGTCGAGGGCGTCGGGGTCGCCGCTATCAACGTATGGCGCAGCCAATTTGAAGTGTATGAGCGTTTCCGAGCCCAGCGCTTCCCGCACTTCAACTTCAACTTCGATGCGCTGGTCCTCGGGGTGACCAGGGGCGATGGCCGCGTCCTCCATGTCCTCCGGGCGGATCCCGACGACCACAGGCTGGTCGATGTGGCCGCGGAGCGCAGGGCGGGTGTGGAGCACCTCCGCCGATAGCGCCAAGCGCTGGTCGCCCAACTGAACCACGAGCTGATCGCCGGATTCGCTGACCCTGCCTTCGTACAGGTTCATGGACGGCGAGCCGATGAACGCGGCAACGAAGACATTGGCCGGCTCATCGTAGAGAGACTCCGGCGACGCCACCTGTTGCAGATGGCCGTCCTTTATGACCGCCACGCGGTCGCCCATCGTCATGGCCTCGACCTGGTCGTGGGTCACGTAGAAGGTGGTGACGCCGAGCTCTGTTTGGAGTCTGGCGATGTCGGCTCGCATCTGCACCCGCAGTTTGGCGTCTAGGTTGGAAAGCGGCTCGTCCATGAGAAAGAGCGCCGGTTGGCGGACGATGGCACGGCCCATAGCCACACGCTGGCGCTGGCCGCCGGAGAGTTTGGACGGTTTTTTGTCGAGCTGTTCGGTCAGCTCGAGCATCTTCGCCGCCTCCTCAACTTTGGCCCGGCGCTCGGCCTTGCGCATCTTGCGCAGCCTGAGCGGAAAACCGATGTTGGCGGCGACGGTCATCTGGGGATAGAGCGCGTAGTTCTGGAACACCATTGCGACATCGCGGTCTTTGGGCGCAACGTCGCTGACGCAGCGGTCGCCGACGTAAATGTCACCGTCGCTGATCACCTCCAAACCGGCGATCATCCGCAGAACAGTCGATTTCCCGCATCCCGATGGCCCCACCAAAACCAAGAACTCACCGTCGGCAAGGTCAAGCGACAGGTCGGAGACCGCTTCGAACCCGTTCGGGTAGACCTTGGTTATCCTGTCTAGCCTCACCGCAGACATGGCCCCTCACTATATTGATATCGACATCTTTGATGCCGGGTCGCTTTTCGGCGTCAGAACCAGGTGTCGAGTTTGACCTCCCAGGGTTGGCTCAGCATCGGAGCTGCCCGCCGCTCGCGTCAGATACTGCAATCGCTGGTACTTGCAAGTAGTCGCAAGTAGGAGCGATGATGGTGGAGCAGCCGATCTGAAAGGAACGAGGCGTGAAGGGCAGCGGCCACGGCGATCACTCGCACGAACACCACGACCACGGGGATCATTCGCACCAGGATCATTCGCACGACCACGGGGATCATTCGCACCAGGATCATTCGCACGACCACGGCGATCACTCGCACGGGTCGGGCTTTTTGGCCAAGGTCAAGCATGCCCTGATGCCCCACGCTCACGACCACAGCGAAAAGATCCAATCCGCCGAGGAGTCGAGCAAAGAGGGGATCCGCACGGCGTGGATCGGTCTGGGGGGCATGATGCTCACCGCCGTGGCCCAGATCTTCATCGTGGCCCTGTCCGGCTCGATTGCCTTATTGGCCGACACCATCCACAACGTCGGACACGCCGCCACGACGATTCCCCTGATCCTGGCGTTCCGGCTCGGACGCAGGCAGCCGACCAAGCGGTTCAACTACGGATACCGGCGATCTGAAGATCTTGTCGGGCTGCTCATCGGTTTGGTCATCGCCGCAAGCGTCGTCGCGATCTTCTACGAGGCAATCGACGCCCTCATCAATCCCCGGGACATCACCAACCTTGTGTGGGTGTTCGCGGCGGGAGTGGTGGGCTTCATCGGCAATGAGATCGTTGCCGTCTACCGCATCCGCACCGGACGCCGAATCAACTCGGCGATCAGGGCCGCCGAGT
>JAPOSH010000013.1:5879-9582 GCA_026709815.1 bacterium | reverse complement strand
GGGCGGACCCACATGTGATGCTTGGCATACGCCTCGTCCATCGCCCCCAGCATCCAAGGCACCCAGCCAATGCCCGCTTCAATGGAGCCGAAGCGGAGCTTTGGATGCCGCTGCGCCACGCCTGAGGCGCAGATGTTGACGATGGGCTCCATCGTTGGGGCCAGTGAATGCACGGCGTAGTTGATCACCGCACCGCCTTGGCTGCGGGCGGTGCGCGGGTCGCGACCTGTGGAGACGTGGAAGGTGACCGGCAGCCCAACGTCCTCAACGCAATCCCAGAGCGGGGTGAATTCGCGCAGGTTGTAGTTCAGGTCATCCACGTCGGGCGCGCCGAAAACCGGCTTGCACGGCAGGCAAAGCGCTTTGAAACCCAAGGCCACACAGCGTTGGATCTCGGCAATGGCGGCGTCGATTTCGGCGGGCGCAACGCACGCCACCGGCGCAAGACGGTCGTTGTGCGGACCATAGCTCTCCCAAGCCCAATCATTCCAAGCGCGGCACATCATCTGGGAGAATGCCGCATCCCGTGTGGCCCACATGGCCAGCCCAACATTGGGGAACAGCACCTCGGCATCCACGCCATCGAGCGCCAGCTCGGCCGCTCGCTCATCTGGATTGCGCCCTGAATCATGGCGCAGCCTCTCGTGCCCCTGAAGCGGCTGCACCCAATTCAACTTGGCTGGACGAAACCCTTCGGTTTTTTGGTACTGCGTTTTCTTGTCCCGGCCCACGATGACCGTCGGCAGGCGATCATGGAACGCCTCCGGCAGCCGGTCCTTGAAAATCGTTCTGGGTTCCTGAACATGTCCGTCCGCGGATACCATGAAGTACTTGTTGGGCGCATCAGGGCGGGGCGAGCGTGGCCAGCTTGCCGACCCCGGCGATTGGGTGCGCCAGACATTGCGCTCATCGGGCGCTGGTATCGAAGTGGTCATGCCTCTCCTCTCTTGCTCCTCAGGCGTGGTTCACGGCTTGTCCGTGATGCTAGCGCGGGAGGCTTGGGAATTCCATGACGAGCCTGTGCGCCTAGATCACGAAGCCGTCACCGGATGCCCGAACGGTCAGGTCGCATATTGCGACGCCCCAAGGCTGATTTATGGCATATAGGATTTGATCCGCAGTGGAGGACGGGTCGAGGGAAAAGTACTCGATGTCGTTCACGTCGAGCATGTTCCCGGGAAGCTCGCCGATCGCTGCTGCTTGAAACTTCGCGACGTACTCTGCGCCGTTGATGCCGAGCAGCCCCATTGCCGCTTCTGGATTGACGATCCCCGCGCTAAGCCCGGTCGCAGGGACGCCGGTGGGCCTGATCGTAGTGACCTTGATCTTGCCCTGCGATTCGATGCGCAGTGATTCGGACAGAAAGACCACCGCAGCTTTGGTGGCCGCGTAAACCGCGCTTCCGGCTGTTGGGTAGTTGCCGTAGATGGAACTGACATTGAGGACATGACCGCGGCCCTGACTGATCATTTGGTCGTGAACGGCAAGAATGCCGTTAAGCACCCCCTTGAAGTTGACGTCAATGCATCGCGTCCAAGATAGGTAGGCGCGGGCATGGTCAGCGAAGAAAGCCAAGGGCATGATCCCGGCGTTGTTCACCATGATGTCGAGCCGTCCGTGGCGGTTCACGGCGCCGGCCACCAGCGCGTCCACCGCTGCCTTGTCGCTCACGTCGGTGGGCACTGCCGACCACGAGGCACCCAGCGCATCCAGCTCCCCGCCGGTCTCGCCCATCCCATCGGCGTCGACGTCGCCCAGCACCACCGATGCCCCGGCCTTGGCCAGCGTCACCGCCGTCCCCCGGCCGATTCCCGACGCCGCCCCGGTGACCACCGCCACCCGCTCAGAGATGTCGAACGCGGCCATGATGTCGTCATGCATAGCCCAATGATGGCCTGAGGGGTGTGAAGCCCGGCAACCGGGTTCGGCGCCTGAGCTCAGGCGAGTGCTTCGAGGATGGGGTTGTGCTCGCCGATGCGGGGGGCTCGGCGGCGGACGCGGTAGGGGGACTTGGGGGCGATGTAGGGCGCGCCCGCGTAGGTGAAGCTGCGTCCCAAATCCTCGTGCTCAACTTCGACGGGAAAGCCCCGCTCAATGAAATGGGGGTCGGCCAGCACCTCTTCGGGCGAGTAGATGATGCCCACCGCCAAACCCCGCTCTTGGGCGCCGGTGAAGAACTCATAGGCGGTCACGTTCTGGGCGATGAACCGCACCGCCTCCCGGGCGGCGCCGAACATAGCGGTCACCTCGGGATCCTGGCCCACCTGGGACAGGTGCAGATCTTCTTCCAGTCGGGCGCCCATCTCCAAGAAGAAGAACTCCTCGAATCGGTCCTTCAACCCCAGGCTCTCCATCCACTCCACCACCACGGAGAATTCCCGGGCCGACCGGGGCGGGAAACCGGTGTTCACGTCGATGCCGTCCGCCGACAGCGCCCGGGTGAAGGTAGTGGGCTCGACTGCGGCGTGGCGCCCGGTCTGGCGCTGCACCTCCTCGCCAGCCACCAGCCACTGCACCGAGGCGAACTCGGTGGTCACGTTGGCCGCGGCGTGCAGGCTCACGTCCACGAACTGGCCCCGACCGGTGCGGTCTCGGGCCAACAGAGCGGTCTGAGCGGAGAGCACCGCGAACACCGAGCCGGTCTGGTACCCCTGATTGCCGCCGCCCCGCTGGGGCGCGATGGCGTGGTCGTCGTAGCCGCAGCTCCACACCGGCCCACCGGCGGCCAACACGGTCAGATCGGTGCTCTCCTCTTCAGATCGCGGCCCATCGCGTCCGAAAGGGGTGAGCGACACCCAGATCAGCTCCGGACGGTCGGCCCGCAAGCCGTCGTGGTCGATGCCCAGGTCGGCCAACCGCCCTGGCCGCTCCGACTCCAATACCACGTCGGCGGTGCCGACCAGCGACCGGAACCGGTCCCGGTCGACTTCGCCATCAAGGTCGAGGGTCACGCCCAGCTTGGAAGCGTTGTAGTGCCACCACCACAGGCTGCACTCCGGGCCGGGCTCGTCGTCCAAGAACGGCTCGAAGCCCCGAGTGCGGTGGCCGCCGGGGGGTTCCACCACGATGACCTCGGCCCCCATGCCAGCCAGCAGCAGCCCCGCATAGGCCGAAGCCTCGCCGGCCAGCTCCACCACCCGGATCCCGGCCAGCGCGCCGGGGAGATCGTTTTCCGCCATCAGATCACCCCCTCGGCGGCCCAGTCGGCCAGCTCGGCGTCGGAGTAGCCGAGCAGGCCCCCCAAAACCTGGCGATTGTGCTGGCCCAACAGAGGGGCGCCGCGCTCGAGCACCCAGTCGGTCTCGGAAAAATGGGCGGGAATGCCGTCCACCCGCAGCCGGCCCATCTCGCCGTGGACAACGGTGGGCCACAGACCCCAGGCCGCGGTGTTGGGGTCGTTGTCCACCCGGTCGACCGGCTTGGTCACTCCGGCCGCGGCCACTCCGGCGGCTTGCAATTCAGCCGCAGCGTCGAATCGGTCCCGCTTCGAGGTCCAGGCCCGCACCGCGTCGTCCAGCTCGTCCTCATGGGCCAGCCGGCCGGCCAGGTCGTCGAACCGGCGGTCATCTATGCCCATGAGCGCGGCGATGACCTGCCACTCGCGCTCGTTGCGGGCGGCCAGGGCGAGCCAGGCGTCGTGCCCGTTTGACTCGTAAATGCCGTGGGGGGCCATAGCCGGGAACTGGCTGCGGTTGGAGTAGGG
>JAPOSH010000013.1:0-5869 GCA_026709815.1 bacterium | reverse complement strand
AGTAGTGCATGCCGTCGCGCCGCAGCAGCCGCCCGTTCACGGTGTAGTCCAGCACCGCGGGGCCGAGCATGGCGGCCCCGGCGTCAGTACACGACATGTCGATCCACTGACCTTCGCCGGTGCGGCTGCGGTGGATCAGGCCGGCCATGATGGCCATGGCCATGAAGTTCCCCCCGTGGTGATCCATGTAGGAGTAGCCCCATCCGGCCGAGGCCATGCCGGGCAGCCCGGAGGCGAACGTGAGGCCGCAGCAGGCCTGCACGATCGGGCCCCACGTCTTGTACTTGCGGTAGGGGCCGGCGTGGCCGAATCCGCAGTTGGACACATAAAGAATGTCGGGCTTGATCTCCCGCAGCCGCTCGTAGCCGAAGCCGAGGCGCTCCAGCACCCCGGCGGCGAAGTTCTCGGTGACCGCGTCGCACTCGGCGATGATCTCGGCCAAAAGCCTCTTGGCTGTGTCGGTGCGGAGGTTCAAGGTGATGCCCAGCTTCTCCACGTTGTGGTTGTTGAAGCACCCGCCGAACTCGTGGCCGCGGCGCTCGTCGGGGAACGGCGACGTGCCCCGCAGCACATCCCACTTGCCGAGGCGCACCGGATCCTCCACCCGGATAATCTCGGCGCCGAAAGCGGCCATCCACCGAGTGGCCCCCGCTCCGGCCAGCTGCCCGGTGAAATCGCAAACGCGAATATGGGACAAAGCCTCAGATTTCACCGCCCGACCTTAGCCCGGGCTTTGACGAAATCAGCCCGGTTCAGCGGGCTTCCGGTACTCGAGCAACGACGATTGACCGCACATGGCCACAATGCGCAGAGCGAGTTTCTCGCCGTTGGCGTCTTCAAGGCGAAGGGGCTCGCCGTTTATTTCAAAGTTGACCGGGCCGGAGCTGAGGCTGTCGTTGACGGCGATGTTGGTGGTGTACAGATAGGTCCGCCCCTGCCCGTCGAGAACAGGGTTGAGCCGGCCTTCGATCCCGGGCAGGTAGCCGGTCTGATCCTCGAAGACCGCCGACCCGCCCTCGTCTAGCGATTCCAGATCGGCCCTCAGCGCGCCGTCTGCCGGAATCCAATCTGTCGAAATGTGAGCGCCGAGGCCCGGTCCGGCAACGAACACGGTCATGGGCTGATCGTCGGTGTGCAGCTCAAAGCGGGCCACTCCACCGGAGTCGGTCTCGGCGGCGCGCCGCGTTCCGTTGGGGAACAGGGCCAGCACGACCGCCCCGGCGACCGGCGCACCATCGCAGGAGACCAGCACCGCCGACTCGGCGTCGAATCTGCGCAGGACGGCGGGGAATCTGCTGAGCGGGACGATTTCGACTCCGCCACGAGACTGGGTCTGGTCACCGCTATAGACGATGGTCTGGGCGGTGACGGCGGCAACGGTGGTCGCGACACGGCCCAGCGGCCGCATCCATTGCGAGGCAACCGTGGCACCCGACTTGGCCTCGATGGCGTTGATGCCGCGCCCCGTCTCGTGTAAGAGGTCGCACTCCAGCCCACTGGATTCCCGATAGAAGCTGAGCCGGGGTTGGCGGCCGCGGTTCCAGCAATGCTTCACCGCTTCGGCCACGACGATGTTCTCGAACAGCTGGCCGCGCAGGGGATGGGTAGCGACCTGGCCCGCTTCCTGGATTCCCAGGAGATGAGCGGCCAAGCCGACATCGTAGAAGTAGAGCTTGGGGGTCTTCACCAGCCGCTTGCGCAGGTTGGCGTGGAAAGGCTGAAGCGAGAACACGACGTAGCAGCGCTCGAGTATCGCGAGCCAGTTGCGGACGGTGGTGCGGGACACGCCGACGTCGTCGCCGAGCGACGTGAGGTCTACCAAGCTGCCGACGCGGCCGGCGCAAAGCGCCGCGAACCGCCGGAAAGCCGACAAGTCGCCGATGCCGCCCATCCGGCGCACGTCGCGCTCGATATAAGTATCGAAATAGTCGGCGAGCGCCTGGGCGGGATCGAGCTGCTGGTCGAAGAGGCGCGGATAGAAGCCTCCGTAGGCGATGTCGGGGAAGGAGTCGGCGCCGCCGGCGCGGCGCCGCTCATCGAGCGAGAACGGCAGCAGGCACAGTTGGGCAACACGGCCGGCAAGCGACTCACCGATGGCCTCGTTGAGAGCGAAATTCTCACTGCCGCTGAGAACGTATTGGCCGTTGGCCCCGCTGGCGTCGGCCGATTCCTTGAGATAGGAGAATAGCGACGGCACATGCTGTGCCTCATCAATCACCGCAGGGGTGCCGAGGTCGCGCAGGAAACCCCGAGGGTCGTGCTCGGCCCGGTCGCGGACGTCATAAGCGTCCAAGCTGACATAGGCGATATCTGCATCGGCAAAAACGGCCTTGCACAGCGTCGTCTTGCCTGATTGGCGCGGCCCGGTCACTGAGACAAACGGATACTGCCGGAACAATCTCGGAAGCAGATCGGCGATCTCACGGGGTATCACCACCGCATTTTAGCCCCTAAGTCGTGCAATACGGAACTTGAACTTTCTATTTGCAGATATTTATCCAGACATCTTGTGAGCGTCCAGCCCCGGCGAGGAATCGTCAACCCCGAAGAGTGCTACATGCGGTCGTTTGACAGGATTGCCGCCAGCAGATCGCGGCGGCGGACTTGGCCGGTGGCCGGGGTTCGGGGAATGGCGCTCACAGCTTCGATCCGACGGGGGTGCTTGAACCGGGCCAGACGATCGCGCAAATGAGCCCGCACCGCGTCGATGACGGGCAGGTCGGCACCCGGCGCCAGCACGAACACCGCGCACACCACCTCCCCCCAGCGGTCGTCGGGGACGCCCACTACCGCGACTTCGGCCACCCCGGGGAAATCGGCCAGACGGCCCTCCACCTCCGCCGGTGAGACTGTCTCGCCTCCGGTGCGGATCACGTCCTTCACCCGCCCGACGATGGAGTAGAAGCCGTCGGCGTCCACCTCAGCCAGATCGCCGGTGCGGAACCAGCCGTCGGCGGTAAACGCCTCGGCCGTAGCCCCGGGGTTGTCGAAATAGCCGTCGAACATGAACGGCGAGCGGGTTTGCAGCTCCCCCCGCTCGAGGCGCACCTCGACGCCGATGTGGGGCTGGCCGCAGCTCCCGGGCCGCAACTCCATGTCGGCGTCGTCCAGCATGGTGACCGAACCGGCCTCGGTGGAGCCGTAGAACACCCTCCGATGGGCGTTCGGGAACGCGGCTTTCAGGTCGGCCAGGAGGGCGGGCGGAGTGGCCGATGTGCCCGACGTGGCGAACCGAAGCGAGGCCAGGTCTTCGTGCCGATCGGCGTCGAGCACCCGGCGCCACACCGCCGGGATGCAGTTCATGTCGGCGGCTCGGCCATTCCTGACGGCGTCGATCAGCACGTCGGCATCGGCCCGGTCGGTGAACACCACCTGTCCCCGAGACTGCCAGGCCTGAAGGGCGATGGTCCACGCTCCCATGTGGAACATCGGGAACATGCACACGGTGGGCCCTCGGGGCTCGAGCAGCGCCGGGGTGCGGGTGCGGAGCCAGTTGCAGCGGTGCGACAACACCACCCCCTTGGACCTCCCGGTGCTGCCGCTGGTGAAGAACACCGTGTGGGGATCGGTTTCTGCCACGCGCGAAGCGGGCGGCGCCGACGTGGATGCGGAGGCCGCCTCGGCCAGCAGATCGAGTCCCGGCCCGGATCCTCCCAGCCGGACCAGCGGCACTCCTGCTGCCTCGGCCACCAACTGGCCGGCCTCGCCATGGCCAGGGCCCACCACCAACAGCCGGGGCCGGGCCGAGGTCGCCATCTCGGCCGCCTCCTCGGGCGACAGCCGGGCGTTGGCCGGGGCGAATACCGCCCCGGTTCGGGCCAGGGCCACGAAGAGGGCGGCCGATGCCAGGTTGTTGTCACTCCAGGTGACCACCCGGTCGTTGCGAGCCACTCCGAGCCCGGCCAGCACATGGGCCATCTGGTTGGCCTGTCGGTGCAGCTCCCCGTAGGTGAGCGACTCCTCTCCCAGCGACACCGCCGGGCGGGATGGGACCGTCGCCGCTGCGTTGTCGAATACCGAGCCGATCACCAACTCCATCGCCGGGCACACTACTGAGGTTCCTCCCCGACCCCGAAGACGCGCCCGCTACAGACCCGCACCATCGCGGCTCGGAAGAGCCTTTCCCCAAGCTCGCTCAACTCCGGCCGCCAAGACGCGAGACCAATCAGGGCAAAAGCGGATTCCGCCAACGCAGACCGGGGAACCGGGCGAAATCGGAGTCATTGGAATGAACCTCGCCCTGATGCTCTATGGCAAGTGCGGCGATATGAGCGTCAGTGGTGAGATTGCCCCCCACACCAGTCGCCACAACCAGCCTGCGGAATATGGCCAGGTGCTGGGCACCAGGATTCAGCGGGGCCACCTGGGGCAAGCTGAGCCATTCTGCAACCAGATCGACGGCCTGTTCGGGGGGAACCGGCCGAACCGCTGTTCGGTGCTGGGTAACGATCCGCACAAATCCCGCAACCACCATCCAGGGGAATCCAACCCGCTCGGCTCCGTTGGCCAGTCCCTCCCACCAAGTGCGGGCCTGCTCGTGGTAGGGCGCATCCTCGTTGTAGGCATAGACCAGCAGGTTGACATCGGGGACGATCATCTGCCCGGCGATGCCTCGGGTCCTCGGCCCTCCACACAAGCCTGCTTTTCCAAGAAGGCTTCTGCTTCGAGTTCATCGCTGAGCTGGTTGAGCCGGAGTGGATCGACACCGGGCTGCAATCCGCAATTCAGCGGCCGCACCCGAAACGGTTCGGAGGGCGTCGCACGCTCAGGACGCAACCCTCGCCGCAAGATGTCGTTGACCACCTGCTTGAACGGTTGGTCGAGCTGCCGAGCCCGCTCCTTCAGCGCGTCGAACACGTCATCTTCGAGGGTCAGCGTTGTCCGCATAGAAACATCATGATGCTTTCTATTTCTGATGTCAAGATGTGTATTGAAGGCTGCGGGCACCCGGGAGCAGGCGGCCTCACCGCAGACGATGAAAAACAGACTGTCGGTCGTCCGCCTTTACCAGAGCCGCGGATGGTGATTGCCTGTGGCCTCGATGGCTGCTGCTTCACTGGCCTGGTTCCGGCGCGACCTGCGATTGCACGACAACCCCGCGTGGGCGGCGGCCACCGCGGGCGACGAGGCTGTTGCTCTGGTGGTGATCGAGCCGGCGCTGCTGGAGGCTGCGGGGCCGTGGCGGCGGCAGGCCTACCTCGCGGCGCTGGCCGGGTTGGACCAGTGCCTCAAAGAGACGAGGGGCGGGCTGTGGGTGGAGGCGGGCGATCCCGCTGAGATCGTGCCCCGGGTCGCGGCGGAGCTCGGCGCCAGCGTCGTGACTGTGAATGCCGACGTCACCCGATGGTCGACGTCGAGGGACCAGCGGGTGGCCGAGGCGCTCGGTACGCCGTTGGACGCCCACTGGGGAACGGTGGTCCACGCGCCCGGCCTGGTGCTCACCGCCGCGGGGACGCTGTCTCGGGTGTTCACCCCGTTCTATAAGCGCTGGGCGCAGACTCCGATAACCGATGAGGTCGAGCCCGGTCCGGCGCCGGCACTCGCCCCTCCCCCCGGCATGTCCTTGCCCGACGCCCTGGGCGGCGAACTCACCGAACCGTGGAGCGAGCACGACGCACTGAGCCGGCTCGACCGGTGGCAGGAGCGGGTAGACGCCTACCTGGAAGACCGCGATTTCCCCGCGACGGCGGGCACTTCGGCGCTCTCTGCAGCGCTGCGTTTCGGGCTGCTGTCGCCGAGGCACGCGGCGACAGCCGTCGGCACCCACACCGAGGGCCGCGCTGGATTCGTGCGCCAGCTGGCGTGGCGGGACTGGTACACCCACCTCACCGCCGAGCACCCCGACATCGACCGGGTGAGCCTGCGTCCC
>JAPOSH010000243.1:7128-9742 GCA_026709815.1 bacterium | reverse complement strand
GGGGTTGGCTTGGGCGGGTTTCCAGTTGGTGGTTCCGGTGTCGGGGAACGGGTCGGGCGGGGGTTCGACGTTGTGCCTGCCGGTTTGGGGGTCGTGTTCTACCTGGTGGTGGTGTTCGTGGATGTCGTGGTGGCAGTCGTTGCACACGGTGACGAGGTTGGGGTAGTCGGTTCTGCCGCCGTTTTCCCAATGCTGAATGTGGTGGGCGAAGCTGCGGTTGGCGTCGGCCCCGCAGCCCACGCAGGCTCTGTCTCTCACCATCAGCGCGATCCGCTGGGCGTCGGAAGCGCACCGGCGGCGCCGCCCCAGCCACAGATCCTGGGTTCTGGCGTTGAACACCGCCGGGAAGATGTCGGCTTCGCAGGCCAGCTTCACCAGTTCTTGGGCGGGCAGCGGGGTGCCGTCGCAGACGCGGGCGTCTACGAGCTGTTGGTGGGCGGCGTCGTAGTCGGCCACCAACACCAGGGCGACGCCGGAGGCTTTGCCCTTCTCGGGATGCAAGATCAGCTCGGCCAGCGCATCAGCTGAGCGCTGGGTGTGGGTGCGGCGGCGCTTCGGGTCTTCTTGGCGCCACAGCTCGCGTTCTTTGTGGGCCAGCACACCGGCCACATGAGCGCCGGTGACCGGGTCGAACTCGGCGTTCAGCACATACATGCCCGTCTCCGCGTTCTGGAACAACCGAGCCGACCGCTTCTGCTTCTGCCGGTCGTGCATCGCCTGCCCGTCATCGCCCGACAGCTCATGCTGCTGACGCTTGACCTTGCGAGACAGCTCGTCATAGGTCTGCGTCTTGGCCGCCTCCACCAGCTCCTGCTCGTCGATCGGCCCCTCAGAAGAAGCCCGAGCGATCAACCGGGCATGATCTGAGGGAATCTCGCCCGATGCCAGAGCCTCAGAAGTCACCGACAGCCCAGCCAGCCGCTCGGCTGCTTTCACATCACGATGCGCTCTTGAGGGGGACGACCGCAGCACGTCTCGGGCTACTCGTTTGGCCGCGCCCGAGCCGTCCCGGCGGGCCAACTCGGCCAACGCCTCGGCCTTGAACGCGGCAAGGGTGGACTCGGCCCGGCCGATCAACCCCACCCGCTCCCGCAACACCCCGGAGGAAGCGCTAGCGACATCCAGAGCCGCTACGCACACCGCAGCCCCGCAACCGCCAGCAACAGCAGCCTCGGCACATCCGGCCTGGTCAGGAGCCTGTTCAGGGGTGAATCTCATGGCTGTAAGCATATCAGCATCCAGTGACAACAACCCTCTGAATAACGCATAAAAACAGAAAAAATCTTAGAAATATTCAGAAAATAATGACAAAAGCTGTCAATACCTCAGCACCAGCCCGCGAACAGCCCACCTGCCCGCGCCGCCTCAGAAGACGGTTGGAATTCGAGTAGGGCTGCGCTGCTATAGGGCAGTAGGGTTGCCACCCGTTGGGTCGGTGCCCGAGTGGCCAAAGGGAACGGGCTGTAAACCCGTCGGCATTTGCCTTCGGAGGTTCAAATCCTCCCCGGCCCACGCTGTTGATCTGCCGCATGGCCGGAGTCAGCCCGCTCGCTCAATCCGTCAATGTTGCGTAGAGTCGGAGTCCTGTGAACGCCAGCACCCATAAGCAGTTGGCCGACTTCATCTGGAAGATCTGCAACCTGCTGCGGGGGCCGTACAAGCGCAACGAGTACCGCAAGGTGATTTTGCCGCTGACGGTGCTGCGGCGGTTCGACTGCGTGCTCGCCGATACCAAGCAGGCGGTGCTCGCTGCCCACCAGCAGCATTCCGACCAGGCCGATGCGGTTCGTGAGCCGCTACTGGAAGCGGCCTCGGGCTTGCCGTTCTACAACACGTCCAAGCTGGATTTTCACAGGCTCCTTGACGATCCGAACCTGCTGGCCCAGAACCTCAACGCCTACATCGGCGGCTTCTCAGAGAACGTCCGGGAGGTCATCGAGCGCTTCGGGTTTGCCGACCACATCGCCCGCATGGACGAGAAGAACCTGCTGTACGAAGTGGTCAAGGAGTTCGCCGGGGTGGACCTGTCGGTGGAGCGGGTGGACAACATGCAGATGGGCTACGTCTTCGAAGAGCTGATCCGCATCGGCGCCGAGCAGTCCAACGAGGAAGCCGGGGAGCACTTCACGCCCCGCGAGGTGATCCGGCTGATGGTGGGCCTTTTGCTGTCGCCGGAGCCCGATTTGGGCAAGAGCCATGTGGTCAAAACCATCTACGACCCCGCTTGCGGCACCGGCGGAATGCTGTCGGTGGCCGAGGAGCACCTGTTGGAGCACAACGCCGAGTCCCGCCCGATGCTGTTCGGACAGGACTACAACGACGAGGCCTGGGCAGTGTGCAAATCCGACATGCTGCTGAAGGGCCAGGACGCCGACCGGATCATCCGCGGCGACACGTTCACCAGCGATGGCTTCGACCGCCGCCGGGACGGTTCGCGCTGGACCTTCGACTACATGCTGGCCAACCCGCCCTTCGGCGTGGAGTGGAAGCAGCAGGAACGGCACGTCAAGAACGAGCACGACACCATCGGCTACGACGGCCGCTTCGGGGCCGGCACACCGAGGATCAACGACGGGTCGCTGCTGTTCCTCCAGCACATGCTGTCCAAGAGGCA
>JAPOSH010000243.1:0-7118 GCA_026709815.1 bacterium | reverse complement strand
GGGGGGGGGGGGAGGGGGGGGGGGGGGGGGGGGGGGGGGGGGGGGGGGGGGGGGAGCCGCATCGCCATCGTGTTCAACGGCTCGCCCCTGTTCACCGGCGACGCGGGGAGCGGCGAGAGCAACATCCGCCGCTGGATCATCGAGAGCGACTGGTTGGAAGCCATCGTGGCGCTGCCCGACCAGATGTTCTACAACACCGGCATCGCCACCTACATCTGGGTGCTCACCAACCGCAAGGAGCCGCACCGCACCGGCAAGGTGCAGCTCATCGACGCCCGGCAGATGTTCGAGAAGATGCGCCGGAGCCTCGGCAACAAGCGCAATCAACTATCGCAAGCCCAAATTGACGACATAACCCGGATTCACGGCAATTTCACCTCCGGCGAGACCCGCGACTTTACCGACGAGGATCCGGTAACGCATCAGCCCCGCACCCGGCCCCGCGTGGTGAGCAAGGTGTTCGACAACCGCGACTTCGGGTATCAAAAGATCACCGTGGAGCGGCCGCTGCGAATGAACTTCGCCGCCACCCCCGAGCGCATCGCCCGGCTGGAAGACGAAAAGGCGTTCACCAACCTGGCCACCAGCAAGAAACGGGCCGGCCCCCAGCACGATGCCGAAGTGACCGCGGGCAAGCGCCGCCAAGAGCTGATCCGCGCCCTGTTGGACACCATGGCCGAGGAGACAGACAGCGAAGTCGTCGCAGACCGCAACGTGTTCGCCGCCATGCTGGAGCAAACAGCCAGAGCTGCTGGCGTGAAGCTGACAGCGCCAGAGCGAAAAGCGATTCTGTCAGCACTGGGCGAGCGCGACCCCGAAGCCGCAATCTGCACCATCAAGAACGACAAGCCCGAAGCCGACCCGGAGCTACGCGACACCGAAACCGTGCCCCTGGGCGAAGCCGTCGACGACTACATGGCCCGCGAAGTGCTCCCCCACGTTCCCGACGCCTGGGTGAACCACGCCAAGACCAAGATCGGCTACGAAATCCCCCTCAACCGCCACTTCTACATCTACGAACCGCCCCGACCGCTCGACGAAATACAAGCCGACCTCCAAACCCTCGAACACGAAATCACCCAACTCCTCGCCGAAGTCACAAGATGAATAGGTCGCATCCTCTACAGTTTCTATGAGATCTCCCTACCCCCGCTACAAACCCTCAGGAATGGAATGGCTGGGCGACGTGCCAGAACACTGGCAATGGTCTCAAACTAGACATCTGTTTGATATTGTGAACGGTGGAACACCCACCAGTAGCGAGAAAAGCTATTGGGACGGCGATATAGAGTGGTTCACGCCAGACGACTTAGGCCGAAATCACAGTATGCGAATCAGTGGTAGTCGTCGCAAAATTACGCAAGATGGTATTCAAAATAGTAGTGCTCGGATGAGTCCCAAAGGTGCCATAATTCTGTCCACTCGTGCTCCTATCGGTCACTTAGCGGTTATTGACGTTGCAGCCGCTACAAACCAGGGGTGTAGAACTTTAGTTCCTATTTTTAAAGCCAACAGCTGTTTCTTCTACTACTCGCTCTTGGCAAGTCGCGATGTGCTTCAATCACTAGGCAAGGGTTCAACTTTCATGGAGTTGACTCCAGACGACCTAGGCAGTCACCCAGTACCGCTCCCATCCCTATCCGAACAACAAGCCATCGCTGGGTTTTTGGATCGGGAGACGGCTAGGGTGGATGCGCTGGTGGAGAAGAAACAGCAGTTGATTGAGCGGCTTGCTGAGTATCGCACGGCGCTCATCACTCAGACGGTAACCAAAGGTTTGCCACCTGATGTTGCTGCGGCAGAGGGATTCAACCCGGCACCATCACTCAAACCATCAGGAGTGGAGTGGCTAGGCGACGTGCCAGAGCACTGGGAGGTGAAGCGAGCAAAATATGCGAGTAAAATTATTATGGGACAGTCACCGCCATCAGATGCATATAATGACGAACAAGTTGAACAAGCGTTTTTGCAAGGTAACGCTGAATTTGGTGCGTTACACCCTAAACCTAAATGGTATTGTGATGCAGCAATTAAGGTAGTAGCGGCAGGTACTATCCTTCTCTCGGTCAGAGCACCTGTAGGGGAGCTTAACGTGGCTGACAAGAACTATGGAATTGGACGTGGGCTCTGTGGCTTACAAACTATTTCTAAATACCTAAATCGACAATTTGCTTGGTGGGCATTACACACAGCAAGACAGGAATTAGAGCATCAAGCCGTTGGCTCAACATATGATGCTGTATCCGTAGCAGAAGTAGCGTGCCTTTCGTTGCCGCTCCCACCTCTATCCGAACAACGCGCTATTGCGGAGTTTTTGGATCGGGAGACTGAGCGTATTGATGCTTTGTCGGCTCGGGTCGAGACCGCGATCGAGCGACTTCAGGAGTATCGCACGGCGCTTATCACGGCCGCAGTGACGGGGAAGATTGACGTGCGGGGTTTTGTTGGGGTCGAGACGGCTGATATAGGAACTGTGGCTAAGTAACCCCCGTAAGCTCCACCGGTAAGCGCGACAGGTGAACTGGTTGAGTGTGGTTAGGAAGCTGCTAGCAGGGCTACCAGGATCACTGATAGCAGAAATCCCACAAAAGCGAGTGTCGCTAGAATGTTGCCAATAATGCTTAGTATGCAGAATAGGTTGGATGCTCGCGACATGAACAACCCCCACGTGCCATGCGAATAGGCAAATGCTTCACCTTTCTTTGCGTAACGTCTGCCTCGCAGCCCGCACACTAAACCTAATACGGGTATTATCATTAGCCACCAAGCTCCGAACGTCCACATGGCGGCTGTTACAGCGTCACGGTTTGGGTGAATATAAACACACGTTGTTGGTAGAGGTCCAGTAGGCGCTGGACGGTTTTGAGGTGGTTGGGTTGTTGGTGCGCTTATAGTCATGATTTTTTCCTTTCAAATGGTGGTTGCTTGTTGGCGAGGGAATGTGACTTTTTGCGTTGTAGATGGGAATTTAGATGCCCGGGTTTAACGGGATTGTTATTTGCCCTTTGCTGGTAACTGTGGCAGTGGCTTCCATGAGTGATCCTTACTAGGCAGTTGATGCCTACTGATTTCTAGCAGTAAGGATATAACACTGCTTTCCTACCTGGGTCAATACTGGGCTATTTCTTTGAGTAGCTCTAGCGCCCAAACTCGGGTACAAGGTGTGCAACCTAGCCATGTGAGGCTAGTGTATGAGGCGTATAACTCCTGTTCAGCGTGGTGGATCGTTGCGTGACAGCTATTGGTACTAATAGGAGGGTGAGGCAGGGTGAACAGTCAGACTACTGAGCGGGCCTTTGAGTCCACAGTGGAGCGGATGCTGCTTGATGGTGGCTGGTTCAGGGGCAAAGCTGCCGAGTGGGATGTGGAGCTGGCGCTGTTCCCTGCTCGTGTGGTTGCGTTCTTGAAGGCAGCTCAGCCGGAAGTGTGGGGTCGGCTAGCCGCTCAGCATGGTGGCAACCTGGAATCTATGGTTGTGGAGCAGTTGGTGAAACAGTTCAACATCAAGGGCACGCTCGGGGTGTTGCGCCATGGGTTTAAGTTTCAGGGCAAGGTGCTGCGCTTGGCCTTCTTCAAGCCGGCTCACGGCTTGAACCCCGAAGCGGTGGCGCAGTTCGGGCTGAACGAACTCACCGTGACCCGTCAAGTCCGCTGCCATCCCGGCAAGGGCGACACCATCGACATGCTGTTCGCCCTCAACGGGGTGCCGGTGGCCACCTGCGAGCTGAAGAACCCGATGACAGGGCAGACGTGGCGCAACGCGGTCCGCCAATACAAAGAAGACCGCGACCCCAACGCTCCGGTGTTCAAGTTCTCCCAGCGCGCCCTGGTGCATTTCGCCGCCGACACTGACGAGGTTCACATGGCCACCCGCCTCGCCAAGGCCGAGACTCGATTCCTGCCCTTCAACCGAGGCAACGCACCCGGTGACATCAGGTGCGGGTCGGGCAACCCGGAGCACCCCTCGGGCTACCGCACCGGCTACTTCTGGCAGGAGGTGCTTGAGCGCACCCGTTTTCTCGACATCCTGGGCCACTACGCATTCATCGAGCGCCGAGACGAGAAGGTCTACGGCAACAGCGGCGCCCGCACCGTGAGGCGAGAGACGCTGGTGTTTCCCCGCTACCACCAGTTCGACGCGGTCAGCAGCCTGGTGGAGACAGCCCGCTCCGAGGGGGCGGGCAACAACTACCTGATCCAGCACTCGGCGGGCAGCGGCAAGACCAACAGCATCTCGTGGCTGTCGCACCGGCTGGCCAGCTTGCACACCGAGGCCGACGACAAGGTGTTCGACTGCGTGCTGGTCATCACCGACCGCCGGGTGCTCGACCGGCAGCTCCAAGACGCCGTCTACCAAATCGAACACGCCCAGGGCGTGGTGCAGGCCATCGACGAGGACTCCAAGCAGCTGGCCCAGGCCCTCGTGGACGGAACCAAAATCGTGATCACCACGTTGCAGAAGTTCCCGTTCGTGATGCGGGGCCTGCTGTCCATCGCCGGCGCCGGCACTCCCGACGAGCCCTCCCAGCACGACCAAGCTCGGGCAACCGAGTGGGTCCAGAAGATCGCGGGGCGCAAGTACGCCGTGATCGTGGATGAGGCCCACTCCAGCCAGACCGGAGAGAGCGCCCGCGCCATGAAGGAGGTCCTCGGCGAGCGGTCGCGGGCCGCGTCGGAGACCCTCGAGGATTGGGAGGACGGGCTGAACGCAATCGTTGAATCGCGCGGCCCGCAGCCGAACCTGTCGTTCTTCGCCTTCACCGCCACGCCCAAGGGCAAGACCATCGAGCTCTTCGGACGCCCGGGCGCAGCTTCAAAGCAAAAAGGCGGAATGCCCGAGGCATTCCACATCTACAGCATGCGCCAGGCCATCGAGGAGGGCTTCATCTGTGACGTGCTGGCGAACTACACCGACTACGACACCTACTACCGGATCGCCAGCACCGCCGCTGATGATCCCGAGTATCCGGAGCGCCGCGCCGCCAAGGCCCTGAGCAAGTTTGCGTCGATCCACCCCCACAACCTGGCCCAGAAGACCGAGGTGATCATCGAGCACTTCCGCGCCAACGTCAGACACCGCATAGGCGGCAAGGCCAAGGCGATGGTGGTCACCTCGTCGCGGCTCCACGCCGTGCGCTACAAGCAGGCCTTCGAGAGCTACATCGCTCAGAAGGGCTACACCGACATCCGCCCGCTGGTGGCGTTCAGCGGAACCGTGACCGACCCCGACACCGGTGAGGATTTCACCGAGCCCGCCATGAACACCGACATCGCCAGCGGCAAGGCCATCAGCGAGTCGGCGCTGCCGGCGCGCTTCGACTCCCCCGACTACCAGGTGCTCCTGGTGGCTGAGAAGTACCAGACCGGCTTCGATCAGCCGTTGTTGCAGGCGATGTACGTCGACAAGCGCCTCGACGGGGTTCAGGCGGTGCAGACGCTGTCGCGCCTCAACCGGGTGGCTCCCGGCAAGAGCAACCCGTTCGTGCTGGATTTCGTCAACGATCCCGCTGACATCGGCGCCGCCTTCGCCCCCTACTACGACCAGACACAGCTCGAAGCCCGATCAGACCCCAACCTGCTCGATGCGCTCAAGCACGAACTCGACGAGATGCAGATGTACCACCACGAAGAGGTGGAGCGGTTCGCGCGGGTGTACTTCCAGCCACTCGACAAGCGCCAAAAGAGCGGCCACGCCATGTTGGCATTGGAGCTTCAGCCTGCCGTTGACCGCTTCCGCAATCGCGACGAGGACGAGCAGGCCCGGTTCCGCGACCGGCTGGGGGCATTCGTGAGGCTGTATGCGTTCATCAGCCAGATCATCCCGTACGGCGACCGCGAATTGGAGCAGCTGGCCGCGTTCGCCCGAGGCCTGCTGCCGAGCCTTCGCCATGGCACAGCCGAGCAGCTGAGGCTTGAAGACGATGTGGAGTTGGAGTACTACCGACTTCACCACGTCTCCACCGGCGCCGTCGGCCTCGACGAGGACGGCACAACGGTGCGGAGTCCGATCGAGGTGGGCACAGGCCGCATCGAAGAAGACGAGGCCCCGCTCTCGGAGATCATCACCAGCCTCAACGACCGCTTCGGCACCGCCTTCGATGAGTCAGACCGGCTGTTCTTTGAGCAACTGCAACAAGACGGCGCTAGCAACGAGGCCATCGGCCAGACCGCAGCGGCCAACCCCTTCGAGAAGTTCGATCTCGCCATCCGCCCGGAGCTGCCCAAGCTCATGGTGGATCGCATGGCCGACAACCACGAAATCGTCAAACGATGCCTCAACGACCCCGATTTCGGAGAAATCGTGTTCGCCGCCCTCGCCAAAGGCATCTACGAAACAGTCGTCAGCCAGCAAGAACAGGTGGCCTAAAGAGTTATTGCCCCGGCATCGGGCGGGCCGATCCAGTCTTGCAGCATGAGTTGCATCACGGTGATGTCGAGCCAGCGGCCGAACTTGCGGGCCACTTCGGTTTCGACGCCGATCACTCGAAAGCCGCAGGAGCGGTGGAGGGCCACCGATGCCTCGTTGTCCCCGGAGATGCGGGCGATCACGGTGTGGAAGCCGTGACTCTGGGCCCGCCCGATGACCTCGGCCAGCAGCGCCCGCCCGATGCCGGCGCCCCGGTGGTCTAGGTGGACATACACCGAGCTCTCCACGGTGGTGTTGTAAGCCGGTCGAGCGCGAAACGGGGAGAGCGAGGCGAATCCGAGCACCGCGCCGTCGTCGGCGGGCACGGCCACCAGCACTGCGTGGACGCCGCGGCGATCCTCCAGCCAGGCTTGCTGCGCGGCCGGCGACCGGGGCTCGATGTCGAAGGTGTTGGTACCGTTCAGCACTTCGTGGTTGTAGATCGCCCGGATGCCCTCGGCATCAGCCAGCCGGGCCGCTCGAATGCCCACCCAATGCACCGTACTGCTCACCACGCTGTCCACCGCGCTACCTGCCCCGCCGTTGGCCACCCCCCAATTCTGGCCTGCCCGCCACTGCCACCAGAAGGCATATAGACCAGATGGCAGTGCATCAGATGGCAATATCGGCTCGAAACCAGGGTAGAATGCTCAGTCTGCCTCCTTAGCTCAGTCGGCAGAGCGTTTCCATGGTAAGGAAAAGGTCGAGAGTT
>JAPOSH010000098.1 GCA_026709815.1 bacterium | reverse complement strand
AGCCGAGCTCTGGGGCCCGGTGGTCGTGTGCGATTATCCCAAGGAGGTGTCGCCGCTGGCCCGGGAGCATCGGGAACATCCCGGCTGGGTGGAGCGCTTTGAGGCCATTGTGGCCGGCCGAGAGCTGGCCAACGCCTTCAGCGAGCTCACCGATCCCGATGAGCAGCGGGCCCGCTTCGATGAGCAGGCCGCTGAACGGGATGCGGGCGACGACGAGGCCATGGTGGTGGACGGGGACTATCTGCGGGCGCTGGAGTTCGGCCTGCCCCCCACCGGCGGTCTGGGTATAGGCATGGACCGTCTGGCCATGCTCATGGCCGACGCCCCCAGCATCCGCGACGTGATTCTGTTCCCCACGCTGCGCCCCGAAAGCCCCTGATCTGTCTGCGGCCAGATCAGGCGAGAGGGTTGTTGCCGATCCACACTGCGGTTAGAATACGGGTTGGTTTGCTCAGGTCAACTCGATGCGTTTCGGGGGTGAGAATTGAGTCAGCAGCGCAATCTGTGGATCCGGCGGCGAGTTTTGGGCCTTTTGGCAGCAGTGGCGGTGCTGGCTGCGGCGGTGATTGCGGGGTCGCCTGCCGCTTCTGCTCAGACGCATGTTGAAGCTGATGCGCAAGGCACGTTGCCCGAAGAACAGTTGCCTGAAGAACAGGCGCCGCAGCCCGAGGAGCAGGGTTTGGGTGAGGGTTTGTTGGAATTGTTGCCCGAGGAGATCGAGGGCCATGAGCTGGGTTCTGAGCTGCCGCCCGCGAGCATCGGTGAGTTGCTGAGCGATGACGGGCTGTTCGAGTGGGAAGACGCATCCGGGCAGACGTCGCTGGCCTTGCTGGGCTCGCAGGGCGCGTCGACATTTGGCGGCGGGGCCGGCACGGACGCTTCGACGCTGGCCGGCCTGGCATCTGCGGCCGCGGTCAGCTACGCGCCGCCCCATGACGGTTCCTCCAACGAGACCTCCACGGCGCGGCGGGCGCAGCAGCAGGCCGACAACTGGTTTGTGTCTGATACCGGTCAGCTGTTCTTGCCCGTGGGTGGTGTGCTGGTGCTGTTCTCTGCTGATGTCAACCCGGCCGCGGCGCGAGCGGTGCTGTCCGATCACGGCGTGGAGGCAGGGCGCGTGTCGCCGATCGAGGGTTTGCCCAACGGGTTCAACATCGCCACTTCCTCAGATGCGGAGTCGCTGCAACTGGTGAAGCTGCTGTCGGAGGCGCCCGGGGTGCAGTCGGTGACACCGAACATGTTCACCCCCGATACCAGCGTCGATACGGAGTCGGTGCCGCAGTCCAAGTATTTTTTGCAGAACATTTTGGCGACCAGCTTGTGCCAGTCGGCTGATCCGCCGCTCAGCGACGCTCTGTCAGCGTGTTTGTGGCATCTCGACGCCAGCGAAGCGGTGAGCGTTGGAGGCAACAAACCGGCGGCGGACATCAATATCGGCAACGTCTGGGACACCACCAAGGGCGCGGGCGTGACAGTGTCGGTGGTGGACAGTACATGGGAGGCGGGTCACGAGGACTTGGCCGGCAACGCCAATCGGGCTGCTAGCACCTACTGGGGAGGACGCAAGGGCGAGAACGGCACGCGCTCTCCGTGGCACGGCACGGCCGTGGCGGGGGTCATCGGCGCCCGAGACAACACCGTCGGCGGTCGCGGCGTGGCGCCGCGAGCCACGCTGCTGAACGTCAACTACCTTGATTACCAGAGCATTTACACCCACTCTCGTGCGTACTTGCATCGCAAGGACACGGTTGCAGTGGCGAACCACAGTTACGGGGCGTTTGCCACTGGGCGTCTTTCCCGGATGTCGCCGATTGTCGCTGCCGCGCTTGAGGAGAGCCTGGAGTCGGGTTTGGGCGGTAAGGGCATCGTCCACGTGAGCAGTGCGGGCAACGGCAAGAACGACGATGTCGGCGACGAGGCCGCGCTCGACGAAGACAACAATCATCGCGGCGTGATCGTTGCCTGCGCGGTCAATTCCGCTGGTACCGACGCGGCGTATTCAGAGGAAGGGTCGATGCTGTGGGTGTGCGGCCCGTCAGGCGATTCGGGACGTCACGGGATACTGGCGCCGATCGGACAAAACGAATATCACGCCAGCCTGCGCGGCACGAGCTTTTCGGCACCGGTGGTGTCGGGTGTGGCGGCGCTGGTGCGCAGCGCCAACAGCGCCTTGACGTGGCGTGATGTAAAGCTGATCCTTGCCAACACCGCGCAGAAGAACGACAGCAGCGATTCGAGTTGGCAGGCGGGTGCGCTGAAGTACGGGTCGACGACGGATTCGTATTCGTATAGTCGCAAGTACGGGTTCGGGCTGGTGGATGCGTCGGCTGCGGTGGCCGCAGCCCAGAATTGGACGGCGTTGCCGCCGATGCTCTCCGCTTCGGCCTTATCGAGCGGGCCCTGGGATGTGACCCAGTCCGGCAGCGCCAAAGAGTTCTCGCTTGATCTGACCTCAGACATCAGCTTCGTCGAGCACGTGGATGTCAACGTCAACATGAATACTTCGCACTTCCGCGCTATGAAGCTCACTTTGGTATCGCCCACCGGTCGCGAGTCGCTCCTGGTTGACAGCAGCTTGGCTGCTGGCAAAGATTGCCATTGCCCGCTCAACGGAAGCTTCAAGTTCTCGTCCACCCGGCATCTTGGCGAGTCGGCTAGCGGCACTTGGAAGCTGAAGGTGAAAAACGTCACCGGAGTTCCTGCAACTCTCAATTCGTGGGGGATCACGGTGTACGGGCACAACCCGTCCAAGACCAATGTGGTTACGCTGTCTGTGCCTTTGCGGGTGACAGAAGGCAACGACTTTCAGGTAAAGGTCACCCACCGGGGCACAGCGCTCAGCGCCGATCTGGTGGTGCCTATTGTGCTGACACCGCGCGAGGCGACCCCGCCCGGGCAAGCTGGGGCCGATTACACCGCTTTGACCTCGATCACCATTCCTGCTGGGGCATCCACGGCATCGGCCACGGTGACCTTGGTTGAAGATGACATCATCGAACCAACTGAAGTGATCACCGCCAGTGTCGGTTCGATGCAAGACCCCTACACGTCCGACTTCGTTCCCAAGATGATACGTATCCTCGACAACGACAAGCCCGAGGTCAGCGTCAGACCGGTGAGGGGCAGTGTGAACGAGGGTGAAGATGTCGTCTTTGAGGTCACCGTCCATGATGATCCCGCTGACATAATAACGGTCGTTTTCGATATCCGTGAGACTCATCAGCCGCCCGTTTACATGGACACTGGTTCCCTGACGGTGGCGAAACCGTTTACATCTGCGGGTACATTTAATTTCTCTGTCAACACGCTGATGGACCGTGTCGATGACCCGCGGCGCATGGTTGTGGGCAGGATATCGAGTTCCTCGCGCTATGACATTCGCGGTCATCACTCTGCACAAGTATGGGTGGATGATGATCTGCCTCGCGTGAGCATCGTCTCCGACGGCGACGTCGACGAGGGTGCTGCGGCTTCGTTCACGCTCACGTCGTTCCCTGTGCCCACCTCGCCGCTGTCGGTGAAGGTCTCTGTGGATGAGACCGGGTTCTTTGGGGTGGACACAGCCGACCGCACCGTTACCATCGACTCCACTGGCTCGGCCAAGCTCACCGTGCCCACCACCCGTCATGTGTTCGGTCAGCCTGCCGGGGCTGTCACAGCGACGATCCAGTCGCCCGACGACGGCACCTACTATCCCTCGCCCGGGAGCGGCCAGAGTGCCGCCACCGCCAAGATCACCGATCACGACGACACGAATTTGTCGGTCAAGCCCGCTGTTCTTGGTGCGGCCCTCGGGCATGCGAACAACCCCTATTACCTGTTGGTACCTAGGACTCTCAATCTATGGAAGCGAGTGCTTCTGGCCTTCGGTCAGAATCCGTCGGGCGTGACCGGCGGCCCGATGACTGCTGCTGAGGCGCAGACCTATGCCGATCAGGGCATCACCGCAGACTGGGGTGATGTCGCTGCTGAACTCCGAAGGCTGGAGGCCATAGGGTTTACCCAGCCGGTCGTGATCGTGACCGCCGAAGGCGACATCACCGAAGGCGGCGATGCCAGGTTCACACTGCGCGCGCTGCCCGGACCGGTATCTGACCGTAATGTGGAGGTGACGGTTGCCGCTGAGGGCAGCTTCGGCGTCACCACCGGGACACGGACGGTGACGATCCCGGCCAAAGGCACAGCGACGTTGACGGTGGCCACTTCTCACGACGGCATCGCTGGTGACGATGGTTCGATAACGGTGACGGTGGTCGACGGCGCTGCCTATGACGTGTATTCGAAGCCGTCGGTGTCGGTGGCCGTGGCAGATTTCGGCGGTAGCTTGCCCCCGGTGGTGGGTATCACCGGGGGCGGCGACATCACCGAAGGCGGCGATGCCACGTTCACCTTGACCGCGAGCCCGCCGCCTGCTGCGGCGTTTGATGTGACCGTCACGGTGTCGGTCACTGGTGATTTCGGGGTGGTAGCGGGCAGTCGGACGGTGACGGTGGGCACGGGCGGCACCGGGACGCTGACGTTGGCCACTGCTGGTGACGGCGCGGACGAGCCGGACGGCACGGTGACCGCGGCGCTGGTGGACGGCGCGGCCTACGATGTGGATTCGTCGGCGTCGTCGGCGTCGGTGGTGGTGGCCGATGACGACGATCCTGCGCCGGTGGTGGGCATCACGGCGGGCGGTGGTGTGGTTGAGGGCGCTAACGCGGTGTTCACGCTGTCTGCGTCGCCGGCGCCGTCGGCGGCGTTTGATGTTGCTGTGTCGGTGTCGGTCACTGGTGATTTCGGTGTGGTAGCGGGCGGTCGGACGGTGACGATTCCGACCTCGGGGACGGCGACCTTTACGATTCCGACCACGGGTGACGCCGCGGACGAGCCGGACGGCACGGTGACCGCGGCGCTGGTGGACGGGGCGGCCTACGATGTGGACTCCAACTCGTCGTCGGCCACCGTGGACGTGGCCGACGACGACGATCCGCCGGTGGTGCCTTGTGCGGTGGCTGCGCCTTCTGATGATCTGGTGCGGCGTGTGAGGGGCTATCACGATCTCAATAGCCCCAAACCCGGTTACAGCCAGAACTGGTTGCGCGTGTTGATCGCGTTCGGCGTTGAAACGTCTAACACGCTTCAGCCGTTCACAGCCGCGGAGGCGAGAAGCGCTGAGCAGGTGTGGGACGGCTGGACGCCGGTTCGCGAGGAGCTTGAGCGTATTGAGCAGGCCGCAGCGCAATGCACGCCGCCGCCGCCGACTCCGGTGGTGGGCATCACGGCGGGCGGCGGTGTGGTTGAGGGCGCTAACGCGGTGTTCACGGTGACTGCGGCGTCTGCGCCTGCTGCGGCGTTTGATGTGACCGTCACGGTGTCGGTCACTGGTGATTTCGGGGTGGTAGCGGGCAGTCGGACGGTGACGGTGGGCACGGGCGGCACCGGGACGCTGACGTTGGCCACTGCTGGTGACGGCGCGGACGAGCCGGACGGCACGGTGACCGCGGCGCTGGTGGACGGCGCGGCCTACGATGTGGACTCCAACTCGTCGTCGGCCACCGTGGCTGTGGCCGACGACGACGATCCGCCGGTGCCGGTTGGGGGGCCGGTGGTGGCGTTGGAGGGGGCGAGCGCGGCGATCGGCGAGAGCGGCGGCGGCTACGGTTTTTATGTGGTCTGGATCGCTCTCGACGAGCCGGTGGATCATCCGGTCAGCGTCTATCTCACCTATCAGCTCACCGGTGTCGGCGATGGCCATGCCGCCGCCGATGATTTCACCGTCCGCCCGGGGCGGGTCACCATCCCGGCGGGCTACACCCGCAACGCGGGCGGGGTCTGGATCACCGAGGACGACGACCAAGAGCCCGACGAGACCCTCCGAGTGCTTATCTCAGATCCCCGGGGCGCTGTCATCGGCAACAGCCAAACCATCCTCACGATCAAAGACAACGACTGAACAACCGATTCACCTCGGGTTTCGTGCCAGCCGGGTTGAGGTTCCCCCTCATTCAGACGACTAGCCAAAAAAAGGAATACTCAACAGGGCTTCGCGAGAGGGAACAGAGCTCGGTCGATGAGGTGGTCGGTGGCCGTTTGCAATGCGGCGACGGCTTTGGTGGGATGAAGCGACCGCAAGCCGGCAGAGGCCTGCTCCACATAGCCGCGGGCTACCTCCAGCGCCTGCTCCACCCCGCCGCTGGATCGCACCAATTGCAGAGCCGAGCGGACCCCGGCGTCCGACAGGGTGCCGCCCAGCAAATCCAGAAGACGAGGGCCGCAGCCGGTGTCGAGGGCTCGGATCACTGGCAAGGTGTAAATGCCCTCGTGCAGGTCGTTGCCTGAAGGCTTCCCCAAGTGCTCGTCGGTGGCCACGATGTCCAAGATGTCGTCAACCACTTGAAAAGCCAGCCCATAGCAGCGCCCGAATTCGGTGAGGGTGTCCACCGTCGGCCGATCCAACCCCGCTACCAGGCCGCCGATGCGACACGAGGTGGCCAGCAGCGAGGCAGTCTTGCCCTCGATGCAGTCGGTGTAAGAGGTTTCGGTGCGGTAAGGGTTGCCGGTGTCTTGAAGCTCCCGCACTTGGCCCTCGCACAGCCGTCCGATGGTGGCGGCCAGCAGCCCGGCCACCTCGGTGCCCAGCGAAGCGGCCAGCTCGGATGCCCGGGCCAACAGGAAGTCGCCCGCGAGAATGGCCCGAAGGTTGCCCCACTTGGCGTTCACGCTGGCCACGTTGCGCCGAACCTGAGCCTCGTCCATCACGTCGTCGTGGTACAGCGAGCCCAGATGCACCAGTTCCACCGCCACCCCTCCGGTGAGCACGTCTTCGTCAGCCAACTGAGGCTCGGCTTGGAAGATGGCCGCCGACGCGATCACGAACCCCGGTCGGACTCGCTTGCCCCCGGCCCGAATGAGATGGCCGGCTACCTCGGTGAGGAACGGATCCTGGGTTTGCACCGAAGTCTCCAGCCGCCACTCCAACCGTTCGAGGTCGCGCGCCATTGTGGGGATGAGATCGAGGGGGCTGGCGGCCACGGCTCAAGCGTAGTGGCCCACTGACTGTTTCCCCCATCTGGGCCAGGCGTCGATTCGGGTGGCCAGAGAGGCGGTTGGGGCCTCGGGAACGAAATGGGCAAGTGGGATGGTTACAATTCGAGTTGAACCTCTATTGGGAGATTGCCGTGTTCGAGAGATTTACAGATCGAGCTCGTCGGGTCGTCGTGCTGGCCCAGGAGGAGGCGCGCCTGCTCCACCACAATTACATCGGCACCGAGCACATCCTGCTGGGCCTGATCCACGAAGGCGAGGGAGTGGCGGCCAAGTCGCTGGAGTCGCTAGGGATCTCTCTGGAGGCGGTGCGCAACCAGGTGGAGGAGATCATCGGCCAGGGCGGCTCGTCGCCGTCGGGGCACATACCCTTCACCCCTCGGGCCAAGAAGGTGCTGGAGTTGTCGTTGCGTGAGGCTTTGCAGCTCGGCCACAATTACATCGGCACCGAGCACATTCTGCTGGGCCTGATCCGCGAAGGTGAGGGAGTGGCCGCCCAAGTGCTGGTCAAGCTGGGGGCCGACCTGTCCCGGGTGCGCCAGCAGGTCATTCAGCTGTTGTCGGGCTATGGCGGGCCACAAGGCTCGGGATCGCCGGAGAAGGCCACCACCTCTCCTGGCGGCAGCGGCGACGGCGGGGCCTCGGGGTCGCTGGTACTTGACCAGTTCGGACGCAACCTCACCAAGCTGGCCAAAGACAGCGGCCTCGATCCGGTGATCGGACGCCAGCGGGAGACAGAGCGGGTTATGCAGGTGCTATCGCGGCGCACGAAGAACAATCCGGTGCTGGTGGGCGAGCCCGGCGTGGGCAAGACCGCCATCGTGGAGGGGCTGGCCCAGAGGATCGCGTCTGACAACGTGCCCGAGACCATCCGCGACAAGCAGCTCTACACCCTCGATCTGGGCGCGCTGGTGGCCGGATCCCGTTACCGGGGCGATTTCGAGGAGCGTCTCAAGAAGGTGCTCAAGGAGATCAAGACCCGGGGCGACATCATCTTGTTCATCGATGAGCTGCACACCCTGGTGGGCGCGGGCGCAGCCGAGGGTGCCATAGACGCCGCCTCCATCCTCAAGCCCATGCTGGCTCGGGGCGAGCTCCAGACCATCGGGGCCACCACCCTGGATGAATATCGCAAGCATCTGGAGAAGGACTCCGCGCTCGAGCGCCGATTCCAGCCGGTCAAGGTGGAGGAGCCCACCATCGCTCACACCATTGAGATCCTCAAGGGCCTGCGAGACCGCTATGAGGCCCACCACCGGGTCACCATTACCGATCAGGCCCTGGTGGCGTCGGCCAACCTGGCCGACCGCTACATCTCCGACCGCCACTTGCCCGACAAGGCCATCGACCTCATCGACGAGGCCGGTTCCCGCCTGCGCATCAAGCGGATGGACACTCCGACCGATTACAAGGACTTCGAGAGCCAGCTCTCTGAGGTTGTGGCCCAGAAGAAGAGCGCGGTGGAGCAGCAGAACTTCGAGGAGGCCGGGCGCCTGAGAGATCAGGAGAAGGAGCTTTTAGCCGGCAAAGAGGAGATGGAGGAGGAGATCCGGGCCAAGGGCATGGACTTGTTCGACGAGGTGGACGAGGAGGCGGTGGCCGAGGTGCTGTCCATCTGGACCGGCATTCCCGTCTACAAACTCACCGAGGAAGAGACGGCCAAGCTCCTGCGCATGGAAGACGAGCTGCACAAGCGGGTCGTAGGCCAAGAGGATTCCATCAAGGCGGTGTCGCAGGCCATCCGCCGCACCCGGGCCGGCCTCAAAGACCCGAAGCGGCCCAGCGGGTCTTTCATCTTTTTGGGACCGTCGGGCGTGGGCAAGACCGAGTTGGCCAAGACACTGGCCGAGTTCTTGTTCGGCGATGAGCAGGCGCTCATCTCCCTGGACATGTCCGAGTACATGGAGAAGCACACGGTCAGCCGGCTGGTGGGTTCTCCGCCGGGCTATGTCGGCTACGAGGAGGGCGGTCAGCTCACTGAAGCGGTGCGTCGCAAACCGTTCTCGGTCGTGCTGTTCGACGAGGTTGAAAAAGCCCATCCCGACGTGTTCAACACCCTCCTGCAAATCCTGGAGGAGGGCCGTCTGACCGACAGCCAGGGCCGGTCGGTGGACTTCCGCAACACCGTGCTCATCATGACTTCCAACCTGGGCACCCAGAACCTGCGCAAAGCCAACCTGGGGTTCACCAAGGCCGACGAGGCCATCACCTATGAGCGCATGAAGGAGAAGGTCACAGAGGCCCTCAAAGACCACTTCCGCCCCGAGTTCTTGAACCGCATCGACGAGGTCATCGTGTTCCATGAGCTGACCCGCGAAGAGGTGACCCGGATCGTGGACTTGATGGTGAAGCGTTTGCAGAACCAGCTCGAGGACCAGGGCATCGGGTTGGAGCTCACCAAATCGGCCAAGGTTCTTCTGGCCCTCAGAGGCTACGACCCGACGTTGGGCGCCCGCCCGCTGCGCCGAGCCCTTCAGCGGCTGGTGGAGGATCCGCTGTCGGAGCGGCTGCTGTGGAAGGAGTTCCGAGCTGGCGAGAAGATCCTGGTGGACGCAGAGGACGACCCCGATGAACCCGGCTCGGAGCGGATCTGCTTCCGGGCCGTTGAGGGATTCGAACCGCCTCCGGTGGAAGAACTGGCCGGCGCCTAGCAGGCATGCCCGTGGGGGTTCGGAGAGGGGCTGGGAGGCAGCGGGCCGGCGTCTCGAGCAAGAGCGGAGTGCTCGCCATTGCGCTGTTGCTGGGCCTGACTGCTTGTCAGGTCGATATCGAGGTGGGCATCGGTTTCAACGAGGATGGCTCCGGGGTGGTTACGGTGGTGTTGGCCCTCGAATAGCAGGCAATGGCGATCAATGCCGACATCGCTTCGCTGCTGTTGACC
>JAPOSH010000151.1 GCA_026709815.1 bacterium | reverse complement strand
CTCCCAGTTGAGGTCGGGCTGGCTGACGTCGAAAAGGTGCAGATACCACTGGCCATCAGTCATCTGCTCCCAGGCCGGACCGCCGAATTCCGAGAGCCAGTTGCTCGGCGGCGTCGAACCGTCTCGACTGCGACCATCGCAGATGTGATACCGATCCCGTGAGGGATGCCCGGGCGGCACCGCCAGCGCCTCCTGAAACCACCGGTGCCGGTTCGAAGTGTGGTTGGGGACGATGTCGATGAGCACTTTGATCCCGTGGCCGTGTGCCTCTTCGAGGAGCTGGTCAGCCTCGGCCAGCGTGCCGTACAACGGGTTGATCTCGCGGAAGTCGGCCACGTCGTAGCCCCCGTCGAGCAGCGGCGACGGATACCACGGGTTGATCCAGATGGCGTCCACTCCCAGATCAGCGAGATAGGCCAGACGAGCCCGGATGCCTGAGATGTCGCCGATACCGTCGCCGTTTCCGTCGGCAAACGACCGTATGTAGATCTGGTAGACCACGGCGGTGCGCCACCACGCGCTCTCGTCTTTCACCGGCTTGTCGCTCATTGGCCAATCGGCTCCTGCTCTTTGCCCGACGGCGCTGGCATCTGGAGCCGCCCGGAGTCTGATCGCTGGGGCTGGAGGAGGCCGGCCCGATTCTGTTCGGTGAGGTACTGGAGTTTGGCAGCCGGCCGGCCGGCGAAGAGGTCGAGGAGGTCGTCCACCACCATGCTGCCGATCCGGTGAAGCGCCTCCGGCAAAGCTCCGGCCAGGTGCGGAACGAGGATCGCCTGCTCGTTGTCGCGTATCGGATGGTTCTGGTCAATCGGCTCGGCGGGGTACACGTCGGTCGCGAAGCGAAAGCCGTTGCGGGCCGAAAGTTCCACCAGAGCGTCGAAATCCACGATCGAGGCCCTGCTGAGCACCACGAGTCCCCGACCCGGGCCCAGACGGGCGATCAGATCCCGTGAAATCATGCCCTCGGTGGAGAGCGAGGGGGCGGCCAGGATGAAGACCATGTCAGCCCGCTCGAACATGTCCTCGAGGGTTGTCGGCGTAATGCCCCGCGCCTTGAGCTCTTGAGAGCGCAGCGGCGGGTCGTAGCCGATCAGCGTGGGCTCGAAGGGCTCGAGGAGCCGCTGGAGGTGGGTGGAGATCCGCCCGCAGCCCACGAAGCCGATCGTGGCGTGGAACAGCGACCGGTTCCGGTGGTTCCCCTCGTGCAGCCAGGACTCGCTTCGGGCTCGCATGGCCCGGTCGGCTTCCACGATGCCCCGCCGCATCCCGAGTGCCAGCGCGAGCCCGAGCTCGGCCACCGCCGCGCCGAACGCCGGTGCGCACGACCCGACGAGGATTCCTCGCCGCCGCGCCCGCCGGTCGTCAAGGTCTTCGTGCTCGTGGCCTCCCGCCACTTCCAAGAGCGCCCGGAGTTCGGGGCCGGCGTGGTCAAGCGCCGCCGGGCCATGCCGCCAGCGCCCGAAAACGACTGCCGAGGCGTGAGCGATCTCGGCGTGGAACAGATCGGCGGGCATGGGCTCGTCCCGACCCCATACGATCTCGGCCGCCTCCGCAAGCCGCCCGAGATCGTCGGGATCGAAGACCTCGTCCATCGTCCGGAACTCGGGGTCGATGATGACCCGGGGCCGGCCCGCATCCCCAACCCGGGTGAGCGTCTCAGTCATCCCTTGAGGCCCGATGTGGCAACCCCCTGCACGAACTGGCGCTGGAAGATGACGAAGACGATGATCACCGGCAGCACCATCATGGTGGCGAAGGCCATCAGGTCGGCCCACTGGATCGGCGGCTGTCCTCTGAAGAACGTGAGCCCTATTGGCAAGGGCCGCACATCCTCGGTCCGGGTGATCATGACGGGCCAGAGGAACTGCCCCCACGAATACAAGAAGCTGAGGATCGCGGCACTGGCATAGGCCGGCTTGGCCAGGGGGAACAGCACGCTCCAAAACGTCCGGTAGGGGCCGGCGCCGTCGATCATGGCCGCCTCCTCCAGTTCTGAGGGGAGGCCCCGGAAGAACGAGTAGAAGAGGAATATGTACAGGGGTTGCGCGATGAAGGGGAGGAACTGGGCGCGGATGGTGTTGGTCCACTCGATCTCCGACATCATCAAAAGCAGCGGGACCGCGATGGCCTCAAAGGGTATGATCACCAGCGCGATCACGATCGACAGCAACACCCGCTGACCGCGGAATCGCAGTCGGGCCAAGGCATAGCCGCAGAGGCTGTTCACGATCAGGCCGCCCACGACGATGACCCCTGAGACGATGACCGACACCCGCAACGATTTGAAGTAGTTGCCGGTGTCGGCAGCGGCGCGGTAATTGTCGCTGGCTTCAAAGGGGCGGGGATCAAAGGCCGACAGCGATGTCTGGTCGCTGATGACCACGGCATCGGACTTGAACGAACCGATGACCATGATGGCGATGGGGAACAAGAAGAACAGCCCCAACAAGCCCATGGCGCCGTAGGCGATGAGCATGTTCCGGTTGAGGCCTTTGGACGAAGCCATGATCGAAAAACCTCAGTCCGCGGGCTCGAACTTGCGCTGGAAGATCGTGAGGAACAACACGATCAAAAAGAACAGGACGGCTATCGACGATCCTTTCCCGATCTGGCCGCGCTGGAAGCCCGTGTCGACGAGCTCGACCATGATCGTGTTGGTGGCGTCGAGCGGGCCTCCTGGCCGGGGCGGCATGATCCAGACCTGGTCGAAGAGCCGAAACGACAAGATCATCGTGATCGTGGCCACGAAGAACAGCTGGTGACGGATGCCGGGGACCGTGACGTTGCGGAAGCGCTTCCAAGCACTGGCGCCGTCCACGGCTGCGGCCTCATAGAGCGTCTTCGGCACGTCCTGGAGCGCGGCGAGCAAGATGACCATCTGAAAGCCGACGCTGGCCCAGAGCGACACGATGATCACCGCCGCCATCGTGTAAGAGGGGTCATTCAGCCAATCAGGGGCGAAGGCCCCAAAGGTGACGACCTCCATGACGGTGTTGATCATGCCCGACGGATTCAGCAACACCAGCCAGATGATCGAGGCCGCCGACAAGGAGAAGGTGATCGGAACGAAGTAGACGGTCCGGAAGAAGACCGAGCCCTTGAGCTTCTGATTCACCAGCACGGCCAGCAGCAGCGCCAAACCGGTTTGCAGGGGAACGACGATCGCCGAGAACACCAGGTTGTTCTGGAGTGCGCCCCAAAAGCCCGAGTCGCCGAGGACGTCGGTGTAGTTGTCGAAGCCCACCCACCGTGTGGGAAGAGGGCTGAGCAGCTTGCGGTTCGTGAACGACAGGACGGCGGCAAGGCCGAACGGCACGACCATGAACAATGTCAGAAGCACCACCGCCGGGGAGGAGAACGCCAGCCCGGCCCGGGCGCGAGAGCGGTTGCCCGGTGACCTCGAGTCCGAGGCCGAGCTGTCGACGGTTGCTGGCTGCAATCCAATCCCCCCTATTCAGCTTGCCCGACAGATGCCTGCACTGCGTCCTCTTACCCGGTCCGGTCTCACTGGGACCGGACCGGGGAGCACAGAGGAGACTCTCAGCTCGTCGGGTAGCCCTCGTTGGCCTCGATGTCGTCATCGATGTCCTCGACCGCGGCGTCCAGCGTCGATTGGACAACGGCGCCAGCCACAATGTCGGCCAGGGCGTCGGAGAAGGCGTCGCGGATGGCGCCATAGGCCGGTGTCGCCGGCCGGGGGACGGCGATGCCGGGAGCGCCCTGCAAGTTCAGGACGTAGAGATAGCGGTCACCGCCGGGCTGGAACGTCGGATCAGCGTCCAGCACCGACTGGAGCGAGGGCACGGCACCCTCGGCCGCGGCGATGGCCGCAACCTGCTCGGGGCTCGTGACGTGGGCCATGAACGCCCAGACCGCATCGGCATCCGCGGCGCTCGAGGACATCGCCCAGTTCCACGACCCCATGCCGGCCTTCGAGCCGTCCCGAAGTCGGGCAGCGGCACCAAGACCAAATCGTCGCCGACGGCCTCATTGTAGGCGTTGTACATCCAGTGGCCGACCCACGACAGTGCCGCATCGCCCGTGGTGAAGTTCGTGTCGTCCACGGCGGCGAGGTCGATGAGGCCGTCATTGGCCCATGTCTGGAACAGCGTCATGGCTTCGACCGCGGCGGCGCTGTTCAGCACGCCGTCGGCGGACTGGAAGTCCGACCGGTCGATCACGTCACCGCCGGCAGACTGCACGATGGGGGCGAAGCCGTACGGCCGCCACTCACCGGCGCCGTACCACCACTTGATGTCGAGCGGCGCATCTACCCCTGACGCCGCGAGGTCTCGCAACAGCTGGTCGAACTCCTCGGCGGTCCAGGCGTCTTGCGAAGTCTCGGGGATTCGGGCCCCGAGCGATTCGAGCACGGACCGCTTGGCCCAGATTCCCATCCCGGAATCGAATGAGCCGAGGCTGTACAACTCGCCGTTGTACGTCCCCTGGGTGATGATCGAGGGCAGGAAGTCGTCGAGGGCGCCGTCGGGCACGCAGTTGCCCAGGGGTTGCACGAAGCCGTTCCACGCGAAGTTGTAGAGGAACGGGCCGTCCATGTCGATGATGTCCGGCAAGTCGTTCGAGGCCGCCGCGGCCACGATGAAGTCCTCGTACGCGTTCTCCCCGAGATCGACGAGCTCCACGGTCACCCCGAGCTCGGCACCCGGTCCGGCGTTGAAGCTCTCAACGGCCCCGGTGTAGGCCTCGCCCGAGCTATGCGACGTGAGGGTCAAGGTCAACGGGCCGTCGATCTCGCCATCGCACGGTCCGCCTGCCGGCATTGCGTCATCCATGAGGTCCGGCGCCTCGTCTTGCATCGCCGGGGCCTCGGTGGCCTGGGGTGCCTCGTCGGCCATCGATTCCGGCGCTTCAGTCGCGTCGGTCGCCGCTTGAACGGGCGCCGGTGCCGCGGGCGCGTCGTCGTCATTGCCGCAGGCGGCTGCCACCACCCCCAGCGCGAGTATCAGGGCCAAGATCTTGATCACCTTGGAATGCATCTGTCCCTCCTTGTCGAAACGCTTCGACGAAGCGTTTCGACAACATAGCGCAGCCCGCCGCCGGGCGCAAGAGTCGGCGGTTGCGGATCAGCGATCCACCGGTGCCGGGGCTGTGGTCGAACGCCGGGCCAATTCGCTGGGCAGCAGAACCTGGTGGGCGCCATCGCTTGCGCCGTCCAGAGCATCGATCATGGCCAGCGCCGCCAACCGACCCAAGTCCCGGGGGTCGTGCGAGACGGTTGTGACCTTGGGCCAGGCCATCTCCGCAACTTGAGGAGAAACCAACAGACCGATGACGGAGACGTCGGAGGGCACAGAGCGGTGGACGGACCGGAGGCCGTTGAGGATTCCGGCAATCGCCGAGTCGTCGAGAGCCAGTACCGCAGTCACGTCGGGCTCTGCGGCGATGAGATCGGTCACTGTTCGAGTTGACGCCGCCACATTGCGCTCGGCGCAAACCGACGTCAATCGAAGGCCGTGCCGCTCAGCCGAGGCCACGAGCGAGTCATGAATGCGGACGACGATTCCGATGCCGTCTTCATATGCGCTGCGCGGCGGGCCGATATAGGCCACCGACTGGTGGCCCAGTTCAGAGAGGTGGCCGATGGCCAGCTCCGCGGCTTGCTCGGCGTCACTGTCCACGAATTGGCCGTCGCCAGGGTCTTGGGTCCGTCCGATCAGCGTCAGGGGCACATTGGCTTTACGCAGCGCCAAGACCCGGTCTTCGCGAAGGCGCACCGACAGCAACAGCGCCCCGTCGATCAGCCCTCGGCGCATGAGATCCTTCACCCCGGCGGACTCTCCCGCGGGCTCGGTCCACAACAGGAGATGATAGTCCCGCTCACGAGCAGCTTCCGCGGCGGCGACGATGATCTCGATCATAAAAGGGTCGGCGGGTGATTCATCGGTGGGCAACAGCAGGGCGAGGAATCCAGTCCGCCGCCCGGCCAGGCCGCGCGCCATGAGGTTCGGCTGATAGTCGAGCTGCTCTACGGCCCAGCGCACCCGGTCTCGAGTCGCTTCTGAGATCGGTCGGACCCCGCTGAGGGCATACGAAACCGTGCTGACGGACACCCCGGCGAGCCTGGCTACATCATTCATCGTCGCCACCGTTCACCCGCCTCCCCGGTGGACCAACCCGCTTGCCGACATGTTAACCGGCTCGAGGTTATCAGCAGCATCGAAACGCTTCGATGCTTTGGAAAGCTCCCGGCAACACCGCCAGGCCCACTAGAGGTTCCCCCATTTCATGGAGGCATGCTCTATAAGTCAGGTTTGGGCGCGGGTCGGCCCGCCCTTGCGTGTGGGGGCGGGCCGACCGACGGTTGGTTGGGGTTGGGTTAGATGGCGTCGTCGCAGAAGACGAAGTCGGCTGCGGTGAGGTCGGCCGAGTCGAAGTCGGTGATAGCCCTGATTCATGAAAAATCAGGGTTAAAGCAGTCCGAGAGCAGGCACTTCTAGGTGCTGCTTGAGCTGGGCGAGGAACCGCCCGCTATGGCCGCCGTCAATGATGCGATGATCGAACGTGGCGGAGATGGTCATTGTGGACACCTCCACTGGCTGGCCGGCCCGCAGCGCGACGACGGGGCGAATCCTGCCGAAGGCGACGATTGCGCTGGTCTTCAACGGGAGGATGGGAGTTCCGGCCATGATCCCCACGGCACCGACATTGTTGACAGTACACGTCTGGCCATTGAACTCATCGGGGGCCAGAGACCTTGAACGGGCGGCATCGGCAAGCCGTTTGACCTCGGCCGACAGATCGGCGATTCCGAGCGCGTCGGCATGTCTGACCACGGGCACCATCAGGCCGTCGCCGGTGTCAACGGCAACCCCGATGTCGAACTGCGACGAGTACACGATTTCGTCCCCGTCGAGATAGGCGTTCATGACGGGGTGCTCGCGCAACACCGGCAGGAGCAAGGCGATCAGCAGGGCATCCATCGGGGTGGGCGCATCATGGCGTTCGACGAGAGCGGCGCGGGTGTGGAGCAGGGCGGAGGCGTCGCAGTCGATCATGGCGGTGAACTGCGGGACGGTCTTGGCTGATTCCGCGAGGTGATGGGCGATCGAGCGGCGCGTGCTGCTGAGCCGCTCCCGGCGGTCGCCAGCAGGCGCCGTCGCGGAGTTGAGGTCGGCGAGCGTCACCGCGCCCTGGGGCCCTGAGCCGGTGACATCGGCGAGGTCGGCGCCGCTCTCGCGGGCCGCCTTGCGAACCTTGGGCATGGCGAGCTTTCGGTCGCTCGGCACCGGCCCGGTCGAGCCGCGGACAGCGACGACGATGAGCGGAGCGCCCACGGAAATCACATCACCAGGCTGGCCCCCGAGCCCCATGACCGTCCCCCGATAGGGGGAGGTCATCTCCACCACGGACTTGTCGGTCTCTATAGAGCAAATGACCTGATCCAGGGCCACCTCATCGCCGACGTCGACAAACCACTCGACGATCTCGGCCTCCACCATCGAGTCGCCGACCGCCGGGAGATTGAATACCTCTGCCATACCCTCAGCCCCTCATCGCCCGCTGGATCCCGGCGGCGATGCGTTCAGAAGTGATGGTTGAGTAGGGCTCCAGCCGGGTGGGCCCCCAGAAGACGTCCATGTGCCCGACCCGCACGGGCGGGGCTTCGAGAAAGTAGGCCCCTTGTTCCGCCACTGCGGCGACGATTTCAGCCCCGATGCCGCCCGTCAGGTGATCTTCGTGGACCACCACCAGCCGACCCGTTTTCTCCACGCTGGCCATAACCGTGTCCACATCCCAGGGATACAGCGTGCGCAGGTCGATGACTTCTGCTGAAACGCCGGCGTCGGCCAGCCCAGCGGCGGCCTTCTGCGCCTCCTGCTGTGGCGGGCCGAACGCCACCACGGTCACATCTATTCCGGCCCGGCGCACCGCGGCCCGACCGAAGGGAATCGAGTACGGATCGACGGGCACCTCTTGGTGCAACCCTCGGTACAGCGCGATCGGCTCGAAGAACACCACCGGGTCGGGGCTGGACAACGCCGTCTCCAACAACCCCTTGGCGTCAAAGGGGGTCGAGGGGTAGGCCACGACCAGCCCCGGGGCGTGCACGAAATAGCCTTCGGGGGAATCGGTGTGGAACTCATAGGCGCCGGTGTTGGTGCCAACCGGCATTCTGATCACAATCGGCGCCGTGAGATGTCCTCGGTATCGCCATCGGATGCGGGCTGCGTGGCCGATCACCTGGTCGAATGCCGGATAGACGAATCCGGCGAACTCGATCTCAGCCACCGGTCGCAGCCCGGCCATGGCCATCCCCACCGCGGTGCCGACGATGCCGGTCTCGCACAGCGGGGTGTCGACGACCCGACTGGCGCCGAAGCGCTCCTGCAGGTGCTCGGTCACCCGGAATACGCCGCCCTCCAGCCCCACGTCTTCACCCAGGCACACCAGGGCCTCATCTCGCGCAAATGCCCCGTTCAACGTCATGTTGAGCGCCTCGGTGAGATCAACGGCGGTGGTCGCACCGGTAGGTTCCGGCTCGGGTCCGATGACCCAGACGTCATCGGCTGCGACCCGACAGCGGGGTTCGCCGAGATCGTCCTGCTCTCGGTGGAGTTGTTCGAGCAGAGGCTTGGGGATGCGGTCGAACAGGTGCCGAGGCGAATAGTCGCGGCCCACACGGGGTCGAGCCTCGAGCTCGCCCACCACTTGCTCGAGCTCGGCGGACAAACGCTCCCGAATGCTCTGCTCCTGCGCTGATTCCCACAGCCCCTTGTTCTCGAGGAACGCGCGCATTCGGCTCACGGGATCCTTGGCCCGCCACGCCATTTCCTCGTCGGAGGTGCGATACACCGGCGTCCCGTCGTAAGTGGAGTGGGGGGCGAAACGGTAGGTGTGCATCTCGATCAGCGTGGGCCCCTGGCCGTCGGCGGCTCGGCCCACCGCCTCCATTGCGGTCTGGTATACGGCCAACACGTCCATGCCGTCCACCCGAATCCCGGGAAAGCCGTAGGCGCGGGCCTTGTCGGCCAGGGAATCAGCCGCGGTCTGCTTGTCGACGGTGGTGGATTGGGCCACCTGGTTGTTCTGGCACAGGAACACGGTGGGGGTGTTCCAGACCCCGGCGAAGTTCATCGCAGCATGGAAGTCGGATTCAGACGTGGCGCCGTCGCCGAACACCGCCATCGACACCGTGTCGCGGCCTTGCTGCCGGCGGGCATAGCCGAAGCCAACCGCATGGGGCAGGTGGGTGCCGATGGTTGCGTTCAGCCTGGTTATGCGATACCGGTTGACATCCCAGAGGTCGTCGTCATCGGGCACGCCCAGCCACAAGCCGACGACGCCGGCGAGGTCCATTCCCCTGGCCAGCCACATGCCGAGTTCCCGATAAGCCGAGAAGATCCAGTCGGTTTCCCGCAGCGCCAACGCTGCCCCTACGTGCGCCTCCTGCCCGCTCACTTGGTAATACGCCGGAATCCGCCCCTGGCGCTGGAGGCTCAGCAGCTTCTCGTCGACGATGCGGCTGGTGAGCATGTTGCGATAGGCATTGAGCAGGCTGTCGTCGTCGAGATCAGGGGCAACATCAACGAGGTCGCCGCCGGCGTCGAGGATCTGGCGCACGAAAGGACTCCCAGGAATGGTTGAGCGGTTCGGCAATTCGTGAGTTTTTGCCGTATCTAGCTTGTGATTTCATCATTATTATGGTTGATAACCAAGAAATCAACTGCTAGCGTCCTGACAATGACGACATCGACATCAGCAAAAGCGGACGAGGGGATGTTCTCGGTGGCCGGTCGTCAGATCGTGGTTGTGGGCGGCACCGCAGGAATCGGACTGGCCGTGGCGACCCACCTGGCCAAAGCAGGGGCCAGGGTGATCATCACCGGACGCAGAGACGCAGCTGCACTCGCAGGGTCTGTCGGCGTCGGCTATGTCCCCATGGACGTCGCCGACCTCTCGTCGGTGGAACAGGGTTTCG
>JAPOSH010000179.1 GCA_026709815.1 bacterium | reverse complement strand
CACCAGCACCGGCATTGCGGTCAGGTGGACTACCTCAAGGACATCGACGGCGATCTGGTGATCGTGTCGCCCGATGCCGGCCGGGTGAAGGTGGCCGAGCGCTACACCAACGAATTGGGCGCCGATCTGGCCATCGTTCACAAGCGCCGGGCCAAAGACGTGATGCATGCGGTGGAGGTGACAGAGGTGGTGGGCGATGTGGAGGGCCGCACCTGCGTGCTCATCGACGACATGATCGACACTGGCGGCACGATTGTGGCCGCGGCCGATGCCCTGGCCACCCGGGGCGCGGCCACCATCTACGCCGCCACCACCCACGGCGTGTTCTCCGGTCCAGCCATCGACCGGCTCAAGAACTCGGTGATCTCCAAGGTGGTGCTCACCAACACCCTGCCCCTGTCTGCCGACAAGCAGATCGACAAATTCGAGGTGCTCTCGGTGGCCAGCATCATCGCCGACGCCATCGACGCCGTCTTCGAGGACACCTCCGTCTCCGAGATCTTCGGCGGCAAGAACCTCTCGTAGCCGTTAGCGGTTCGAGCCTCAGCGCGGGTAGCATATTTGGCTGCGCTATGGCTGAGCTGATCTTGAAGACCGACACCCAGCGCGAGCGGGGCACCCGCCCTTCTCGTCGGCTGCGGCGACAAGGACGGGTTCCCGGCGTGGTTTACGGGCTCGGCGGCGAGTCGATTGCCGTGGCCGTCGACGCCCGCGAGCTGCGGTCGGCCCTGAACACCGAAGCCGGGCTCAACGCCCTACTCACCCTGGACGTGGCTGGCGACCGCCAGCTCAGCCTGGTCAAGGAGTTGCAGCACCACCCGGTGCGAAACGACGTCATCCACGTGGACTTCATCCGGGTGGACGCCGACGTCGCGGTGGAGGTGGAAGTGCGGGTGGCGCTGGTGGGCGAGGCCACCGGCGTGACCAACGAGGGCGGTGTGGTGGACCAAGTGGCCTTCGCCGTCGCAGTGCTGGCCAAGCCCGATTCTATTCCCAACGAGCTGTCGATCGACATCAGCGACATGGTGATGGGCGGCACGCGACGCGCCGGCGACATCGGTCTGCCCGAAGGGGTGGAGCTGGCCGGCGACCCCGAAGAGCTGGTGGTCGGCACATCAGTCGGCGCCATCGAGGTTGAAGAGGCCGAGGCCGAGTTGGACGAAGACGGCCGGCCGATCGATGCCGACGCCCCCGACGAGCAGCCCGACGCCGCCGCCTCCGACGCCCCCGCCGAGTAGCTCTCGGCGCCAGTCGCCGTGCCTGTACGCTGGCGATCCCCCAAAAAGCACACCGGTACGCCCGCCGATCTGGTGGTGGTGGGGCTGGGCAATCCCGGCGACGAGTTCGCGGGCTCCCGCCACAACGTCGGCGCTGAGGCTCTGGAGGTGCTCGCCGCCCGCCACGGCCAGTCGCTGGGCAAAAGCCGCGAGGCGGCGCTGGTGGCCGAGATCAGGGTGGACGGCCGGCGGGTGGTTCTGGCTTTGCCCCAGACCTTTATGAACAAATCCGGCGAGGCTGTTCGAGCACTGGTGCGCCGCTGGAGCATTGTGGAGCACCTTGACCGGCTCGTGGTCATTCACGACGAGCTGGACTTGCCTCCGGGCCGCATCAAGGTGAAGCACGGCGGGGGGCTGGCCGGGCACAACGGCCTGCGGTCCATAAAGGCCCACCTGCACACCGCAGAGTTCACCCGCATCCGCATCGGGGTGGGCAAGCCCCCCGATCCCAAAGCCGGCGCCGACTATGTGCTGAAGCGGCCGGGTCGAGCCGACCGAGAACTGCTGGCCGACGCCGTCGAGCGGGCGGCCGACGCCGCGTCGGCTCTGCTGGAAGCCCCGGTGGATGCCGTGATGAACAGTTTCAACTGATGGCGGGCGGTGGCGATCGATGAACAGCTTCAACTGATGGCGGGCGAGGCAGGGGCGGTCGCAGAGGTGCTTGCGGGGCCGGGTTTGGCGGGAATCGGTCGTTTGCTGGCCGACGAGGCGGCCTTGGTGGACGTGCTCGGGCGACGCGACGCCTCGCTGGCGGTGGCCGAGTCGGGCCAGGCTGCGGTGCTGGCCGCCGTCGCTGAGCTGAGCGGACGCCGTCCGGTGGTGGTGGCTGTTCCGACCACTGCCGACGCTGAGCGGCTGGCCGGCGACCTGTCGGCCATGCTCGACGGCGGCGCCGGCCTCTTTCCGGCGTGGGAGACGCTGCCGTTCGAGCGGGTCAGCCCCGGCGTGGAGACGATGGGGCGGCGCTGTCAGACGATTTGGCAGCTCGGCGATCCGTCGCGCCGCCCGCCAGTGCTGGTGGCCCCGGTCCGGGCTTTGCTACAGCGCCTGGCGTTCGATTCCGACGATGCCACCCCGGTGTTAGTGGCCCCGGGCGACCGCGTCGATCTCGATCGGCTGGCGGCCGAGCTGGCGGCACGGGGCTACCGGCGCGATGTGCAGGTGGAGCACCGGGGGATGTTCGCGGTTCGGGGCTCTATTGTGGACGTGTTCCCGTCCACCGCCGACAGCCCGGTGCGCATCGACCTGTGGGGCGACGAGGTGGATCGGCTCACCGAGTTCTCGGTGGCGGATCAGCGGGCCACCGCCCCGCGGGATGAGGCGGTGATCTTCCCCGCCCGGGAAGTGAGGCCGTCTCCGGCGGTGCGGGACGCGGCACAGAAGCTGGTCGCCTCCCAACCCTGGGGCCGGGAGCAGTGGGAGCGTCTGGCTGAGGGCCAGTTCTTCGACGGGATGGAGTCGTGGCTGCCGTGGCTGCTGGACTGCGACGAGATCGTCACCGACCGCTTGGGCGCCGATGCCCTGGTGGTGCTGCTGGAGCCGGGGCGGCTGCGGGAGCGGGCCGCCGACATTGGGGCCGAGGAAGCCGATTTGGCCCGTGCCCTGGCCCAGACCTGGGGAGCGGCCGGCGAAGATTTCCCCCGCCTTCACGTGGATTACGACCGCCTGCTGGCCGGCTGCGGATCGCCGGTGTGGACCATGACCTCGGCGCCGGCCGGGCCGTCCACCCCGGTGGTGGCGGTGGCCGGGTGGGCGTCGGCCGTCGGCGACCCCTCGGCGCCGGTGGCACAGCTGTCCCGGCTGTTGGCCGAGGGGTACCGGGTGCGGGTGGCCGCCGACGGTGTGGGATCGGCCGCCCGGTCGGCGGCTTTGCTTCGAGACCAGGGCGTGGAGCTCCCGGTCCGCTCCGGCGGCGATGCCACCGGCGATGCCGGCGCCGGGGGCTGCGTGGTAGTGGCGCCCATCCAGCGGGGGTTTGTGCTGCCCGACTCCCGATTGGCGGTGCTGGGCGAGGCCGATCTCATCGGGCGCCGCCGGGCCCACCGGCGCACCCGGGCCCGCCAGTCGTCGGCTGCCGAGGCAGACGACTTGGCCTCGGGCGACTACGTGGTTCACCGTCACCACGGTGTAGGCCGCTACTGCGGCATGGTCAACCGGACCATCGGCGGGGTCAGCCGCGACTACCTGCTGGTCGAGTACCGGGGCGGCGACAAGCTGTACGTGCCCACCGATCAGGTGGACGCTGTGCGCCGCTACTCCGGGGGGGAGTCGCCCGCGCTGAGCAAGATGGGCGGCGCCGACTGGCAGCGGACCAAGAGCGGGGTGCGCTCGGCGGTCAGCGAGATCGCAAAGGAGCTGGTGGTGCTGTACCAGCGGCGCATCACCACGGCGGGGCGGGCGTTCTCCCCCGACACCCCGTGGCAGGCCGAGATGGAGTCGGCCTTCGGCTACCAGCTCACCCCCGACCAGCACAAGGCCATTGCCGAGGTGAAGGCCGACATGGAGCAGCCCCTGCCCATGGACCGGCTGATTTGCGGAGACGTGGGCTTCGGAAAGACCGAAGTGGCCATCCGGGCCATCTTCAAGGCCGTCCAGGACGGAGCCCAGGCCGCGGTGCTGGTGCCCACCACCTTGTTGGCCCAGCAGCACTATCAGACCCTCAGCGAGCGGTTCGCCGGTTATCCGATCCGGGTGGAGGCGCTGAGCCGGTTCTTGTCGCCCGGCCAGGTCCGCAAGGTGGTGAGCGGGCTGGCCGACGGGTCGGTGGACGTGGTCATCGGCACCCACCGGCTCTTGTCCGGCGACGTGGCTTTTCGGGATCTGGGGCTGTTGGTGGTGGACGAGGAGCAGCGCTTCGGAGTGGCCCACAAGGAGTCCATCAAGTCGATCAGGGCCAACGTGGATGTGGTCACCCTGACGGCCACGCCCATCCCCCGGACTTTGGAGATGAGCCTCACCGGCATTCGCGACCTCACGCTCTTGCACACCCCGCCCGCCGACCGCCAGCCCATTTTGACCTATGTGGGGGCCTACGACGAGCGCCCGGTGGCCGAGGCCATCCGCCGGGAGTTGCTGCGCGACGGCCAGGTGTTCTTTGTGCACAATCGGGTGGCCAGCATCGACCATGCGGCCGCCGACCTGCGGGAGCTGGTGCCCGAGGCCCGCATCGCGGTGGCTCACGGCCAGATGGACGAGGGCACCCTGGAGCAGGTGGTGATCGACTTCTGGGAGCGGGCCTACGACGTGCTGGTATGCACCACCATCATCGAATCAGGCATCGACATGCCGACCGTCAACACCCTGGTGGTGGATCAGGCCGATCGGCTGGGGCTGGGCCAGCTCCACCAACTCCGGGGCCGGGTGGGCCGGGCCGGGGCCCGAGCCTACGCCTACCTCTTCACCCCCGAAGGGCGGGTGCTGACTGAGGAGGCCTACGAGCGGCTCAAGACCATCGGCGAGGCCACTGAACTGGGATCGGGGTTCAAGATCGCCATGCGGGATCTGGAGATCAGGGGGGCGGGCAACATGTTGGGCACTGGCCAGTCGGGCCACATCGCCGCGGTGGGCTACGACCTGTACTGCCAGCTCGTCACCGAGGCGGTGGCCGAGTTGAAGGGCGAGACCCCGCCCGAGCCGGTGGAGATCAGCATCGACGTGCCCCAGGGGGCGGGAATCCCCGCCGAGTACATGCCCAAAGAGGAGCTCCGGTTGGAGGCCTACCGGCGGGTGGCCGACTGTCGGACCGCCGAGCAGGCCGATGATGTGGCCGCCGAGTGGGTCGATCGCTACGGGCCGATTCCCGAGGTGGCTGAGACGCTGCTGGCCGTGGCCCGCCTGCGCTGCGAGTGCTTGCGCGTCGGAGTCCGGGAGGTGGCGGTGGTCAAGGGTCCCGGGTTCGGCGGTCCGAAGTGGGTGGCCCGCATCAGCCCGGTGAGGTTGAGGCCCAGCCGCCAAGTCCGTCTGGAGCGCCTCTACCGGCAAGCTGCCTACCACGAGACCGCCGAGCTGCTCACCCTCCCGTTGGCATCACCCGCCGCGGCCACCGAGACCATGATCGCCGCTTTGCGCGATCTGGTTCCCGTGGAAGAAACGGCCGAGTCGGCGGCGTCGTGATAGGCAAGGCGCCATGGCCAAGGTGATCGTCGTCGGATTGGGACCGGCCGGTCCCGAGCTGATCACCGGGGCGGTGCGCGACGCCATCCAACGCACCCGTCGCCGCTTTGTCCGCACCCGCCGCCATCCGGCCGCGGCGGCGGTGAACCCGGCCGAGTCGTTCGACGCCGTCTACGACCAGGCCTCGTCGTTCGAGGAGGTGTATCGGGCCATTGCCGACCGGCTGGTGTTCGAGGCGCAGGTTGGCGACGGCGATGTGCTCTATGCTGTGCCCGGCTCTCCGCTGGTGGCCGAGCGCACCGTGGAGCTGTTGCGGTCCATGCCCGCGGCGGGGCTCGAAGTGCTGGGCGGCCTGTCGTTCGCCGACCTGGTGTGGGACCGTCTCGGCGTGGACCCCCTGGCTGCGGGGGTGCGGCTGGTGGACGGGCGCAACTTCGCAACCGATGCCGCCGGGGAGCGGGGGCCGCTGCTGGTGGCCCAGTGCGACGCCGCTCACGTGCTGAGCGACATCAAGCTGGCCGCGCTGGACTCCCTTGACCGCGCCGGAGCGGGAGAAGACCCCCCGCCGGTGGTGGTCTTGCAGCGCCTCGGGCTGGCCGATGAGCGCATATTTGAGGTGCCCTGGGCTGATCTCGACCACGCGGTGGCACCCGACCACCTCACGTCGCTGTACGTGGCCGAGCTGGGCGCGCCGATCTCCCGAGAAGTGGCCCGATTCGCCGATCTGGCGGCCGAGCTGCGCCGACGATGCCCCTGGGATAGAGAGCAGACCCACCAGTCGCTGCGCCCTCACCTGCTTGAGGAGACCTATGAGGTGCTGGAGGCCTTGGATGCGGTAGACCCCGAGACCATGTCGGGCTACGGGGATTTGGAGGAGGAGCTGGGCGACCTGCTCTATCAGATTGTGTTCCACTCGGTGCTGGCGGCTGAGGCCGGCCAGTTCACTTTGGCTGACGTGGCTCAGGGCATCCATGACAAGCTCAAGTCTCGCCATCCCCATGTGTTCGGCCCCGCCGATTCCCGCTCGGTCGAGTCGCCGGACGCCGATCAGGCGGTGGTTAACTGGGAGGCCATCAAGCGGGATCAAAAGGGGCGGTCGTCGGTGATGGACGGCATCCCTCCCGGACTGCCCGCCCTGCTGCTCGCCGACAAGGTCATCCACAAGGCCCGATCGGTGGGAGTGGTGCCCGACTTCGACGCCGCCACCGTGGCCGGGCGCCTTTTCGATGTCGTTTTGGCTGCTCAGGCCGCTGGTTTGGACGCTGAATCAGAGCTTCGGGTGTTGGCCGACGCTGTTGGCGGTCAAATTCGCGCTGCTGAAATTTCTTGATTGTAATTTACTGCTGCCTCTGGTAATCCCAGGCACCTTGGTCTACTTTTACGACTCCAGCCACATCAGCAACAGGCGATGGGCCAGAAAAGCACGGGAATATCCGGCAATTGAGCGCGATCACACGTATAGCGGCCCGAGAGGTGCTCGACTCCAGGGGTAACCCTACGGTTGAGGTTGAGGTTGAGGCGGCCACCGGCGCGTCCGGTCGGGCCATCGTGCCCTCGGGGGCGTCCACTGGCCGCTATGAGGCGGTGGAGCGGCGCGATGGGGGCAGCCGGTATCTGGGTCGGGGCGTGACCGGTGCGGTGGCCTCGGTCAACGGCGAGATCGCCGATGCCGTGACCGGGCTCGACGCCGTCGATCAGCGCGGCCTCGATCAGGCGATGATCGACTTGGACGGTACCGACGGCCTGAGCCGCCTCGGTGCCAACGCGGTGCTGGGGGTGTCGCTGGCGGCGGCTCATGCCGCGGCCGCCGACTGCGGCCTGCCGCTGTTCCGCTACGTCGGCGGGGCCAACGCCCACGTTCTGCCGGTGCCCATGATGAACGTGCTCAACGGCGGGGCCCATGCGGCCAACAACATCGATCTCCAGGAGTTCATGGTGGTACCGGTGGGGGCGGCCTCGTTTCGCGAGGCCCTCCAGTGGGGGACAGAGGTCTACCACCGCCTGCGCCTTTTGCTGGTGGAGCGGGGGTTGTCGGCCGGCATAGGCGACGAAGGGGGCTTCGCCCCGGACTTGGACTCCAACGAGGCCGCGGTGGCGTTGCTGGTGGCCGCCGTCGAAGCCGCGGGCCTGACACCGGGCCGCGACATGGCTCTGGCCTTGGATGTGGCCTCCACCGAGTTCTTCGCCGACGGCGAGTACCGGTTGGCGGGCGAGGGCCGTTCGCTGAGCTCTGCTGGGATGGCCGCCTATCTGGCCGAGCTGTGCGGCGCCTACCCCATCGTGTCGATCGAGGACGGCATGGCCGAGGACGACTGGGAGGGCTGGTCGCTGCTCACAGAGGCCCTCGGCAAGCGAGTGCAGCTGGTGGGCGACGACCTATTCGTGACCAATACCGAGCGGCTGGCCCGGGGCATCGAGCTGGGCGTGGCCAACTCCATCTTGGTGAAGGTCAACCAGGTGGGCACCCTCACCCGCACGCTGGAAGCGGTGGAGCTGGCCGCCGCGTCGGGCTACACGTCGGTGATGTCGCACCGCTCGGGCGAGACCGAAGACGCCACTATCGCCGATCTGGCCGTGGCCGCCAACTGCGGGCAGATCAAGACCGGCGCTCCGGCCCGCAGCGACCGGGTGGCCAAGTACAACCAGCTGCTGCGCATTGAGGAAGAGCTGGGCGAGGCCGCCGCTTATCGGGGCGCCGACGCTTTGGCGGCGAGGGCAGGGCCGTGATCGCTCTGCGTCGCTCGATGGTTCCGCTGGTCGTCGTGCTCGTCATCTTGGTGGCGCTGTTCTATGCCGTGTTCCCCACCCGGACGTTCATGGACCAGGGTGCGGCCCTGGCCGAGGCGCGGGCCCAGCTGGGCATCCTGTATGAGGAGAACGACGCCCTGATGCATCGGATGCAGGAGCTGGCCCGGCCCGAGGAGATCGAGCGTCTGGCCCGCTCGGAGTACAACCTGGTGTTCCCCGGCGAGGTGGCCTACGCCATGCTGCCCCCGGCGCCGGAGCCGGTCCAGATACCCGACCTCTGGCCGCTCAACGCGCTGGTTAGCTCTCTGGGCGGATAGCGGGTTTGAGCCGGTGGCCCGCCTGTGCGGTCGGGGCGGGTTGCGCCGGGAAGCTTCCGGCGCCAACACACCCTTCGGCGTTATTGATGATTGACTGAGAGGCCATGCCGGGACGTTCGCACTACGACGTATTGGGCGTGTCCCCCAGCGCGAGCGCCGACGCCCTCCGGCGGGCCTACCTTCGCCAGGCCCGCCGCTGGCATCCCGACCGCCCGTCGGGCGATTCCGAGCGGATGCGAGCGGTCAATGAAGCCTGGAGGATCCTGGGCGACCGCCGGTCGCGGGCGGTCTACGACCGGAGCCTGACGCTGAAAGCGCGGGCGCAGCCCCGCACACCTAGACCCCCCAGCACAGCCCGCCCCGCTGCCGCGACCCGCCCCGGCGGTTCGCATCCTGGCGGGGCCGAACAGCGCTCGGCTCGGACTCCGCCGTCACCTCCTCTGGAGCTAGTCGGCGTGCGCTGGCGGTGGATCAGCCTGGCCGCGGCGATCTTGGCCGCGGCGGCAGTCGTGGTTGCCTTTCTGGCCGTATCGGCCATCGACAGCTCCGATCCGACTCGTCCGCCCACGGCGTCGGCCCCGGTGTCGCAAGCCCGCCCCGAGCCCGGCGACTGCTTCCGCATCAGCGGCGCCGCCCTCATAGCGGTGGGCTGCGAGCAGCCCCACGACGGCAAGCTGGCCCGCTGGGTGCCCCTGGGCGCCCCCTGCCCTGCCGACACCGAGCTCCGCTGGGTGCGTTCGGCCCGAGAGTCGGTCTGCTATCACCCTCCCTCCGGTTGATCTACTCTTCGTGGGCCAAGCGGCAAAGGCAGCAACAAAAGGACGGCCAGTCATGCGGCACGGATACAAGGTCTTCGACGCCGACGGGCATGTGGTGGAACCCAGGAACCTGTGGGAGCGGTTCTTGGACCAGAAGTTCCAGCATCGGGTGGGCTGGAAGGAGGTTCCCGGCCGGGAGGCGTTCCGCCCCGCCACCGTGGACGGCCGCTACACCCAGAGCCGGGTCACCATCTACGGCGACTTCATGGAGGCGGTGAACTGGACCTATGACAACATGCGGGCCAAGTACGGCCCGGCGGTGGTGGACAACGGTTTCCCCGGCGACGCGGTGGCTGAGGCCATGCCGCTCGACGGCATGGACTTCATGGTGATCTACGGCCCCGGCTACGACCTGTGGTCTGATGGCATGGACCCCGAACTCCAGGCCGCCATGTGCCGGGCTTACAATCGCTGGGGCCAGGAGATGCGGGAGACCTCCGGCGGGCGGGTGATCGCCGCTGGGCCGGTGGTGGTGAACGATGTGCACCGGGCGGTGGAGGAGATCCAGCACGCCTATGACCACCTGGGCACCCGGTGCTTTTTCGCCCGGCCCAACATGTTCAACCGCCGGATGCTGGGCGACCCCTACTACGACCCCATGTACGAGCTGCTCCAAGATCTGGACTGCGCCTTCGCCACCCATGATTTCATGGGCCCCAACGGGGCGTCGGACGGGGCCGACCGGTTCGAGACCTTCACCGAGTGGCACACCGTCTGCCA
>JAPOSH010000162.1 GCA_026709815.1 bacterium | reverse complement strand
GTGAATGCGGCGGGGCCCGACGGCAGTGTTGATGGGCTCGTCGAAGGGCCCGGCCTGCCCTCGGGAGTGGGGTGGTTGCCCGACGGCGACCGTCTGGTGGTGTCGATGCGAGACCGCCGGGTGATGCGCTACAACGGCTCGGCTCTGGTCGAGCATGCCGACCTCTCCGGGATCGCCACCTCGCACTGCAACGACATGATCCTTGACGTCGAGGGCCGAGCCTACGTGGGCAATTTCGGGTTCGACCTGCACGCCGGCGAGGACTTCGCTTCCGCCACCCTCGCACTGGTGCAGCCCGACGGCGCCGCCGAGGCTGCGGCCGGCGATCTGGCGTTCCCCAACGGGGCGGTGATCACCCCCGACGGCGCGGCCTACATCGTGGGCGAGAGCTTCGCCAGCCAGTTCACCGCCTTCGACTTCGGGCCCGACGGCCGGCTCGAGAACCGCCGCCTGTGGGCTGCCGTACCCGGCACGATCCCCGACGGCTGCTGCTACGACGCGGAGGGCGGCATCTGGTATGCCGATGCGGCGGGCCGGGCCGCGCTGCGGGTGGTTGAGGGAGGCGAGATAACCCACCGTGTTGAAACCGAGCTCAACTGCTTTGCCGTGATGCTGGGAGGCGAAGACCGCCGTAGGCTCTTCTTGGTCACCGCGCCGGGCTCTCATCCCGACGAGGTGCAGGGCCTCGGACAGGGGCGGATTGAATCGGTGCCGGTGGAAATCCCCGGCGCAGGGCGTCCCTAATGGTGTCGACATGAGGTTCGCAGGAAAGGTGGCTGTAGTCACCGGATCTGGGTCCGGCATCGGGCAGGCAATCTCGGTGCGCCTGGCCGGTGAGGGGGCCGTCGTGGTGGGCAGCGATATCAACGCCGCCGGGCTGGAGAAAACCGCGGCGATGGTCGCAGAGGGGGCGGCGTTCCACTCGGCGGTGTCGGATGTGCGGTCTCGGGACACCTGCCACGAGCTGGTGGCCTCGGTGGTGGCCGACCACGGTCGCCTCGATGTGCTGTGCAACGTCGCCGGAGTGGCCCGGGGTCATCGGGTGGGCGATGTGGATCAGGAAGCGTGGGATCTGATTTTCGGCGTGAACGTGGAAGGGCTGTTCTGGATGTCGCAGGCCGCGCTCCCCCACTTGGAGTCATCGCGCGGCTGCATCGTGAACATGGCCTCCAACGCCGGATTGATGGGACAGGCCTATACCGTGCCCTACTGCGCTAGCAAAGGGGCGGTGATTCAGATCACCAAGGCGATGGCCATGGAGGTCATCAAGTCCGGGGTGCGGGTCAACGCTGTCGCCCCCGGCGGGGTGGAGACCAATCTGTCCGCATCGTTTGGTTTTCCCGACGATCCCGACATGGAGTTGATGGGGCTTTATATGGGCTTTCGCGGCATGGCGCAGGCCAACGACATCGCCTCCGCGGTGGCCTACTTGGCTTCTGATGAGGCCCATCGAATTCATGGAGCGGTGCTGAGCGTCGACGCCGGATTGACCGCGGGATGAGCTGGGATCCCTCCGGCCAACGGGTGCTGATCACCGGCGCCTCGTCGGGCATCGGCGCCGCGCTGGCCGTGGAGCTGGGGCGGGGCGGGGCCTTCGTCGGCTTGGCCGCTCGTCGCAGCGACCGCCTCGAACAGGTGCTGGGCGAGGTGCGAGAAGTCGGCGGAGACGGCTGCTGGTGGCGCCTTGATCTCGCCGAGGTGGACGGCGTGGCCCGATTCGCCGAGCGGGCATGGGCGGAAATGGGGCCCATCGACGTCTTGGTGAACAACGCCGGCGCTCCTCGCCGCCGGTCGATGAAACGGCTCACCCCTGAGGAGCTCGACGAGACCATGGCGGTGAACTTCACCGGATCGGCTCGGCTGACCCTGGCCCTGCTGCCCTCCATGCTAGAGCGCGACTCAGGAGACATTGTGAACGTGTCGTCGATGGGAACCCAGTCGATGGCCTTTCGCACCGGCGCTTACGGCGCGGCCAAAGCCGCGCTCAACCTGTTCACCGAGGGGCTGTACTTCGATTTGGCCGGCACCGGGGTCCGAGCCCACCTGTTCACTCCAGGAGCTACCGCCACCGAGTTCTCCACTCCCAAGCCGGGAAACGACGATCCCTTCCGCCAGCCCCCGAATGCGTTCATGGACCCGGTTGAGGTGGCCCAAGCGCTGATGGCCAAGCTGGAAAACGACGACTTCGAGGGTTTCGCCGCTCCCGCCCTGAAGGAGGCGGCCCAAGCCAAAAGAGCCGACGCCAACGGCTTTCTGATGGAAGCGCTCAAGATGCTGGGGCGGTGATAGGCCTGACTTGGCCGTTAGTCGATTCTTGAGCCGTTAGTCGATTCTTGAGAACCTGCGTCCGGGAAACAAGCCCACCACCGGCGCCCACAAGTACTCCAGCCGCCAGGCGCGGCGACCCAGATAGCGGAGCACTTCAGCGTCTTTCTCCGAGCCCCAGTTCTGAATGGCCCGGTCGAGATCCAGCAATCCTTCATCGAGAGCGTCAGCTCGTCGGCCGGTCAGGGCCGCGATCTCATCTAGCTCGACGCCGGCGAGAAGAGGACCGAGTTGTCTTTGGCGGTCCAGGCACTCCACTAAAAGCGCGGCGTGCTCGAGGCGGTGGCGGGGGAAGTCGCCGTCCACTGCGGGCAGCACCTCGGCGCGCAGGTTCTGGACGACCACTCCTTCCAGAGATGGGCCGATCTCGACTGAAGGCAGCTCCGGGCGCTCCAATTCGACGTCCATGGCTTCGGCCAGCGCCTCGCAGGTGGCCCGCTCGCAGATATAGCGATAGGCCCAGTTCATGGCGTTGGGCATCTGGGGATCGTTGACGGCCGTTACGCGGGCCAGCGACACGATGGACCGCACGAACTGCTGCACTCGGTAGTAGCGCACCGAGTCGAGGTGCACTGGGAACCCGGAGAGCTCCTCGTATCGGCGGAAGATCGGGCCCAGGCCCTCACCGGGAGTCGAAGGACAGAAGAACTCCCGGGTGCAGATGTTGCCCAGATCCTCCATCGGATCGCCGAAGTGGGCCCACTCCCAGTCGACGATGGCGCTCACCCGGCCCTCACAGAACATGAAGTTGGCCGGCCCGGTGTCGCCCTGCAAGAAGCTCACCCGGTCGAGCCGCTCCGGCACATGTCTGCGGATCCACTGGAGCGCATACGTGTAGAGCGGGTCGGCCACCATGCCGCCGAGGAACTGTTCGACGAAGTCGATCTCGCCCAACGCGCACTCGGCCGAGGTGGCGGGAACGGGCATGTGGTCCAACCCCAGCGAGTCGGGGTCCAGGGAGTGAAGCAGCACCAGCTGTCCGATGAAGTCCTCGAGCACCGCGGCCTGCTCTTCGGGGCCGGTGTTGTCCAAGTCGGCCCAGCCCGGCATCCGTTGGTGCAACGCAGCCTGAAGTTCCTCGCTCCAAGCGCGGATGGCCGGTACTTTCAACCCGGTTTCGGCCAACGCGGCCTGCACTTTGGCCTCGCTCTTCACCGAGTGCGTCCCGCGGCCATCTGATTCACGGTCCAGTCGCAAGAAGTACTCGGCGGTGGAGCCGTCGGGGCGGGTCACATCCACCACCCACGCCTCCCGCCGGGCGATGTGGCGCTCCAACCGGGTGATGAGCCCACCCCCGACGTCGGCGATCCAATCAGTCATCCCGTCAGGCAGGTCGTGGGCGAACTCCTCAGCCATACCGATGGCTTAGCACGCCGCTGCCGGCCCTGTCCTTGAATCCACGGATTCCATACTTGCCCCAATCCTTGAAGCCTGCCCGAAACCCAGGGTGAATCAGTTTGGTTTGGTCACGTCGAAGACGACGGTGAATATCTTGCGGGCTTCTTCGGGGGTGAGGTCTTGCTCGAGGCGTTGCTGCAGCTCCTCGGCAGTGGTGGGCCGGGGGGCGCTTGGCGGCGGTGCAGGCTGTCGGCCTTCACCGCCGAACCAGAGCAGCAGGTAGACGCCGTAACCACCAGTGGCGGGGTCGGTGGTGTATTGGCTGATGAGCTGCTGACGATGTGCAGTCCACAGATCAGGGTGGGCATCTTTCTTCAGCTCAATGGGAATGCTGTGCCCGCCATAGCTCACGCGGATGTCGGCACGGGCACCTGCGGCGTACCGTCCTTCCGGCGCGGCATCCACACCGGGGGGAAGCGAACTCTGAAGCAGCGCGAGCACTGCGTCTCGACAGGAGTTTTCGGGTTTCGGATCGATCGGACGGCCATGTGAGTCTTCGTTCCAAAACTGGCGCCACAGGTTGTTACTATCGCCTTGCAAACGAGGCGACAAATCGCGCAGCCTTTCCACGACCAGGGCGGCCAGGTCAGCCGCGTTGGCGGGCAGCGCGTTGCTGAGGGTGGCTTGAACCTGCTCGATAGTGGGAAGTTCGTAGGAGGCATCCCCGACGAGGACGCTCTGGCCCTCTGATATGTGCTCGATATACGCATGCCAATCGGCGAGCTGCGGGTTAGCGGCCAGGCTGCTCAAAGCCTCTTGGGCTTCTTGGCTGGACATGGCGCCGAGTAGTGAGACCATGCGGAAGATTTGGTCAGAGGCGTCCACCTCCAGGGTCACGAAACCATCCGGGGACTGCGGCTTATAGAGACGGCCCAGTAATGCGATCACGTCGCGCAATAGAGCAGGGTCGGACCACAGGCCCATAATCGAGGATCCCATAAAGCCAACGTCTGAGGATCCACGCAAAAACTCGGCCACATGCCTGGTCCTCTCGTCGTTGCCAGCGGTGAACTCCCGAAGCGCATCTCGATGCATGGAAGGCGAGAGCAGCGCGCCAGCGGTCAGCCACCGCACTTTTTGGGCATCAGTAGCACTCTTGGCCCTTAGCTTCTTTTCGACGACAGCTGCCAACGCGGCCCGGTCGGTGTACCGCAGCGCTTGGCCTGCCAGCCGGTCGAGCAAAGACAGCTGCGAACCGGGGGCACGAACGGGAAAAGCTCGCAGGAGCCGGACCCTGGTTTCATTCACTCGGCGAAGCAACTCAGTCCTGGTGCCTTTGTCACCGGTGTGCTGGCGCTCAAGCCGGTCCAAGTCAAAGAGACCGGGCAGGTGTGTCTCCCCCGCCTTGAGCGCGGCAACGGCGCACCGATAGAGAAGGTCAAAAACCAGTTCGGGACTCTGATGCAGCCAGCGGTCGTGACACGGGGTGGTTGCTTCTTGGGTGGGCGTGTCAGCAGCGCAGTAGCGAATGGCGAGAATCTTGCCCTTTTGGGCATGGCTGAGGGTGTCGAGGCGTTCTTCTGGGCACAGGTCGAGGCTGGCTAGCACGGGGTAGGCCAGAAAGTGGTGGCGGGATTCGGAATGGAGTGAGATCGTCCTGTCAACCTCGGGCAGGTCGTCTCGGAACGCCGCCTGGCGCAGCGCGGTGAGGACCACTTCAGCCAGCTCGACATCGCCGCAGAGGAACTCCCTGATGCGATCCTGGGGGCGGGCGTGTCGGTCGACTTCGACAAACAGCGCGAAGTAGGCCATGGCCAGATTGTGCAGCAACTGCGGGGCAGCCCGGTTCTCCGTCAGCGCCACAGCCTGTGAACGCACTACCTCTGCCCATTCGCACTGCTTCTGGCGCTTGCTGCGCTCGTATTCAGCCATGCGCTCTTGCCGCTCGTGCTCCCACTCCAGGTGCTCTTTTCGGGGCGGCGGCGGATTGAGCCACCGCTCAAGCAATGCGGCCAGCCCCGCGTTTCCCCGCGTCTGCTCTTCGAGGTGCTCAAGTGTGAGGCCCTCGCTGATGTCCGGGGAATCCAAAGACCGGTATGCCTGCCAGAAGATCTCTTTGGAGACGAGCGGCTCGGAATCTGCGAGTTCAAGCGCCGTTTCGAGGCACCAAAGGCCGAAGCCATCCGGCAGCCGGCTCCAATGCAGGGCGTTGCAGCCCCAAGCCCAATCCATCTCAAGGGACTCGCTGGCCTTGCTCTGCCTTACCCACATCAAGAAAACAGATTTCTGGGCGCCAGGGCGTGCTTCCAGCCACTCCTTGATCCGCAGCGCCGGATCGGTGCCGCCTGCCAGTGGTCGCCCACTGGTTTGGGAGCGTTTCGGGGCGTTCAGCCATCGATAGAGGCGGGAGGATTCGAGCCCGTCGCCCCACGCTTCTATCCCCCGGCACAGCAGCTGGAGAGGCAGATCTTCGAAGCCGGCCTGCTCCAGCGCCGAAGTAATCTGAGAGCTGTCTTCGCTGAGCGAATCCAGCAACTCGGCAACATGTTGATCGCTGGACTGCTCAAGCAGGCCCCAATGCCAGAACGCAGCGAAACGGCCCAGGTAGTTGCGCCGGTTCCGGGACAGCGCATAGCCCCATATTTGCGACGGGGGCAGATGGTTTGGGTAAAGCCTTCGCAGCAGGGTTCCGCACAGGTCGTCGTCGGGATCGGACACCGAACCCACGCGAATGTCGTTCAGAAGCCGGTGCACAGCGACCGCTTGGGGATCTTGATCGGCCATCATCGGCAGGTACACGTCGAGCGCCAGCCTCCTGGCGTAGGGGGGCTGTCTCGGGTCGCGCACCATGGTCTCGATAGCTGCCCCGATGTCGTCGAACTGATGCAATACGGAACTCTCGGTATCAGCCAGCAGTGTCAAGACGAACTCCACCATGCGGTGTTTGTCATCGGCCCGGCTGGGGTCAGCGATCACTGCCTTCATTGCTGGCACAGTGTCTGCGGAAACCAGCGACCGGAAGGCCCAGGCGGTGGTGTCGCGATAGTCGTCAACCCTCCCGTCGCGCTGCTCGTGGCCCAGCAATGGCCCGCTGGAGGCGAATCGGGCCAGCGATTCCAGCAGGCGCTTCTTCTCGTCAACGGAGAAGCTGCCGATGTCTCCGTACAGGCCCACCCCTACGGGATCGGCGTCGATGAGCACGTCCCTTGCGCTCAGGGAATGGGACGCCAGCCAGGCCGACAGGCCCCGCAGTGGGGTGGCAACCCGGTGATCGGCCGGCCGAGTGAGCAGCGCCACCACCCGTGCGACTGGCAGACCATCGCCGATCAGCTTGGCCAGGTAGCGGCCGGCTAGGAACTCGGCCAGGTGGCGGTGGGCCGGGCGGTGACCGTGTTCGCCGGAGACGGCGAACAGCCTCGTCCTCATGGCTTGCTCCATACTCGCCCCGGGCGGCAGAGCGGGTGCCTCTTCGAGCCAGTGGATCGGCGCCAACGAGCCAGAGTAGGCGGTGGGAGAAGTGGAGAATCCCCCAACGTCGGCCAGCAGGTGCAGGGAGCACAGGTAGCCGGCAGCGTCCAGCACGGCGCCTTCGGGCAAGACTCCAGCACCAATGAGATGCTCCTGGTTTCGCTCTGTCGCCATCTGTCGGCAAGCGGTCTCAAAGGTCTCCCGGCGGCTGTCCGGCCAGTCGCCGCTGTGCATCACCGCGCCGACCAGCAGCATCAGCGTCTGCGGATTGCCGAGCAAGCCGCTGAGTCCCCGTAGCTTGGCTTGGTCGATGAAATTCTGGGCGTTGTTGGTACCTGGATGCCCGCCAAGCATCTCTGCGATGTCATTGTCGTTGAGGGGATCAAGCCGTAGAACGGCTACCTGCGAGTCGGGAAAAACGGCCTCCAAGCTCCTGAGGTCATTGCCGCCGAGCCAATCGGCCTCCCGGCACGACAGGCGAAAAACCGGTCGCCCGAGCTGGTCGAGCCGGCTGCGGACCTCATCCAAAGAAGACCTCATATCCGTGGCGCCGGCCCGGACCTCGTCGAGCCCGTCAATGAAGAGAATCTTGCCTCGCCACTCGGGGCGGGTGTCCACTGAAAACGCCATGAAGTCCCGGGCGCTCACATAGGCCGCAGCATCGCCCAGCGCCGCCTGCTCACGCTGGAACTCGGTGGTCTTGCCCGAACCGGGGTCGCCGAGCAGCACATAGGCCGACCGTCCTCGAAAGCTCTCCAACAGCGCGGAGGCGTTGGCCGCGCCGACTTCGGTGCAAGTGCGGGCAACGTAGGCGCTCACGGGGAATCGAACCAGTGGTCGGGGGGCAGGGCCAAGAACTCGTGGAGTGGCACCCCGGCTTCTCCAACCACGACGGTGTTCACCGGCTGAAAACGTCCCTCGAACTCTTCCAGACCCTTTGTAGCGACGGGAGCTTTTCCGCTCTTGACTTCGATGCCGACAAGGTGCGGTCCGCGATGGAGCACGAAATCCACTTCATGCCCTTTGTCACGCCAGTACTTGACCTCGGTCCGCGATGAAGCAGCGTTCAAGAGATGCGCACCCACGCAGCTCTCCGTCAGCCGACCCCAGTGCGAGCGATCAGCCCGGGCCTCATCGAAGCTGTGCCCGCACACCGCTGACATGAGGGCGGTGTTGAGCACGTTGAGTTTGGGGGTGGGAGCCTTGGCCGGCGCCGGGCGATTGGTTTGCTTGGGCAATCCGGCGATCATGCCCACCCTGGCCAGGAGCCCCAGGTACCGGGTCAGGGTGGTCGTGTTGCCCGCGTTCTGGAGATGGCCTAGCAGCTTGTTGTAGGAGACCTGCTGGCCAGAGTAGCGCGCCCCGAGGTCGAACAGCCGCTTGAGCAGCTCGGGCTTGTCCACCGTCACCATCGACAACACGTCGCGCTCGATAGCGGGCCCGATGAGAGCGGCCCGCACATACTCGCCCCAATGCTCAGGATCGCTGATCCTCGACGCTGCGCCGGGATAGCCGCCAAAATAGACGTACTCATCGAGGCCGAGGCCGAATGCCTCCGACATCTCGGCGTAAGACCAATGCGGAAAACGGATGGGCTCGAACCGACCGGCCAGGCTCTCATGCAAACCCTTCTGCATCAGCAGCGGCGCCGACCCGAGGATCACCACATGCAAAGGACACCCCTCTCTGCGGTCGGCATCCCAGAACCCCTTCACCGCCTCCGACCATCCCTCTATCCGCTGAATCTCGTCCAGAACAAGAACGAAGCCTCGGGGTGAGCGCATGGCCTGATACCGACAGTGCTGCCAGATTTCGGCGAGACGGCGGACATCGGGCTCAGATGCCGCCGGGGCGTCGATGCCCGAACCCAGTGGAAGGAACCTGCCTTCCATCTGAAGCAGCAGGGGGTCCGCCCTGTTATATGTGGGCTCCATCGCCTCATAGCGGTATCCCTGCTCGATAGCAGAGATCGCCTGGAGCACCGCCGTCGTCTTGCCCGTCTGGCGGGGGCCGAAGATCGCAATGATGAACTCGGGCCGCTCCGACAACCGCTGAATAAGGGTGCTGACCTGTGCCCGGCGAAACTCGGTCATTCCGCCAGTTTAGCAAATTTGATTATTCAACTGAGTACAAATACTCAAGGGAATAATTTTTTGAGTCCGCGCGGGGGAGCATCAGGCGAGATGGTCGGGTTGGGCTCTGGTCCTTTGGCATCGGCCACACTGCCCCAGGATGGCGAAATGGTGAGGCGAGATGTAGAAGTCGCACTCTTTTTGCAGCATGTCGAAGATCTCCTGGAATTCGCCGGCCGGAACAAGCGTCACGGAACCACAGGTTTCACACGCCAAGTGCTGGTGGTTGTGTTCCAGGGTGAGGTGCCACTTTGCCGGCTGAGACCCCAGGTGAATGTGATGGACGGCGCCGATGTCGGCGAGTTGGCGCAACGTCCGGTGACAGGTGGAGGGGTCAATCGGCCCAGCGATCTCCTCCACCTCGGCCACGATCTCCCCAACGGTGAGGAAAGCCTCTTGGTTGCGGGCCAGGACGGCGCAGATGGCGCGACGCTGAAGAGTCAGCCGAAGCCCGGCCTGTCGGACTCGTTGGAGGAGGGCTTCTTCAGCCGTGGCCGGATTTCCGGGCAAGATAGGCTTCCCTGGCTGCTTGGCTGACGTGGTGGCCCGACAGCTCATGGAGTTGGTGCAGCTCTTCTTCAGTCCCCACCGGATGCACATGCACTACTGCGGTATCCATGTTGGGGGCAGCATGGAGAATGGCATGCTGCACCTCCTCAGCCACTATGTGAGCTTCCAAAACGTTGAGCTGGGGCGCGACCTGCACCGAGACGTCGCACTCCATCCTGTGCCCCGCCCATCGGGCTCTCACCTGATCAACTGCTTTCACGCCGGGGATTGAAGCCGCAGTGGCCGCCAGCTGATCGATCACGCCTTCTTCCACGCCGTCGAGCATTCGCATCACGACGGGACGCATGGAGGCGATGAGGATCCCGAACACAAGCAGTCCGATCAAAAAGCCCATGATGGCGTCAGCTTGCTCGAAGCCGAGCCAGACCCCAACCACCCCGATCACGACTCCGATCGAGCTGAGCCCATCGGTGCGGGCGTGCTGGCCCTCGGCGATCAGGGCCGCCGAGTTGATTCGGCGTCC
>JAPOSH010000241.1 GCA_026709815.1 bacterium | reverse complement strand
CAACGACTAAACCAAGCCGCATAAACCACGTGTCCAGCCAACGGGGGGAACCTCAGTGGTGGGCCGCTCACCCCTGGGCACTGCTGCGGTTGAAGGCCAACTTCGCCCTGGCAACGGCGCATCCCAAGAGGGCCATTCGCTAGTGGACGTTTTGGGGCTCCGCTAGAACATGGCTCGCCTGCGCGTAGTGCTCGTCGACACATCCGTGATTCTCCGCCTCATCGGTGTAGACGGTAATGACCAAGCCAAAGAGGCGGCCGAAGAGTTCGACGCAAGGCAGGCACGGGGCCAGCGACTCGTCCTCACCATGACCGCGCTCATCGAAGCCGGAAACCACGTTGCCCGACAGAACACAGGTCGGCGGCGTCTTGCTGAGCAGTTGGAGAAGCTCATCGAGGACGCGAATAGACCAGAAACTCCTTGGACTCTTCCAGAAGCTGTATTGGACAGACAGTTCGTGGATGACCTTTTGGGGGGTAACTCAACCGGGTCCGATCTCGTCACGCTCATCGGAGATGGGCGACTGGGCACCGGAGACGTGGCCATACTGGTCGAGCGGGATCGGTTTCAGAAGAAAACGGCCGATGCCAGCGTAGAGGTGTGGACCCTCGACAGTGAACTGGCCGCGCACGGCAAGCGGCGCCTCTCATAGGAGCAGGAATGCGAGCCGCCTGTGCTGACCCGCCTGCGGCGGCACGACCTGACTTGGGGGCGATCTGTGCCCGTAGCATGGGCGGATGGTCGATCCGGCTTCGCCTGAGGAGCGCTCGGCGCTGCCCCCGAAGGGGGCGCGGTGGCTGGCCTTTGCGTCGATCTTGATCGGGGGACTCTGCGGAGGGCTGATCGGATTCGCTTTCATCGACCTCCAATGCGAGGGCGACTGCGGGCTGTGGACGGGGCTGGGTGCTCTGGTCGGCGCTCTGGCCGGCGCGGCGGGCCTCGCGGTGGTGGCCAACTTGACTCTGCGGGCCATGGAGGAATGGCGCCTGTTCGGCGGCCGCCGCCAAGACCGCGATCGGCGCTAGCCGGGGGCGTCGGACAAGGCTGCGACCACCCGGTCGATATCGGCGTCGCCCACGTCGAGATGGGTGACGAAGCGAACGACGGTCGGGGCCAGCAGCCCGGCGGCGATACCGGCCTGACGGAGGTGGTTCAACAAGCCGGGGGCGTCGGGATGGCGAAACGCCACCACGTTGGTGAACGGGCGCCCACAGGCCGCCTCCGTCTCGCCGAGGCGGGCCCCGGGCCACCGCTCGGCCACCGCCTGGCCCAGTCGCTGGGCCCGGGCGTGATCCTCGGCCAACCGGTCGACGTGGTGGTTCAGCGCATACAGGCCACCCGCGGCAATCACCCCGGCCTGCCGCATCGCCCCGCCCAACCGCCGCCGGTGCAGCCGAGCCTCGTCGATCAGATCACCGGGCCCTGCGAGCAGTGAGCCCACCGGCGCTCCCAATCCCTTGGACACACAGGACATGACCGTGGTCGCCCCCGCGGCCAACTCCCGCGCCGTAGTGCCCAACGCGACCGCGGCGTTGAACAGCCGGGCACCGTCGAGATGCACGGGCGGTCCCAGCACGGCGGCCGCAGCCATCTCCGCAGCCCCTACCGCCAGACCCCCGGAGGACAGATGGGTGTTCTCCAAGCAGACCAGCGACACCGGAGGCCAAAAGCCGCCGCTCCCGGCTGCCACCGCCTCCGCGGCTGCCTCGACGTCCAGCAAGCCGCCAGCGTCGTCCACGCCATAGATTTGAAAGCCGTTGTTCAACCCGGCGGCGCCGCTCTCGTAGGAAACCAGATGCTGCCGCCGGCCCACCACCACGTTGCTTCCAGCCGCTCCGTGCAGCCGCAAGGCGATCTGGTTGCCCATCGTGCCCGACGGCACGTAGAGCGCAGCCGGCTTGCCCACCAGTTCCCCAAACCGCTCCTCCAAGCGGTTGACCGTGGGATCCTCCCCGTAGCGGTCATCCCCGACCGCCGCCGCGGCCATGGCCCGTCTCATGGCCTCGGTGGGCTGCGTCAGGGTGTCCGACCGCAAATCCACCACGCCGGGCGTCGTCACGGCCCACCCCGGCGCCAGACGAGCTTGGCGTGCCAGATGGCGAAGGCGCTGCGAGATGCCATCCCGCCCAGCGTAGAGTCTCGGTGTGACAGAACCCGAAACACCGCCCAGCTCGGCCGATCCAGCCTGGGGCCATCTGGAGAAGCTGGCGGCTGAAGCCGCTGACGTGGCGGCGTCGCTGCTGCGGGCCCAGACCGGAGCGCAGCTCAAGATATCGGCCAAGTCGTCGCGCACCGACCTGGTCACCGACATGGACGTGGCCTGCGAAGCCGCCATCGTGGATTTTCTGACCTCCCACCGTCCCGATGACGCCATCTTGGGCGAAGAGGGCTCGGGGCGTGATGGCACCACCGGCGTGCGCTGGATCATCGACCCCATCGACGGCACGGTGAACTTCATCTACGGCCACCCTGGATTCGGGGTTTCGGTGGCGGCTGAGAGCGGCGGGCAGGTTGTCGCCGGTGCGGTGATCGACCCGGTTCTGGGCGAGATTTTCACCGCGCACCGGGGCGGCGGGGCCCGGCTGAACGGAAATCCCATCGGCGTGCGGCCCGGCGGCGATCTGGCGCTGGCCCTGGTGGCCACCGGATTCTCCTACGATCACAGCCGCCGGCGGCGACAAGCCGAGGTGCTGGGAGAGTTGCTGCCGCTCATCGGCGACATACGGCGGGTGGGGGGCGCGGCGGTCGATCTCTGCTCGGTGGCCTGCGGCCGGGTGGACGCTTTCTTCGAGGTCGGGCTCAACCCATGGGATTACGCCGCGGGAGCACTGATTTGCCAGGAGGCCGGCGGCATGGTCCAAGACCTGCACGGACGGCCTCCCAACCGCGATTTCGTGTTCGCCTCCGCTCCGTCGGTGGCCGACGCTCTGTTGGCGATTCTGAAAAGCGCCCAGGCCGACCGAATTTAGCAGGGCCTGCTAGCGGCATTTGCGGGCCAAAATGGGGTGAATGTAAGCCCCTGCTACCCATAACGGCTCAAAATCAGGCACCATTTCAGGGTGGGAACCCGCATCCTGGCCATTGAGGACGATGAGAGGATCCGAACTGCGGTACGCCTCGCCCTAGAAGACGAAGGCTGGGAGGTTCTGGAGGCGGCCAACGGCCAAGCGGCGTTCGCCTCCTTCTCCGAGAACCCCGCCGACTTGGTCCTCATCGACATCATGCTTCCCGACATCGACGGGTTCGAAGTATGCCGCACGCTCCGCCGGACCAGCGACGTGCCCATCATCATGGTCACGGCCCGGGCCGACACCCACGATGTGGTCGCCGGCCTCGAGGCGGGTGCCGACGACTACCTCACCAAGCCCTATGCCCCCAAAGAGCTGTCGGCCCGCATCCGCGCCCTGCTACGGCGAGTTCGAACCACCGACACCTCCGTCACCGAACTGCGCTTCGGGCCGCTGGAGATCATGCCCGAACAAGGTGTGGTGACCATAAACGGTGAAGAGGCGCACCTCACCAAAACGGAGTTCCGCCTCTTGGTGGAATTGGCCACCAACTCCACCAAGGTGCTCAGCCGAGAAGTTCTCCTCGAGCGGGTATGGGATCTCGGGTACCTCGGCGATGGCCGCCTCGTGGACGTCCACATCCGGCGGCTTCGCACCAAGATCGAGTCCGACCCGGCCAACCCGCGCCACGTGGTAACCGTCCGCGGCCTCGGATACAAGCTCCAGGGGTAAGGGCGCCACGGCAATGCCTCAGCCCGAATCGGGCACCGCACCCCGGCGGCTGAGAGCCCGCCCTCCCCTCTGGCGGCGGGCGGGCTTTCGGACCCGGCGGCTGAGGTTGCGAACCCGCGTCATCCTGGCGTTCGTGCTCACCACCCTGGTCCTCTCGGCGTTGCTGAGCGTGATCGTGTTCGCGCTCACCCGCCAGAGCCTGCTCAACGGCAAGGAGAACGACGCCTTGGCCACCGTGGGGTTCAACGCCTCGGTCGTCAACCGCCGCCTCAGCCCCGACATAGAGTCCGAGGCTCTTCAGAATCTGGTGAGCACTCTGGCCACCCCCGAGGGCTCTCGCCCGGTTCTGCGAGTAGGCGGCGACTGGTTTCAGCCGTCCTTCGAGTTCGAACAGGGCGACATCGACGAGCGCCTCCGACGAACCGTGGAAAGCGGTAAGCCGGCGCGGATGCGATACCGGGCGAAGGACAAGCCCTTCTTGGTGATCGGCATCCCCATCCCAGGCCACAACGCCTCTTACTACGAGGCCACACCGCTGGACGAGATCGAGGATACGCTGGGTTCGCTGGGAATAATCCTGGCCAGCACCGGCGGGGGCGTGACCTTCGCCTCCGCCCTGGTCGGCTTCTGGGCCAGCCGCCGTCTGTTGCGCCCGCTGACCGACATCGGCGAAGCCGCCCAATCCATAGCCCGCGGCGACCTCAGCACCCGGCTAGAGGCCGGGCCTGCTCGGGAGCTGGTCGCACTCACCGACTCGTTCAACGAGATGGTGGACACCCTCCAGGACCGGATCGCCCGAGACGAGCGATTCGCGGCCGAAGTCAGCCACGAACTGCGGTCGCCTCTGATGACCCTCTCCGCCTCGGTCGAGGTCATGAACACCCGCCGGGCCGAATTGCCCGAGCGAACCCGAACCGCTCTGGATCTGCTCACCGAGGACGTCAACCGCTTCGAGCACCTGGTGGAAGATCTGCTGGAGATATCCCGCTTCGACGTGGGCACCGCCGAACTGGATCTGGACGTGTTCAACCTGCTCGAGTTCGTGGAGAATGCGGTGTCGGCCACCAGCCCGGCGCCGGTGCCCATAGACTGCGACCGGGCCACCGCTCGAACCAGGGTGCAGGCCGACAAGCGCCGGCTAGTGCAGATCATCGACAACCTGCTGAGCAACGCCCAGAAATACGCCGGGGGGGCGAGCGGGATCATCCTCGAACAGCAAGGGACAGAAGTCGTGATCGCGGTGGAAGACGCGGGACCCGGTGTGGCCGGCGACGAGCGGCAGCGCATCTTCAACCGGTTCTCCCGGGGCCGTCAGGCAGTGGAGCGGGGAACCAGCACCGGGGTGGGACTGGGATTGGCCCTCGTGGCTGAGCATGCGCGCCTGCACCAGGGCCGCGTCTGGTGCGAGGACCGCTCCGACGGCCGTCCAGGGATCAGGTTCGTCGTCCGACTCCCCATCGCTTTGCCATGACCGGGCCAGCGGCACTCCGACCCCGGTGGGCGGCAACCGTCTCAGCTCTGTTGGCCGCCATGGCTCTGTCGGCGACCGCAGCCTGCTCGGTGCCCGAGGACGGCCGACCCCGAACCGTGGCCTATTCGCAGCTTCCCTCGGTATTGGCCGCCCCGACCGCATCGCCGCAGCCGACCCCGCTGGTCACACAAGAAGTGATCATCTACTTGATCGACGAGAACAACCTGCTGTCACCCGTGGTCCGCAACGTGGCCAGTCCGGCTCGGCCCACCGCCGTTTTAGAAGCCCTGTTCTCCGCCCCCAACGAAGAGGAGTCGGACCAAGCGCTGTCCACTGCTCTGCCAGCCGATGTGGATGTGGTGTCCGTAAGCGTCGAACCGTCCGACGACTTGGTGGTGGTGGCGCTGGAGTCAGAGGTGTTCGAGGAGCGCCTCGAGGGCGAAAACCGCCAACTCGCCGTGGCTCAGCTGGTGTTCACCGCTACGGAGAACACCAGTTCAACCCGATTCTCCCTGCTGTTGAACGACAATCCCGTGCCGCTGCCCACCGACAGCGGCGAGAGCGACGTGCCCGTCACCCGAGAGGACTTCTACTCGCTCGACCCCGAATACCAACCCGAGCCCGCACCGAGCGAGGCGCCCACGCCGGCCGCTCCTTCCGCACCGCCCGAGACGCCGACGCCCACTGCGACGCCCACCGTCGCAATCACCCCTACTCCTCAGCCTGCTCCCACCCTTCCCCCGGGCTTCACCTTGAACTTTTCTTGAGCCGGCCTAGGGAAAGAAAGCCCGGGCCACGTCGTAGAGCGCGGGGCTGACCGGTTTCAGCTCGGCCACCGCATCAGCGAGCCGCACCCGGACGATCTCCCCGCCGCGAAAGGCCATCATCGACCCCCAATCGCCCTCATGCACCGCGTCGATGGCCGCGATCCCGTACCACGAGCACAGCACCCGGTCCAGCGCGCTCGGGGTCCCTCCCCGCTGGATATGGCCCAGCACCGTGACCCGGGTGTCGTAACCGGTCCGAGCTTCGATCTCAGATGCCACCGCCTGTCCGACTCCGCCCAGCTGGACATGGCCGAATTGGTCGGTTTCCGGCTGGGGCAGCTCCATGGTGCCCTCTTTGGGCCGGGCCCCCTCGGCCACCACCACGATGGAGGCCCAGCGTCCTCTTTGATGACGCCTGACGATGGCATCAGCCACAGCCCCGATGTCGAACGGCTCTTCGGGAATCAAGGTGAGGGTGGCTCCACCGGCGATACCGGCCCAGGTGGCGATGTGCCCCACATGGCGACCCATGACCTCGACCACCATCACCCGGTCGTGCGACTCGGCCGTGGTGTGCAGGCGGTCGATGGCGGCGGTGGCGATGCCCACTGCGGTGTCGAACCCGAAGGTGAGCTCGGTGAGCCCGATGTCGTTGTCGATGGTCTTGGGCACGCCGACCACATTGGCCGCGCCGGCCTCGCAGACCGCCACCCCCGCCGAAAGCGTGCCCTCGCCCCCGATGACTATCAAAGCGTCGGTACCGGTGGTCTCCATCGTGGCCCGCACCCGGTCGATTCCGTCGTCATACATTCTGGGGGACAGCCGAGAGGTGCCCAGCACCGTGCCACCCCGGGGCAGGGTGCCCCGCATGTGGTTGACGTCTATCTCGATGAACTCGCCCTCTACCACCCCGCGCCAGCCGTCTAAGAAGCCGATCACCGAGTCGCCGTAGTGGCGCTCGGCTTTGCGCGCGATGGCCCGGATGACGGCGTTCAGCCCCGGACAGTCGCCTCCTCCGGTCAGCACCCCGACTCTCATGAAGAATCAGCCGCTAGCCCAGCTCGCCCAGCGTTTGGCGGAGTTGGCGGACTGCCTGGGCGGTGCGCTGCTCGTTCTCGATGAGAGCAAACCTCACATGGCCTTCCCCGCCGGGGCCGAACCCCACGCCGGGGGAGACCGCCACCCGGGCGTCTCGAACCAGCCAGGAGGCGAATTCCACCGATCCCATTTCCCGATAGGGCTCGGGGATCCCGGCCCACACGAACATGGTGCCCTGGGGCGGCGCCACCTCCCATCCCATTCGGCTCAGCCCGGAGCAGAGCGCATCGCGGCGGCTCTGGTAGATGTCGCACACCTCTTTGGGATGGCCGGGGGCTTCGTTCAGCGCCACGGTAGCGGCAATCTGGATGGGTTGGAAGGTGCCATAGTCCAGATAGGACTTGAGCTTGGCCAACGCCCCGACCACCTGGGGGTTTCCCACCATGAACGCCACCCGCCAGCCGGCCATGGAGAACGACTTGGTCATGGAGTAGAACTCCACCGCCACATCCTTGGCCCCCTCGATCTGCATGATGGACGGCGGCATGTAACCGTCGTACCCCAAGTCGGCATAGGCGAAATCGTGGACTAGCAGCACATCATGCTCTTTGGCGAAGTCCACGATGCCAGCCATGAACTCCAGATCCACGCACGCCGTCGTGGGGTTGTGGGGAAACGACAGCACGATGATGCGAGGCTTGGGCCACGAGTACTGCCAGCGCTCCTGCATCGTCGCAAAGAAGTCTGTGCCCGTGCTCAACGGGATCTCCCTGACCTCGGCGCCGGCGAACAACGGCGCGTACAGATGGATGGGATAGGAGGGAGACGGCACCAAGGCGGCGTCGCCCGGTTGGAGCAACGCCCACATGAGATGGGAGAACCCTTCCTTGGCCCCGATCGTGTTGATCACCTCAGTCTCGGGGTCGAGGTACACGCCGAACCGCCTGGCGTAGTACCCGGCGACGGCTTCGCGCAGCTTGGGGATGCCCCGGCTGGCCGAATAGCGGTGGTTGCGGGGATTGCGAGTGGCCTCCACCAGCTTTTCCACTGCGATGTCCGGCGACGGCAGGTCGGGGTTGCCGAAACCCAGATCGATGATGTCGTGGCCGGCTCGCCGGCCCTGCACCTTCAGATCGTTGATGATGGTGAAGACATAAGGGGGGAGGTTGTTGATCCGGCGGAACTCCACGGGTTCAATCTACTCTCCGAGCGGCACGGTCATCGGGGTTTCCCGGCGTCGGATTCGGCCCGGCGCCGCAGGTTCTCCAACGCAGTCCGCATGATGCGGGCCTCAGCCCTGCGCATGACAAAACCGGGCAACGGCATCGCCATTTGGACGGCGAGGTGGTAGGTGACCTCCGTGCGATCCGGCTCGCCCGGCACCGGGTTGAAGCAGTACTCCCCGTCGAGACGGCGGGTCAGGTCCCCCTGCACCAGCCGCCAGGACACCCGCAGGGGATTGGACCCGTAGTAGTACTCCAGCAGGTAGCTGGTGCTGCGGCCCATGGCCGCAGCCTGAAATGAGACCAGGCCGCCCCGGCCGTCGTCGTCTCGTCGGACCACCTCTGCCTGTTTCACCCCGGTGGCCCATTCGGGATATGACTCGAAATCGCACACCACCCCAAAGCAGCGCTCAGGCGATGCGTGAATAGAGATGCTCTTGGTGGCCTGGTCAAACATGGTCACCGTTCCTGTTGGGGTCGACGTCTGCTGGAGTTGTGCCCTCAGGGGGCCGGGGCGGGAATGTCCCGTGCCTGGCACCCCATGCCCCGGACAAGCCCAGCGCATAGACGGGTACCAGGATACCGAATGCTGACGCGGTAAACGGGCGCACCGAAGCCGCGGCCAGCGCCACGGCCGACTCCAGAGCCAGAGCGGCCATCATCGAGAGCCGCACCGACCGGGGTGCGCAGCCGGCCAGGAAGTAGAGGCCTCCCACGCCGATCAGCTCGTAGCGGCTGCGCTCCAAGGCCTGCTGGAAGGCCCAAAGCATGGCCGCGCACCCCGCTGCCAGCAGTCCGAGCGATGCCACGGCCATTGGCACGGCCATGGGATCGGGAAACACCGTGGTGACGACGGCGACAGCCGTGAACGCCGCAGTGCCCGCCCAACAGGCCCGGAGGATGTCCTGACCCTCGACTCCCGGCGGCATCAGATGATCGCGCCCAAGCATCGGCGTCGCTCACTCCACCAGGCGAACGCGTCGGGCCATCAGGCGCGCTCTCGGCGGGCCACGACCTCGGCGATCACGGTGCGAAGCCGCTCGGCTGTGTGATCGTAGGAGAATTCGGCCACCGCTCTCAGCCGACTCTCCATCCCCATCCTCAAAAGGCGAGCCCTGTCCGAAAGCAGGACGTCCAAACAAGCGGTCACTGAATCCAGCTGATCGGGCTTTTGCGCCACCAGACCGGTTCGTCCGTGCTCCACCGCCTCGGCCGCTCCCCCGCTGTGACCGGCCAGTTGCGGCACGCCGGCGGCCGCAGCCTCCAAGAACACGATGCCGAACCCCTCCTGCTCCAAGCCGCCCCAGCGTTGGCGGCAGACCATGGCGAACACGTCGGCACAGCCGTAGAGATCGGGCAGGTCGGCATCAGCCACCCGGTCGAGCAAGCGGGCCGGCGCCCCCGTCCGGCCTATGAGCCGGTCCAGGCGAACCCGGTCGCGTCCGGCACCGGCCACGGCCAAGATGAGCCCGGGATGGCGATCGGTCAGTCGGGCCGATGCCGCGATCAGCATGTCCATCCCCTTGCGGGGCACCAGCCGGCTGATCGACACCACCACGGGGGCGTCGGGGGGAATCCCGAAGCGGCGGCGAGCCGCCCGCCGCTGGGCCCCGTCCAGCGGCCTGAAGCGATTGACGTCCACGCCGGGCGGCACGATCACCGCGGGCAGCGGCCCGCGGGCCGCCCGCTCGGCCTCGGCCACCGAGTACCGCCCTGCGGCGATGACAACCTCGGCGCTCCGCAGCACTCCGGCCAACACCCTCCTGGCCCCCGGCAGGCGTCCGGGCACGGTCACCTCGGCCCCGTGCAGGATCACGCCGTAGGGATGGGGCAGGCGAGGGGCAAGCGCACCCAGCGGGACCGCGGGGTCATAGAGCACCAACTCAGCGCCGATGTCGTCGGCCAGCCTGCTTATCTCCTCGGCCGTCTGCTGGGTAGGGAGCAGGAATCGGCGGGGCGAGCGGACCACCCGGTGGTTTTGTCGGGCATCCCATTCAACATCGCCGGGGTGGGATCGGGTCAGCACGCACACTTCTTCGGGGGGCAGCCGGCGCCACAGCTCCCACAGATAGTTCTGG
>JAPOSH010000231.1 GCA_026709815.1 bacterium | reverse complement strand
CCGAGACCCCCCCCCCGGCGACACGGCGCCCAGTGACGGGGTTGACGCCGCGACGGGCAATGGCGGTTTTCCCGACCTGCCGCCGCCCCCGGGCCCCGGCAGTGAGCTGACCGAAGCAGTCATCCCGTGCCCCGATTCGTCGAGTCCGGAGCTTCGGGTGACCTCTTTCGGGGCGGCGCCGTCTCAATGCCTCGACCCCGAGCTCGACTACACCGCGGTGTTCGACACCTCTCTGGGGCCGATCAGGGTGGCCCTGGATCAGGAGGCCAACCCCGAGGCGGTGAACGCGTTCGCGGTGCTGGCCGGCTACGGCTACTACGACGGAACGGCCGTGTTCTACACCGATCCCGACGGCGGCTACATCCAGGGCGGGTCGCCCCGCACCAACAATGCCGCCGACCCCGGCCCGGGATTCACCGTGACCTCAGCGCCGCCGGAGGAGTATCAGCAGGGCCAGCTTCTGTGGTCGGGGGAGGGAGACTCGGCCGGGCAGTTTCTCTTGTTGGCCTACGACGACAATGACGAGTTCCTGCCGTCTGAGCCGGTTTCGGGGCTCACCAGCTTGGGCCGGATCTCCGACGGCAGCCTGACCGTGGTCCTCGACGCCCTGGTCCGTCATGTGGACGACCCTGACACCCCTTATGGGGGCCGGCCGTCGGAGCCGGTTATCGTCAATTCCATCGCCATACAATCGACCAACCCATCTCTTGAAGGGAGCATTGACGTGAGCGGATGTCCGCCTGCTGATGGTTCGGGGCCTCGGGTGCTTGATTTCGACGGTCCGCCGCCGATGTGTTTGGACTCTTCTAAGGAGTACACCGCGGTGTTCGATACCACGGCGGGGGTGATGCGAGTCGCGCTCGACACGGTGAGCACGCCGGTCACGGCTAATAATTTCGCGGTGTTGGCCCGGTATCGGTATTACGACGATACGTTGTTGTTCCGCACTGATCCCAGTATCGGGATCATCCAGGGCGGGGCGCCGCGTACGAATTCGCCGTCGGATCCGGGGCCGGGGTACACGATTGTCGATGAGGGCTCGGGGTTCGCTTATGAGCCGGGTCAGATTGTGATGGCTAGGACCGGGGCGCCCAACAGTGCCGGGGCCCAGTTCTTTTTCGCGGTGAACGAGAACACTGCTTTGTTGAACAGCCAGGGCACCTATGTGGTGTTCGGCCGGATGGACGAGGCCAGCCTTGCGGTGGCCGAGGCCATCTTGGCCAGCCACGTGGACCAGCCCGACAACCCGCTGGGCGGAGGCCCCGACCCCCAGGTGATCGTCAACTCCGTCACCATCCAAGAGTCTGGCTAGGAATTCAGCGAGCCGCTCCCGCTCCCGAGGGTCAGGCGGGGCAGAGTATTGAGATGAGGCTTATCCCCGAGCCCAGCCGGTGGGAGTTCCCCCCCGCGGACACGGCCGACGAGCACGGCTTGGTGGCAGTGGGGGGCGATTTGATGCCGGGCACGCTGCTGGAGGCCTATGAGGCCGGTTTGTTCCCGATGCCGCTGAGGCATATCGACAAGCTGGGTTGGTGGTCGCCCGACCCCCGCGGGGTGATGCCGCTCGACGAGCTGCGGATCACCCGCTCGCTGCGCCGCTCGCTGCGCCGCTATCGGGTCACCACCGATGTTGCCTTTGCCGAGGTCGTCGATGCCTGTCGGTTGATTGAGCGCCCTCACGGGTGGATCTCCCCGGATGTCCGGGACGCTTATGTGCGGCTGCACCGTCTGGGCTGGGCCCACAGTATGGAGGCGTGGTCGCCTGCCGGAGAACTGGTGGGGGGGCTGTATGGGGTGTCGATCGGCGGGCTGTTCGCCGGGGAGTCGATGTTCCACGTCGACCGCGACGCATCCAAAGTGGCGCTGGTGGCGCTCGTCGCAAGGCTGGCCCACGGCGGGGTGTCGCGCCTGCTGGATGTGCAGTGGGCCACGGAGCATCTGCTGAGCCTGGGGGCGGTGGAGATTCCCCGGAGCGACTACCTGGTTCGGTTGAAAGCGGCGCTGCGCCAGCCCGAGCCGCCGTGGCCCCGTTAGTGCCCTTGCCCGTCAATTCACAGGCGGGCGGCTCGTGGTGTGTCTAGGACAGGCGGGTCACCGTGTCGCCGGTGCGGATTGTGCCGGGGCGGGCCACCCGGGCGTTGACGCCCCGCAGGTTGAGGGCTCGACCGGCGGGAGAGTTGACGAAGCGGAGCGCCGCCACGCCGAACCGAGCAGAGAACTTGCCGCAGCCGGTGTGGGGTTCGGCGGTGATTTGGATGACCGCCTCCCCCAGGGCGAGGCGGGTGCCCGGCGGCAGGGTCTCGCCGCTGAGGTCGAGATCGATGTAGAGCTGATCGCCGGCCAGAGCCCACCGCTCGATGGGCCCGGCCACCGCGGCGGCGGCCCGGGCGTTCATGATGTTGAGCTGCGCGTCGAGCAGCGGACCCCCATCAGGGGTTTTCGAGGAGCTGCGCCGGTTCCAGGTGTCGCCCACCAGACCCTCGTCGAGGCTGAGCGCCCCGGTCTCCAACACCTCTCGCTCGTCCACGGCCGGACGGCGCACGATCAATTCCAGGGCGCCGTTGTCGGCCGGGGCGCCCCGGATATGGGCCAGGGCGGCTTCCAACTCCTCAGAAGTGCGGTGGCGGGCCGCATCGGCCGTCATCGCTTCAAGGTCTGTCGCGGACGGTGCCTCGGGGTTGGCGCAATCCACCAGCGACCGCTGAACCTCCACCGCGGAGCGGGGGCCGCGGTGAGCGCGGCGCGAACGGGGGTGGGCCAGAGCGCTTCATGCGCGGCCAAGATGGCCGCCATCTCGGCGTCGGTGGGCCCGGCGGTGGCGCGGACGACGGTCATGCCTACAGCGGGATGACGCCGTGCTTGCGGGGCAGAAGCTCCTCGCGTTTGGAGCGGAGCATGTCGAATCCGGCGATCACCAGGCGTCGGGTGTCGGCCGGATCGATCACGTCGTCGATGTAGCCCCGCTCGGCCGCGATGTAGGGATTGGCGTACCGCTCGGTGTAGTCGTCCACCAACTCCGCTCTTCGAGCCGCCGGATCGGCCGCCGATTGAAGTTCGCGGCGATGGATGATCTCCACCGCTCCCTGCGGCCCCATGACGGCCAGTTCCGCGCCCGGCCAGGCGAACGACAGATCGGAGCCGACCGATTTGGAGTCCATCACCACATAGGCCCCGCCGTAGGCCTTGCGGGTGATGACCTGGATGCGGGGCACGGTGGCCTCGCAGTAGGCGTACAGCAGTTTGGCCCCGTGGCGGATGATGCCGCCGTGCTCTTGATCCACGCCGGGCAGAAAGCCCGGGACGTCTACGAAGGTCAGCAGGGGGATGTTGAAGGCGTCGCAGGTTCGCACGAACCGGGCTGCCTTGGACGACGACTCGATGTCTAGCACCCCGGCGAGCACCATGGGCTGGTTGCCCACCACGCCGACGGAGCCGCCGTTCAGGCGGGCGAAGCCGCACACGATCGACTGGGCCCAGTGGGCGTGGTACTCCATGAACTCCCCGTCGTCCACCACCGCACCGATCACCTGGCGCATGTCATAGGGCAGGTTGGAGCTGTCGGGCATGATGTCGCGCAGCTCCGGGGTGGAACGCTCGGGATCGTCGGTGGCGACGACCTGGGGGGGCTCCTCGAGGTTGTTGGCCGGCAGATGGCCGATCAGGAACCGGACCTCGTCGAGCACCTCCTCCTCGGTCGGGCCCACAAAAGCAGCCACGCCCGACTTGGTGGAGTGGGAGCGGGCCCCGCCCAAGTCCTCAAGGGTCACCTCTTCGCCGGTGACCGTCTTCACCACATCGGGGCCGGTGATGAACATGTGCGACTTCTCGGCCACCATGAACACGAAATCGGTCATGGCCGGGCTGTACACCGCTCCCCCGGCACACGGTCCGAGAATCACGCTGATCTGCGGGATGACGCCGGATGACTTGACGTTGCGATGGAATATCCCGCCGTAGGAGTCCAGCGACACCACCCCTTCTTGGATGCGGGCGCCGGCGCCGTCGTTGAGGCCGATCATGGGCGCGCCCACCGACAGGGCCAAGTCCATCACCTTGTGGATCTTTTCGGCGAAGACCTCGCCCAGCGCGCCGCCGAACACGGTGAAATCCTGGGCGAATAGGAACACTTTGCGACCGTCGATCGTGCCCCAGCCGGTGATCACGCCGTCGGTGTAGGGGCGTTCTTCGATCCCGCTGTCCAGCGCCCGGTGGCGGGCCAGCATGTCCAGCTCGTGGAAGGAGCCGTCGTCGAGCAGATACTCGATGCGCTCCCGGGCCAGCATCTTGCCCTTCTCGTGCTGGCGGTCCACCGCTCGCTGGGGCCCGGCGTGAAGGGCCTCCTGTTTGCGCCGCTCTAGGTCTTCGAGGCGATCGTTCATCAGGTGCTCGGCCATTGCCGCGACAGGCTACAGGGGGTTCGAGCCGTTGGGCGTGTCGATGCCGCGGCTGGCCCGGCAATCTCTCCATGGCGCGTGAAGGGATTCGGTAGCCTTGCCCTTGTGAGCTTGAAATCAGGGGGAACAACGCGGCGGGTGGGGGTGTTTTGCAGCTCTTCTTTGGGGGTGGACGCCAGCCATGCGGCGCTGGCCGCTGATTTGGGACGGCGGTTGGCCTCCGAGGGCGTCGGGGTGGTGTTCGGCGGGGGGCGCGTCGGGCTCATGGGGGTTTTGGCTGACGCGGCGATGGCCGCGGGCGGCGAGGTGATCGGGGTCATTCCCAATTTCCTGGACGAGATTGAGGTGGCCCACCAAGGGCTGACCGAGCTGCACCTGGTGGCTGACATGCACGAGCGCAAACAGCTCATGTACTCGCTGTCGGACGGCTTTTGCGCCCTGCCCGGCGGGCTGGGCACGCTGGAAGAGCTGTTTGAAGCGGCCACCTGGACCCAGCTCGGGCTGCATGACGGCGGCCGTTTCAAACCAGTGGTGCTGTTGGACCAAGACGGGTTCTGGACGCCGCTGGCTGGGTTTTTCGCAAAGATCATCGAGCTGGGCTTTGTGAGGCCGGACAAGGCGGCCATCATCCGGCGAGCGGCTTCGATCGATGAGGCCCTGGCCCTGCTCTCGACCCCGCTCAGCTGATCCGGGCTTTCAATTGCTGGGCCCGCTCGACGAGGTGCTCGCCTCCCAGCCGGCCGATGATCTCGGGGAACTCGGCCGTTGGACCGTCCCAGGCGAGGTCGCCGATGCGGTCAAACGTCGGGGCGCGGTCGTCGATGGTGGCGATTTGGCGGAACAACAAGGCTAGGTCCCGGTGCTCGGCCAGGGTGGCGGCCAGCTTGGCCGAGCCCCGCAGGCTCACCTCCCACTGTCCCACCGCGTCGGGGATGTGCTCCAGGTGCCGGTAATGGGACAGCACCGCCGAGCTGGAGCGGGCACCCCAGCCGGGCAGTCCGGGAAAGCCGTCGGCGGTGTCGCCCACCAGGGCCAGATAGTCGGGGATGGACGCGGGCCGCACCCCGAATTTGTCCACCACGCCGTGGTGGTCGATGAGTGTTTGCCGGCGGCGGTCGTATTGCACGATGCGCCCGTCTTCGGTGACGCACTGGGCCAGGTCCTTGTCGGGAGTGCAGATCAGCACTTGCTCCACGCCGGGGTCGCGGGCGGCCTTTTTGGCCGCGGCGCCTAGGGCGTCGTCGGCCTCGTGTTCGACCATGGGCCACACGCAGAACCCGGCCGCGGCCAGGGCCTCCTCGAGCAGCGGGAACTGGTCCAGCAACTCCGGGGGCACCCCCTCGCCGGTCTTGTAGCCGGGCCAAAGGCCATTGCGGAACGATTCGATCACCTGGTCGGTGGCCACGCCGACGTGCGTGGCCCCGCGGTCGATCAGCTGGAGCATGCTGTGGACCACCCCTCGGACCGCCCCGTGCTCCCGGTCGCGGTTGCCGGGGGAGAAGTGGTAGCGGAACAGCTCGTATGTCCCATCGACCAGGTGGATTCGCACCGTCTGACCGTATCCTGTTCGGCGGCGGAGGCGAACAGGCAAAGGAGAAGCAGTGAGTGAGACGGTGATCTTGGCCGGGGCCCGCACGCCCATCGGGAAGATGTCGGGCGGATTGACGTCGTTTCGGGGAACCGAATTGGGGGCCCTGGCTATTCGAGCGGCGTTGGAGCGGTCGAGCGTGGCGCCCGAGCAGGTGGACTATGTGTTCATGGGCCAGGTGCTTTTGGCCGGGGAGGGTCAGGCCCCGGCGCGCCAAGCGGCGGCGGCGGCGGGGATTCCCATGACGGTGCCGGCCACCACGGTGAACAAGGTGTGCTTGTCGGGGATCAACGCCGTCTATCTGGCCCATCAGATGATCGCCGCCGGCGATGCCGAGGTTGTGGTGGCCGGCGGGATGGAGTCGATGACCAAGGCGCCCTATCTGCTCACCCGGGCTCGAGAGGGATATCGCCTGGGCGACGGCGACCTGGTGGACTCCATGATGCACGACGGGTTGTTCTGCGACTTCGACCACTGCGCCATGGGAACCGGCACCGAGAAGTACGCCGCGTCGAGCGGGTTGGAGCGGGCGCCCCAGGATGCGTTCTCGGCCCAATCCCACCACCGGGCGGCGGCCGCGGCGGCGGCGGGGCTGTTCGACCCCGAGCTGGTGTCGGTGGAGGTGCCGCAGCGTCGAGGCGATCCGGTCGCGGTGTCGGCCGACGAGGGGGTGCGCGCCGACGTCAGCGCCGAGTCGCTGGGCCGGCTGCGCCCGGCGTTCGCCGAGTCGGGCAGAATCACCGCGGGCAACGCCTCGCAGATCTCCGACGGCGCCAGCGCGCTGGTGATGACCAGCCGAGCGCGCGCCGAGCAGTTGGGCGTGGTGCCACTGGGGACTTACGCCGGCTACGCACAGGTGGCTGGCCCTGACCCCTCGCTGCTCACCCAGCCGTCGCGAGCCGTCCGCCGAGCGCTCGACTCGGCTGGTTTGCGTCTGGGCGATGTGGACCTGTTCGAGATCAACGAGGCGTTCGCCGCGGTGGCGCTGGCGTCGATGGCCGACCTGGGGATTCCCGACGATGTGGTGAACGTGAACGGCGGGGCCATCGCTTTGGGCCATCCCATCGGGGCCAGCGGCAACCGGATCGTGCTCACGTTGCTGCATGAGCTGCGCCGTCGGGGCGGCGGCGTGGGGGCGGCGGCGTTGTGCGGGGGCGGGGGTCAAGGGGACGCACTGCTGGTGCGGGTCTGATTATTACAAATCTGATACGACTTGACTTCATTTCGTCATATTTGTAATATAAGTGCAATAAACAAGCACCGCCTTATGCGAATCGGGTCCCAATGCCCCCCGCCCGATTCGCTAAGGCGGTGTCTTGCGTTTGCAGCAGGCTCGATTCAGATGTTGTGGGCGGTGCTGCCCGGTTCAGCCGGTGGTGCTGTTGTGGGCGGTGCTATTCGGCTCAGCCGGTGGTGATGCGCTGGCGGCCCTCTAAGGCTCGGCTGAGGGTCAGCTCGTCGGCGTATTCCAGATCGCCGCCCACTGGGAGGCCGCTGGCGATGCGGGTGACGGCCACCCCGAGGGGCTCGATGAGCCGGGCCAGATACATGGCCGTGGCCTCCCCCTCGATGTTGGGATTGGTGCAGCAGATAACCTCGGTGACGTTCTCGTCATCGATGCGGGCCAGCAGTTCTTTGACCCGCAGCTGATCGGGTCCGATGCCCTCAATGGGGTTGATGGACCCACCGAGGACGTGATAGCGGCCCCGGAAATCTCTGGTTTTCTCCACCGCCACGATATCCCGGGGGTCTTCTACCACGCACAGGACGGCCGGGTCGCGCCGATGATCGGTACACAGCTCGCATTCAGGGTGCTCGCTGATGTTGAAACACCGCCGGCAGAATTGGACGCGGGCCTTGGCCTCCTTGATGGCCTCGGCCAGTCGTACAGCATCATGCTCGGAGACTTTCAGCAGGTGAAAGGCGATGCGTTGGGCTGACTTGGGGCCAATCCCGGGGAGGCGGCCCAGTTCGTCGATCAGCACTTGGACCGCGGCGGTGTAGACGCTGCTCATGCTCGCGGTGTTCCGGCCATCCCTACGGGCTGAAGTCCCGCGGACCGCGGGCCGCAGACGGGTCAAAGGTCACCAGCTCGGAGTCGGGGAATGCGGCCATGAGATTGGAAATGGCCTTGCGGGTCACCCCCTCCTCGTCGCCGCGCTCGCTTTCATTGACGGCTTCGGCGCTGTCGGGTACGGGCGGTGTCGAGGGCGAACCTGCGGGCTCGACACCGGGGGGCGGGGCGGCGCTCTCATCGTCGATGGTCAAACGCAGGGGCACCGTCCTCCCGAAATGCCGGCTCAGGGCGTCGTCCACATCGGCGCGGGTTTCTTCGCACCGGTCCAGGTGGATCTTGTTGGGGAGGGCGAACACCACGTTGTCGCCGTCGTGGGCGAGGAATCGCCCGGCCTGGAATCGGACACGGACCCTGTTGGGCAAACCGGCCAGGATGCCATCACCCCAAGCGAGCACCACTTCTTCTCGTGTGGGGAGCATCGGGCTGGCGTCGCCCGATCCGTCGGAGGATTGGGTTTGGGGATTGGCCGGGGGCGAAGAAAAGGTTTTACCGGCTCTCATTGCTCCCAGCGTGGGCTTTGGGGTCCGATCAGAGGTTGAAGAGCTCACAGGTCCGAAGTCCTGGTCGGCGGGCGCGAGTGCTTGTGGTTTGCGTCCGGTTTGGTTGGCCTGGATTTGGGCGATGGCCGCCCGGGCCCGCTCATGGCCGCTGGCGGGCCCTTCGGAGCGACGAGCCGAAGGAGGCGCTGTCGGGACTGGAGCGGCCCCGTCGCCGCCGTTGGGCACCGCGGGCGGTGCGGGGCCATGGCGCTCGAGCCGCTCGACGCGCTCGAGGAGCGAGCTGAGGTCGGTATCCAAGTCGCGGCGGGTGAGGCGGGCCAAGGCCACTTCCAGATCCACCCGAGGATCGGGGGCCTGGCGCATGTCCACCAGGGCCGTGCCCAGTATTTCCAGCGCCCGGGTGAGCCCGGCTGGGGGAACCTGTGCCGCGGTGGCACGAGCGCTTTTTTGCTGGGCGTCGGTGAGGTGGCCCAGATCGGCACCCATCGCGCTCAGAAAAGCGTTTCGAAGCCGGTCGAGCAACGCCTCGCCGATGATCCGAGGCTCTCGCCCTGATCGCAGCGCCTCGTGTACGGCCGCGAACGCCGGACCGTAGTCCTGTCCCCCCAAGGCCTCGACGATTTCGTCGATGGCGTCGAGCCGATCGGCCACCCCGCCGGCGGCTGCGATCTGATCGAGCGCAGAAAGGGTGTCGCGAGCCGAGCCGGCGCCGCGGTGGACGGCGTGGTCGATGGCGTTCTCGCCCACGGCCAGCCCGGCCTGTTCAACAACCCAGCGGGCATGGTCGGCCAGCACATCGCCGCCGATGAGGTTGAACTCCAAGTGCTGGGTGCGGCTTCGAATGGTGGGCACCACCTTGTGGGGCTCGGTGGTACACAGCACGAACACCACATGATCGGGAGGCTCCTCGAGCGTTTTCAGCAGGGCGTTCTCCGCTCCGGTGGTGAGCATGTGGACCTCGTCCAGCACATACACCTTGGCTTTGCCGGGGGAGCCCATGGCCACCCGCGAGATGAGGTCGCGGATGTCGTCCACCTTGTTGTTGGAGGCGGCATCGAGCTCGATGAGGTCGTACGAGGTGTTGCCGGCGATGTCGAGGCACGACTGGCACCGTCCGCACGGCTCGCCGTCTTCGCCCAAATCAGTGCAGTTGAGGGCTTTGGCCAAGATACGGGCCGTGCTGGTCTTGCCCGTGCCCCGAGGCCCGCTGAACAAATAGGCGTGCCCAACCCGACCCTGTTGGACTGCGTTCTGGAGGGCTCGCACCACGGACTCTTGGCCGCGCAGCTCGGCAAAACGAGCTGGTCGATAGCGTCGATACAGCGCCTGCGCGGCCATCCCGCCGACTTTACTCAGACTCAGCGACCATGAGGCTCAGCCTGAGCCACAAGATGCGCAAGCTGGCCATAAAGATGCGCAAGCTGGCGAAAACAATGCGCAAGCTGGCCATAAAGATGCGCAAGCTGGCGAAAACCGTCGGGCGAATCATTCGGGCCCATCATTTGGACTCTGCGACCCGGTCTCGAAAGTGATGGCCAGGTGGTCTGCGGCACACCCCAGGATCCGCTGAGAGCTGCTGCCTCCCGGCCCTGACTCGGTTCACGGGCTGGCGTTGCACAGGACCCGACCATCACATTCCAAACCGGGCCCACGGCCCAGACGGCGACAGGATAGCGGCAACCGGTGCCGGTCCGCCTGCCGGGCTGAGATAGATTTGACCGCTCCAGGAGGGGTGCGAGAGCGGCCGAATCGGCACGCTTGGAAAGCGTGTGTGGCGCAAG
>JAPOSH010000044.1 GCA_026709815.1 bacterium | reverse complement strand
TACACCGCTGAGCGGTATTTGGAGCGGCTTCAGGCCGCCCGGGCCGCAGTGGACGACCTGGCGGTGTCCACTGACATCATCGTGGGTTTTCCCGGCGAGACCGAGGATGATTTCGAGCAGACCCTCCAGGTCGCGGCGGCGGCGGAGTTCGACTCGGCGTTCACCTTCGTCTACTCGCCCCGACCGGGCACGGAGGCCGCGGAGATGGTCGAGGAGTTCTGCGATCCCGACGAGGTGCGGGATCGCTTCGAGCGGCTTCGGACGGTGGTGGAGCGCTCCAGCCGGCGGGCCAATCAGGCCCGGGTGGGAGGCTGCGAGGAAGTGGTGGTGGAGGGTCCGTCCAAGAAGGATCCAGGCCTGCTCACCGGGCGGACCAGGCAGAACCGCCTGGTTCACTTCCCCTCGGCGCAGGCGCTGAAGCCGGGAACCTTCGCCACAGTAGAGGTGGCGGCGGCCGGTGCCAATCACCTGCGGGGCGAGTCGGCTGAGATCACCGCGCGGCCCCGGTGGCGCACCAGGATTCCGGTAGCGGCGCTCTGAGCGGCTTGCCGCTTACCGTCGCTTCCCACCGAGGCGTTCCGAGCGCCCTGGCCATCGTGGGGGTCACCGCCAGCGGAAAGTCGGCTGCGGCGGCGGCCATCGCCCGGCGGTTGGGAAATGCCGAGATCATCTCGGTGGACTCCATGCAGGTCTACCGGGAAATGGACATCGGCACCGACAAGCCGCCTGCTTCGGTGCGAGATGAGCTGCCCCACCACCTCATCGACGTGGCCGACCCCTCCGAGGACTACTCCCTGACCATGTTCCAAGCCGCCGCCCGCCGGGCCCGGGCCGACATCGGGGCGCGGCGCCGGCATGCGGTGCTGGTGGGCGGCACCGGGCTCTACTACCGGGCGGTGATAGACGACCTCGACATCCCCGGCCGCTTCCCCGATACGGCGGCGGTGCTGGAGCAAGAGCCCGACACTGCAGCGCTGCACCTCCGCTTGGCCGAGCTTGATCCAGTAGCCGCATCCCGCATAGAGCCTGCCAACCGTCGCCGGACCCTGCGGGCACTGGAGGTCACCGTGGGAAGCGGCCGCCCGTTCTCCTCCTACGGTCCGGGTCTGGGCGAGTATCCTCCTCGCGGCATCGTGCAAGTCGGCCTGTGGCGGGCCCGAGCCGAGGTTGACCGCCTCATCGAGCAGCGCTACCACCGGCAGATGGCCGACGGATTTCTGGCCGAGGTGGAAGCGCTGGCTGCTCGCCAACCCCCGCTGTCGCGCACGGCGTCGCAGGCGCTGGGCTACAAGGAGTTGCTGGATTGTGTCCGCGGCGGGATCTCGCGGGCCGAGGCGGTGGCGCTGGCCGTCTCCCGCACCCGGCGGTTCGCCCGCCGCCAAGAGCGTTGGTTCCGCCGCGACCCCCGAATCGTCTGGCTCGACGCTGCCGCCGGCGCCGAGGCTCTGGCCGACGAGGTGCTGTCCCGCTTCCCGCAATTCGGTGTTGGAGACTGAAGTTGAAATGGGGCGCGGCCACAGGAGCAGGACTTGCCAGACTGGAACCATGCGGTTGACCAAGACCCGCGGCTTGGGGAGCGGGCGATGCGGTTGACCAAGCACCACGGCTTGGGGAACGACTTTTTGGTCGGGTCGGTTGATGTGTTACCCGACGATGCTCCATCGCTGGCCCGGGGGCTGTGCCATCGCAATCGGGGAGTAGGCGCCGACGGCCTGATTCTCGCCTTGCCGGGCAATTCCGACGCAAGCACCGATGCCGCCATGGTGCTGTTCAACGCCGACGGGAGCCGGGCGGAGATGAGCGGCAACGGAATTCGCTGTCTGGCCCAGGCACTGGTCCAGGCAGGGGCAAGCCTTGACGGAGCACTCCGAATCGGCACCGACGCCGGTGTGCGCACGGTGAGCGTGACCGCAACCGATGACCCCGCGGTAGTGCAGGCTCGGGTGGATATGGGCCCCGTCAGCACCGGTCCGGAACTTGGGGACGGGGATGTTCTCCGCTATCTCCGCCATCACGGGTTCGCCGATCAGTTCGCAACGGCGACCGTGGGCAATCCTCATCTGGTCATCGGGGTGCAAGACGTTCATCAGGTCGATGCAGCCCGGAGCGGATCCGAGCTCTCCCGGCTGGCGGGGGGAATCAACGTGGAGTTCATCAGCGGCATGCCCGACGGCATCAACCTGCGGGTGTGGGAGCGGGGGGTGGGGGTGACAGAGGCGTGCGGGACCGGGGCCTGCGCCGCCGCTCAAGCCGCCCACCGCTGGGGGTTGGCGGGCCCGGTTGTGCGAGTCTGCATGCCAGGGGGAGACGTGGTGGTGGAGTTGGGCGATCCGGTGTTCCTCCTCGGCCCAGCGGAGTTCATTGCGACGGTGGACTGTGACTGAGAGCGAGACGCACCGAGGGGGATTCGGGACTCACGGCGGTGAGTCGGGCGCCTTCATCGAACGGGCGTTTCGGGAGAGGATCGTGCTGGTGGGGGTGGCCCTCAGCGGCCGCGAACCGACCCGCACCGGGGCCGACCTCGACGAGTTGGCCCAGCTCGTCGACACCGCAGGGGCTGACGAGGTGGGGCGGCTGGTCCAGCGTCGCCGCGCTCCTGATCCTTCCACCTACATCGGCAAGGGCAAGGCCGACGAGATTCTGGCCCTGTGCGAGCGGGTCGACGCCGACACGGTGGTGTTCGACGACGAGCTGAGCCCGGCCCAGCAGTTCAACCTGGAGAAGATTCTCGGCCGCACGGCCATCGACCGAACCGCGGTGATCCTCGACATCTTCGCCCAGAATGCCAGCAGCCAAGAAGGCCAGGCCCAAGTGGAGCTAGCCCAGCTCCGCTATCGGCTGCCCCGACTGCGGCGGGGTCGGGGATTCAGCCAGCAGGCGGGCGGGATCGGCACCCGGGGACCGGGAGAGACCCAGCTGGAGGTGGATCGGCGGCGCATCCAGCGGCGCATCCACAAACTGGAGGCCCAACTCCAAGACATCGCCAAGAACCGCGGCGTGCAGAGCCGGAGCCGCCGCCGCTCGGCCCAGAGCGCAGTGGCGATCGTCGGCTACACCAACGCAGGCAAGTCCACGCTGCTCAACCGGCTCACCGATTCGGGCGTGCTGGTGCAGGACCGACTGTTCGCCACCCTCGACGCCGCCACCCGGCGCCTCGATCTGCCCGGCGGGGAGCGGGTGCTGCTCACCGATACCGTCGGTTTCATCCAGAAGCTTCCCCACCAGCTGGTGGAGGCCTTCCGCTCCACCCTCGACGTGGTGGCCGAGGCCGACCTGCTGTTGCACATCGTGGACGCCTCCGGCCCTGACCCCGACGCTCACATCGCCGCCGTGCGCCGAGTGCTGCGGGAGATCGGGGCCGCAGCAGTGCCGGAGTTGCTGGTGTACAACAAGTGCGATCGGCTGGCCGGTCGCGGCATCCTCCCAGGAGTCAACAAAGGCGCCGTCATGGTCTCGGCGGCCACCGGCGAGGGAACCGACAAGCTCCTGGCCGCCGTGGCCGACGAACTGCGCTCCGATGGGATCATCGTCGAGTTGCGCGTGCCCTATGCCCGGGGTGAGGTGCTGGCCGCGGTGCAACGCGCCGGCCATGTGCTGGCCACCGACCCCGATGAGCAGGGATATCGGGTGCAGGCTCGCCTCGACGCGGCGTCGGCTTCTCGGTTGTCCGAGTGGGTAGTGGGGTGACGCCGTGGTAGCAGGCGGGTTCATTCCTCCGCCATACCCCTACGACCGGCTCGATGAACTGCGGGCGGTGGCTGACGGCTTCGAAGGCGGCTGCGTGGACCTGTCCATCGGGGCGCCGTCCGACCCGCCCCCTGTGGAGGCAGTGGCTGCTCTGTCGGCTTCGAATGCGGAGCGGGGCTATCCGGCGTCGATCGGGTCGCGCCGCTATCGGGATGCGGCAATGGGCTGGCTGAGCCGGCGGTTCGGGATCGAGGCCGACGATGCCGCGGTGGCCGCCTGCGTGGGCACCAAGGAGTTCGTGGCTTCGCTGCCCCGTTTTCTGCACCTGCGCGATCTAAGCCGCGACACCGTGCTGTACCCGGCGGTCTCCTACCCCACCTACGCCATGGGAGCGGCTCTGGCCGGCTGCCGGGCGGTGGCCGTGCCGGTGGATCGCCGGTGGCGCCTCGACCTGGCTGCCATTGATCCCGACGATGCCGCCCGCTCCCTGTGCCTGTGGGTCAACACGCCGGGCAACCCCGCCGGTGGTCTCGAAGACTTGGCGGCCATCGCCCAATGGGGCAGGGAGCACCGCGTGCCGGTGCTCAGCGACGAGTGCTACATCGAGTTCACTTGGGGCGCCGCCGCTGCCAGCATCTTGCACCATGGCGCCTCGGGGGTGGTGGCGGTCTACTCCCTGTCCAAGCGGTCCAATCTGGCCGGGATCAGGGCCGGGTTCTACGCCGGCGACCCCGATCTGGTCGGCTACTTGTCAGAGGTCCGCAAGCACGCCGGGATGATGGTTCCCGGTCCCGTGCAAGCCGCGGCGGCGGCCGCGTTGGGAGACGACGCCCACGTCGATGCTCAGCGGGCCGTCTATCGGTCTCGGCTGAACCGCTTGCGGGAGATCTTCTCGGTTTATGACCCCGAGGCTGCCCTTCCCGGCGGCGGGCTGTATCTGTGGGTGGCGGCGCCCGACGGCGACGGCTGGGCACTGGCTCGCCGGGCGGCCGGCGAGATCGGAGCGCTCGTCAGCCCCGGCGAGTTCTACGGCCCGTCTGGGTCCGGCCACATCCGGGTGGCCGCCGTGGCCCCCGAATCCCGGATTGACTTGCTAGAACAACGTATGGCTGCTCGGCGCGGCGATACCGTGGGGAAATGAGCGCGGCCATGAGCGCTTTCGCAGTCGTCGACAGCCTCCAAGGGGGCCAATGGCATCATCAGGGGAGAAATGGCTGAGAGCATGAGTGATCTGCAAGCCCGGATCGAGGAGCTGTGGGTCGACCGGGCGCCCATCGATCGGGGCGACCCCGAGGCCCGGGCGACTGTGGAGGAGGCCATCGGCTTGCTCGACGCTGGCGCAGCCCGGGTGGCCGAGGTGGGCGACGACGGGGAAGTGGTGGTGAACCAATGGCTCAAACAGGCCATCTTGCTGCTGTTCGCCATGGCCGAGATGGAGACCGTGGAGCTGGGGCCGTTCGAGTACGCCGACAAGATACCCCTCAAACGCCGCTATCAGGCGGCCGGGGTGCGGGTGGTGCCGGGCGCGTCGGCCCGCTGGGGATCGTTCTTGGACCGAGGCGTGATCATGATGCCCAGTTACGTGAACATCGGCGCCCGGGTGGGGGCCAACACCATGGTTGACACCTGGGCCACGGTGGGCTCGTGCGCTCAGATCGGGGCCAACGTCCACCTCTCGGGCGGGGTCGGCATCGGCGGGGTGCTGGAGCCCCCTCAAGCCGCGCCGGTCATCGTTGGCGATGACTGTCTGATCGGGAGCCGCTGCATCGTGGCTGACGGCGCCCGGGTGGGCGACGGTGTGGTGCTCGGGGCGGGCTGCGTGCTCACCGGCTCAATTCCGGTCATCGACGCGGCCTCCGGCGAGGAGCTCGGACGCGGCGTGGTCCCCGACTGGACGGTAGCCGTGTCGGCCACTCGCCCCCGCGTCTTCGACGGAGGGACCTTCGGCATGCCCTGCGTACTCGTGATTCGCCACCTGGCGCCCGGCGAACGTCACGACAAGGCCCAGCTGAACGATGTGCTCCGAGACCACGGCGCCACGACCTGAGGAGCAGGGCCGTGACTGCTGACCTTTTGGCCAAGACGGCCGAGCTGATCAACGTGGCATCGGTGTCCTATCAGGAGCAGCCCATCGTGGACCTCATCGAGGCTCGGCTGCGGTCGGTGCCCGGACTGGTCGTGGAACGGGTGGGAGACAACCTGGTGGCCCGGACCGAGCTGGGCCGGCCCCTTCGGGTGCTCGTCGGCGGCCACACCGACACCGTCCCCCCCAACGGCAACGCCACCGCCCGAATAGAGGGCGACGTGGTATGGGGTCTCGGAGCAGCCGACATGAAGTCGGCGCTGGCGGTCATGCTGGACCTGGCCGCCGCGGTGGACGAACCGGCAGTGGACGTCACCTGGCTCTTCTACGCCCGCGAGGAAGTCCGAATAGCCGACAACGGACTGCGCGAGCTGTTCGAGTTTCGCCCCGATTTGCTCGCCGCCGACGTCGCCTTGTTGGGCGAGCCCTCAGGGGGAGTGGTGGAAGCCGGCTGCCAGGGGGTGCTGCGGGCGGTGGTCACCTTGGCCGGGTTGCGCGCTCACACCGCGCGGCCCTGGATGGGGGTCAACGCCATTCACCGATTGGGGCCGCTGCTGTCGCTGGTGGACGCCTACGAGCCCCGCACACCGGTGATCGACGGCTGTCAGTATCGGGAGTCGCTTCAGGCGGTGGCGGTCGAAGGCGGCGTGGCGGGCAACGTGGTGCCCGACCGCGCCGGGGTGACGCTGGGCTACCGATTCGCCCCCGATCAAGACGCGGCAACCGCCGAAGCCGCCTTTCGAGCGCTGATCGCCCCCGCGCTGGGCGACGATGATCTTTTCGAGGTGGTCGAGCGAGCCCCCGCGGCGCCGCCGGGTTTGAGCCATCCCGTGCTGCAACAACTTGTCGGCCGCCACAACCTCGAGATCCGGGCCAAGCTGGGATTGACCGATGTGGCCTTCTTCGCCGAACGGGGCATCCCCGCGGCCAACTTCGGGCCCGGCGACCCGACCCTGGCCCACACTGCCGAAGAGCGGGTGGCCCGAACCGCGCTAGAGGCTTACCACAGCACCCTCAAGGCGCTCCTCACCAGCGGGTAAAAAACATCCCTGAAATTCGCAAAAGTCCAGCTTGACGGGGGTTTTTACACAAACTGTCACCGTCGTCTGGAGAATGGTCGCATGGCTTTACCCCTGTACGACCACCCCCAAGCCCGCCCGGCGTTGGCCTTGGTTCCCAATGGCGCACCGACGCGGCGCCGCCTTCCTGTCACCCCCCGGCGGCCTGCATCGGTGTACTGGTTCCGCCGGACGCTGATTGCTGCTCTTTTCTTGCTGGCGCTGTGGGCCAGCTCGCTTCTGGCCGCAGAATTCGGCTGGGCGCTGTCTCCGGAGAACCCCGCCGGGCATGTCCAGCCGCAGCCGGGATACGTGGTCGTGGGCGACACCGCGCTGCCGGTAAGCCCCGACGGTCGATAGGCGATCAGTGGCGGAGGTAGCGCAAGAACAGGGTGTGGCCGTGGACCAGTATCCGCTCCAGCCGAAGACGCTGAAGCAGGGGTGGCGCGCCGTCGGCCATCCTGGTGGACTCGCCGCCCGCCAGCGCAGGCGAGATCGTCCAGCACAGTTCATCCAGAAGTCCGGCAGCCAGGAGCTGGCCGTTGAGGCTCGGTCCGCCCTCGGCCAGCACCACTTCAGCTCCTGTCTGCCGCATTCGGGTCATCGCCTCAACCGGATCCACCCGGTCGATGCCCGTGCGGTGAACCTCGGCCGCCAACTCAGCCTGGGCCAGCCGGTCGGCCGGGGGCGCTTCCACGGTGAGCACCAGGGGAGGCGGGCGGTCTTGGAATACCGGGGCGGTGAAGTCCAGATCCAGCGAGGCGCTCACCACTGCCACGCGGGGCCGGGCCGCTTGGTTCCGGGCCGTCCGGGCGGCGACCGCCGCCGGGGCCGTCTTCGGCGGTCCGTAGCCCTCCCGGCGCACGGTCTCGGCTGCGACCAGGATCACATCGGCCACCCCCCGGATGGCTGCGAACACCTGGCGGTCTTCGGGGCTCGACAGGCCCCCCGAGACGCCGTCGATCGAGGTGGCGCCGTCCGGAGAGGTGACCATGTTCAGCATCAGCCACGGCCGGTCGGGGCGTGCAGGCCGACTGTCGGAGGCGTAGACCGCCACCGGATCGATGTCCGAGACGAACCGAGGGAACAGCTGATCCACCGGCGCGCGACGGTAGCAGGCAGGCTAGCCCGGCACGTCTTGGGATATTCACGCGAAATCCACAGGGAATCCCCCTTGTCCTCCTTACCGTCCACAGGCACCATCATCTACCGTGATCTACCGCTGCGGCGTGAGCGTCCGGAATGGTGGTTGGCGCCGACAACCAAAGTGGGGTTCAGGCGACTCCTTGAGGGGTTCAGCCCGGCGTTTGTCCAGGCTGGCGTGTCTGGTGAAGACATGCCTTATTCGGAGGCCCTTTTGACCTGGCCGCTCATGCCGCAGCCTCAATCGAAACCGTTGACCCGCCAAGGTGGAATGCCCCCTTTCGAGGCGCATTCCTGTAAGGAGTGCTGATGGCTCTGGCATCTGATTGCACCAGGATCGGTCTGAGCCGCCACTTCAGCCGCGCCGATGCCCACCCCTATGACCAGGTTGAGTGGCACCGCCGCGACGCCCGGATAACCAGCTCGGACGGCGAGGTGGCCTTTGAGCAGAGCAATGTGGAGTTCCCGGTGGTCTGGTCGGTCAACGCAGGAAACATCGTGACTCAGAAGTACTTCCGCGGGGGTCTCGGGACCCCGGAGCGAGAGACTTCTCTTCGTCAGGTGATCGATCGAGTGGTGGACACGCTGGTGGATTGGGGTGTTGGCTCAGGGCATCTGGCCGAACCCGAGGAGGCGGCGATCTTCGCCGATGAACTCCGCTGGCTGCTGGTCCGCCAGCGCGCCGCGTTCAACTCGCCGGTGTGGTTCAACCTCGGGGTTCCCGACGCGGTACCCCAGTCGTCGGCCTGCTTCATCCTGGCGGTGGACGACACGATGGAGTCGATCCTCGACTGGTACGGCGAGGAGGGCCGCATCTTCAAGGGCGGCTCAGGTGCCGGCGTCAACTTGAGCCGGATCAGGTCGCGGCAGGAGAAGATGAGCGGCGGAGGCGCCCCCAGCGGCCCGGTGAGCTTCATGCGGGGCGCGGACGCCTCCGCGGGCACCATCAAATCGGGAGGAAAGACCCGGCGGGCGGCCAAGATGGTGGTGCTCGATGCCGACCACCCCGACATTGCCGTGTTCATTTGGTGCAAGGCGGTTGAGGAGCGCAAGGCCCGGGCGTTGCGCGACGCGGGCTTCGACATGGATCTAGACGGCGCCGATGTCCACTCCATCCAGTACCAGAACGCCAACAACTCGGTGCGGCTCAGCGACGCCTTCATGTCGGCGGCGGTCGACGACGAAGACTGGCAACTTACTGCCCGCACCAACGGCGAGGTGCTGGAGACGATGTCGGCCCGGTCGCTTCTCGCCCAGATCGCCGAGGCTGCGTGGGAGTGCGCCGATCCCGGGGTGCAGTTCGAGACCACCATCAACCGGTGGAACACCGCGGCTGAAACGGGCCGGATTACCGCCAGCAACCCCTGTTCGGAGTATTTCCACCTGGACAATTCGGCCTGCAACTTGGCCAGTTTGAACTTGCTCTCGTTCGTCGGCGACGGCGGCGAGTTTGACGTGGAGGGTTTCAGCGCCGCAGTCAGAGTGATGACCCTGGCCCAGGAGATCTTGGTCGGTCCGTCGCACTATCCCACTGAGCAGATCGGCGCCACCACCCGGCGGTTCCGACAGCTGGGCCTGGGCTACGCCAACCTGGGGGCGACGCTCATGGCCCTGGGTCTGGCCTATGACTCCGATGAGGGCCGGGGCCTGGCCGCCGCCGTCACTGCGCTGATGACCGGGGTGGCCTACGAGACGTCGGGTCGCATGGCCGCACGCCTCGGACCGTTCGAGGGTTTCGAGGAGAATATGGTGCCCACTCAGCGGGTGCTGCGAATGCACCGGGATGCGCTGAGCAGGCTGGAAGCCGAACCGGTGCCCACCGGGGTGCTGGATGCGGCTCGGTCGGCCTGGGATGCCGCAGTGGAGTGGGGGGACGCGGTCGGCGTCCGCAACTCACAGGCCACGGTGCTGGCCCCCACCGGCACGATCTCGTTCATGATGGACTGCGACACCACCGGCATTGAGCCCGACCTGGGCCTGGTCAAGACCAAGAAGCTGGTGGGGGGCGGCACCATGCCGATCCTCAACCGGACGGTCGACCGGGCGCTGCGCCGCTTGGGCTACACCGCGGAGCAAGCCGCTGACATCGAGGCCTATGTGCACCAACGGAGCTCCATAGTGGGCGCCCCCCATCTGCACCCCGCCCACCTGCCGGTGTTCGCCTGCTCGATGGGCGACAACGTGATCTCCCCCAGCGGCCATGTGAAGATGATGGCCGCGGTGCAGCCGTGGCTCTCGGGGGGCATCAGCAAGACGGTGAACGTCCCGGAGAGCACCACTGCAGGGGAGATCCAGCAGCTGTTCGTGGACGCCTGGCAAATGGGCGTCAAGTCTCTGGCCGTCTACCGGGACGGCTGCAAGCTGGGCCAACCCCTGTCGGTATCGGGCGCTCCGGTCCCGGACTCGGCACCGGCGCCAGCTCAGCCGGAGCGCCGTCGGCTGCCCCGGTCCCGCACCAGCCGCACCTTCGAGTTCCGGGTGGCCGACTGCAAGGGCTTCGCCACCGTCGGGGAGTACGAGGACGGCAGCCCCGGCGAGATATTCATCCGGGTGTCCAAGCAGGGTTCGACGCTGGCCGGGGCCATGGACGCGTTCGCCATGGCGGTGAGCCACGGCCTTCAGTACGGGGTGCCGCTGCGGGCCTATGTGGATGCTTTCAAAGGCATGCGCTTCGAACCGGCCGGGATGACCGACGACCCCGACATACGCATTGCCACCAGCCTCATCGACTACCTGTTCCGGCGCTTGGCGGTGGAGTACCTCGACCAAAGCGAACGGTTCGGGCTGGGGGTCTACACCACTGACGAGCGGAGCCAGCCGACCCTGCCCGGAGTGGAAGAGCAGGTGCCGGTGACCGTGCCCGGTGACATCGTGGAGCCCGACCCGCCGTCCCCCTTCACCCGCCGGCGCCCCCTGGATGCCAGCGCCCCGTTCTGCTCTGACTGCGGGATCCTCATGGTCCGGGCCGGAAGCTGCCACGCCTGCCCCAGCTGCGGCGCCACCTCCGGCTGCTCCTGAGCGAACTCCGCCCCGGCTCGGCACCTAGAGAGGCACGATCGGTGATGGCCGACGGCAGCTTGCGCTGGTGGGACCGCGAGGTGGGCTATGAGGTGTACATCCGGTCGTTCGCCGACGGCGACGGCGACGGGGTCGGCGATTTTCCCGGTCTCACCGAGAAGCTGGACTATCTGGCCTGGCTCGGAGTCGGCATCGTGTGGATCACCCCCTTCTACCCATCGCCCATGTGCGACTTCGGCTACGACGTGGCCGACTACACCGGGGTCGACCCCCTTTTCGGCACGCTGGACGACTTCGACGACTGCATCGCCCAAGCCCATCAGCTGGGCCTGCGGGTGCTCATCGACTTGGTTCCCAACCACTCTTCTGACCGGCACCCGTGGTTCCAAGCCTCCCGGTCCGACCCCGACAGCCCCAAGCGGGGCTACTACCACTGGCGGGATCCGGCGGTGGGAGGAGGCCCGCCCAACAACTGGGTATCGCACTTCGGCGGGTCTGCGTGGACCTTTGACGAGGCCTCGCAGCAGTACTACCTGCACTTGTTCTTGCCGGAGCAGCCCGATCTGAACTGGTCAAACCCGAACCTGGTGCGGGAGTTCGACGACGTGCTGGCGTTCTGGCTCGACCGAGAAGTGGACGGATTCCGGATCGATGTGGCGCACGGCCTGGTCAAGAACATGCTCATGCCCGACAATCCCCAGCGCTTTGCGACTGCTCCCGGCATGAGCCCCCGCCAGGTATTCGGCTGCTACGAGCACCGCTATGACCTCGACCAGTCGGGCAATGCTTCCATCTATCGACGTTGGCGGGCCATCGCCGAGCGTTACGACGCCCTCCTTTTGGGGGAGGTCTACCTGAGGGAGAACAACCCCGACCGGGTCAGCCGATATGTGTCGGCCCAAGACGGGCTGCACCGGGCGTTTTACTTCGCGCCCATGCACACTCCCTGGGAGCCGTCGGCTATGTGGTCTACGTTCCGGGACGCGCTGGATGCCGCCCCCCGGGATTTGTCCTGGGCAATCAGCAGCCACGACGACCCCCGGGCGCCCTCCCGGCTGGGCGGCGGCGAGATGGGCCAGTCGCGGTCGCTGGCCTACAGCGTGATGCTGTTCGCCCTGCCCGGCCTGCCCTTTTTGTATCAGGGTGACGAGCTGGGCCTGGAAGATGTAGACGTGCCACTGGACCAGCGCCGAGACCCGGTGGCCATTCGCAACCAGAACCCCGCTGACGGGCGCGACGGATGCCGCACTCCGATGCCGTGGTCGCCGGGGCCCGCCGCTGGCTTTACCGATGGCGCCGAGTCGTGGCTGCCTGCAGCCCGCGAAGACGGAGAAACCGTGTCCGTCCAACGCGGCGAGCAGGGCTCAATCCTGCACAAGTATCGAAAGCTGCTGGCCCTGCGACGAGAGCGGCACGACCTGCACGCCGAGGGGCTGGAGTGGCTGACCGGCCGGACAAGCTCGGTGATCGGCTTCCGGCGGGGCGACACCGTGTGCGCTCTCAACGCGGGCGACGTCCCGGCTGAGTTCCAGCTTCCGCCCGGTCAGTGGCGGTTGGCTTTCTCCTCGCGGCGGCCCGCGGGGGCCGCCATCACCTCGGCCATCGTGCTCGATGCTCCCGAAGGGGTGCTTCTTATTCGGGTGCCGGACGCCGATTCGGGACTTCGACGACCACCGGGGGCACGGCTATGAGCCGCGGCTAGAGGGTGGTGGCGTAGCCGCCTTCCACGGGGATGACCGCGCCGGTCAGATAAGCCCCGCCCCGCCCCGACAGGAACAGCACTGCTCCGGCCATGTCCTCGGGTCGCCCGATCCTTCCCAGCGGGGTGTCGGCCACGATCTCGTCGCCGAAGGTGTCCAGGGTGTGGGCCATCATCTTGGTGCGGAACACCCCGGGCGCGATGCAGTTCACCGTGATGTGCTGGGGGGCCAGCTTCTTGGCCAGCACCCGGGTCATGTGATGCACCGCAGCCTTGCTGGCCGAGTAGGAGTAGTTATCGAGTTCGGGGGCTTGGAGTCCATGAATCGAGCCCACGTTGATCACCCGGGCGGGATCATCGGCATCCGCCGCTGCCTCCAGCAGGGGAATCAGGGCTGCGGTCAGCTGGAACACCCCCTTGACGTTCAGACTCATCACCCGGTCCCAGGCCGCATCGGGGAACTCTGCTATCGGCGCTCCCCAAGTGGCCCCGGCGTTGTTGATCAAGACGTCCAGCCGCCCGGTGCGCTGGCCGACGGCTTCGGCCAACCCCAGGCAGCCCTGCTCGGTGGACAGGTCGGCCGCGATGGCCTCGATGGGCCCGATGCTCCCCATCTCCTTGACCGCCTCGTCGAGTTGATCCTGTCGGCGGGAGGAGATGATCACCCGGGCGCCCGCGCCCAGGAGTCCTTCGGTGAACATGGCGCCGATGCCCCGCCCCCCTCCGGTGACCAGGGCGACCTTGTTCTCAAGGCTGAAGAGGTTGGCGGGAGTCAAGTCGGTCATGGGTTCCTTCTTTCGGTGCGGGGCGAGTGCGAAATTGGTCTCACGGCTTCAACTCGAACAGCAGGTGGCGGCTGAGGTCGCCGAGCTGGTCTACCAGCATGGTCCGCTGGTCGAACCACCACACCCCTTCGATCCGGTGGAAGGCGTCGTGGTAGCGGCCGGTGATGACGGGCTGGAGCGGGAAGTCGTCGAGCTGTTGGAAGACGGTGAAATACGACCGGGCCGCGGCTGTGCCGGCGTCGTCGTCGACCTCGATGATGACGTTGGTGGTGACGTGCTTGGTGCGGGGGGTGCCGCAAGGGTGGATGCGGGTGGACCCCTGGTACATCTCCAGCACCTCGTCGCGCCCGGCCACTGTGGTTTCCATCGTCGCGCCGGGGGAAGCCACAATCCGCCCGTTGGCGAACAGGTCGGCCACCCCCTCCAGGTTTCCGGAGTCGATCCGCTCAGCGTAGGTGTATATCAGGTTTTCAATTTGTCGAGCGCTGTCGGTCATAAGCTGAATCTAATCCGCTCACGCGCCGCGTCCGCAGCAGAGCTGAGCCATCGGCGCCGTCGCGTGGCAGAGTGGAGCGGTGATGCCAGCAGCGATTCCCAGTCCGGGCGCCGACAGTCTGGAGATCGGCTCTCTGGAACTTCGGGCCTACGGCTTGATGATCGCCCTCGGTGTGGTTGCCGCCGCTTGGCTCTTCACCCGGCGGTTCACCCAGCGGGGCCACTCTCAAGAGTTGGCCAGCTCCATCACCGCGTGGGCGGTGATCGCCGGGCTGATCGGCGCCCGTGCCTACCATGTGGTCACCGACTGGAAGACCTACGAGGGCAACTGGGGAGAAACCTGGCAGATCTGGGAGGGAGGCCTGGGCATACCCGGCGCGGTCATGGTCGCCGCTTTGGTCGTGTGGGCATACGCCCGCCGAAGAGGCATCCCGCTGTCCGGCATCGCCGACTCGGCGGCTCCGGCGCTGCCGCTGGGCCAGGCCATCGGCCGATGGGGGAACTGGTTCAACCAGGAGCTGTACGGGCGGCCCACCGACGTGCCTTGGGCCCTGGAGATCGACCCCGAGCATCGCCGATTCCAATACCTCGACCGAGAAACCTTCCATCCCACGTTCCTCTACGAATGCATCTGGAACCTGGCGCTGGTCGGGGTCCTGCTGTGGGTCGCCAAGCGCTTCACGCTGAAGCCGGGCCGGCTGTTCGGGCTGTATGTGCTGGGTTATTCCCTGGGACGCCTGTGGATCGAGTTCATCCGGGTGGACTTCGCCAGCGAGCTGGCCGGGGTGCGGGTCAACATCTGGGTGATGCTGGCGCTGATCATCGGCTCGGCGGCCTACTGCTTTGGGGTCGTGGCGGCGAGGGCGATGTGGATCCTGAGCCGGAAACTGGCGAGACGTTAGCGAAAAACATCTCCTCGGACGGGTAAACCCGTTATCCTGGGGAAGCGGGCTGGCGATATTTCCGCTTCCTTCCGCCGCCCGAATCACAGATGACAGAAGAATTCCGCGTATTGGGCGTGGCCTCAGATCTGGTGGCAGCGCTCAGCCAACGGGGCATCCACGCCCCATTCCCCATACAAGTCCTCACCATCCCCGATGCCCTCGCCGGCAAAGACGTGTGCGGCAAGGCCAAGACCGGGTCGGGAAAAACCCTGGCTTTCGGCCTGCCCCTGGTGGAGAATCTGTCCCGGGCCGACTCCCATTGGGTGCGCGGCCTGATACTGGTTCCCACCCGGGAGCTGGCCGTGCAGGTGGCCGAAGAGCTCCATCCACTGGCCCGATGCCGGGATCTCGACCTGGCCCCGGTCTACGGCGGTGCCCCGATGGAGGCCCAGATCAACAAGATCAAATCCGGGCTGGACATCATCGTGGCCACGCCCGGGCGCCTCATCGACCTGATCGACCGCAAGGCAGTGTCGGTGGCCAAGCTGGAGATGGTGGTGGTGGATGAGGCCGATCGCATGGCCGACATGGGCTTCTTGCCCCAGGTGGAGTGGATCCTGCGCCATGTGGACTCCCGCCATCAGACCTTGCTGTTCTCCGCCACCCTCGACGGGGTGGTAGACGCCCTGGTCCGTCGTTACCAGCACAACCCGGTTCGCCACGAGGTTCAATCTCCGCAGGTGACGGTGGACGAGATGCAGCACCGGTTTGTGGCCGTGCACGAGATGGACAAGGTCAAGGTGGCCGCGGCCATTATCCAGGCCTCCAAGCGCACACTGGTGTTCTCCGCTACCCGCCACGGTTGCGACCGCCTCAGCCGCAAGCTGAAAGCGGAGAGCGTGCGAGCCGAGCCTATCCACGGCGACCTGCGCCAAAAGGCCCGGGAGCGGTCGCTGGAGCGATTCGCGTCGGGCGAGATCCAGGCGCTGGTGGCCACCGACGTGGCCGCCCGGGGTCTGCACATCGATGATGTGGACGTGGTGATTCACTACGACCCGCCGCCCGACCACAAGACCTATCTGCACCGCTCGGGGCGCACTGCCCGGGCGGGGGAGAAGGGGATGGCGGTGACGTTGTCGCTTTGGAACGAGGAGCTCGAAGTCAAGCGGCTTCAGCGCCGGCTCTCGTTGGACCTGCCTATCGTGGAGATGTTCTCCAACGACGATCGCCTAGACGCCCTCGACCAATGGGATCCGGTAGCTGAGCCCGTCTGAGTGATCAGGGAGCAAAAGGTTGAGCCCAAGGCGAAGGGAGGACCATGCCGGCAAGCGAGACCCGCAAGCCTTTGAGCAGTCCTGTCGCGTCGACCACCGATGGCGTAATTCCCGCGCCCCATCCTCGGGGCTATTCCGCCGACCTGCCGGTAACCGGCGCGTGGCGGCCCGGTGACCCTCGCGGCAACCGCCGGTTCTTCACCTTGCAACGCCCTCACACCTTTGAGCTCGAGGGCGGTGGATCGCTCCGGGATGTGACCGTGGCCTATGAGACTTGGGGCGAACTGGCCGCCGACGGATCGAACGCCGTGCTGGTCTGCCACGCCCTCACCGGCGACTCGCACGTCTCGGGCGACGCCGGCCACGCCCACCCCACACCCGGCTGGTGGGGGGAGATGGTAGGCCCGGCCAAGACGCTGGACACCGATTCTCTCTACGTGGTGTGCGCCAATGTGCTGGGCGGGTGTCAGGGCACTACCGGGCCGTCCTCGCCCGACCCCCGAACCGGCGACCCCTACGGCTCTTCGTTTCCCACCGTGACGGTGCGCGACATCGTGCGCACCCAGCGCCGGCTGGCCGACCACCTTGGCATCGGGCGGTGGTTGACCGTGGTGGGAGGCTCCATGGGGGCGATGCAGGCCTTGGAGTGGGCGGTGATGTTCCCCGACCGGGTGGGCTCGGTGTGCGCGCTGGCCGGCTGCATGGCGGCCAGCGCCCAGCAGGTCGGCTGGTCGGCGGTAGGCCGCACCGCGCTGGCGCTGGACCCCAACTGGCGGGGAGGCGACTACTACGACAATCCGCCCGGCCAGGGACCCCATGCCGGATTGGCCATCGCCCGTTCCCTGGCCCAGATCACCTACCGGTCCGACGAGGTGTTCGAAGACCGCTTCGGCCGGGAGTTGTTCGATGTCCGCTCGGTGTACGGCGCCTGGGACCGGTTCCAGGTGGAGTCGTACCTGGACTATCACGGGGAGAAGCTGGTCCGCCGGTTCGATGCCAACACCTACCTGGTGCTCAACCGGGTGATGGACTTGCACGACATCGGCCGGGACCGGGGCGGCATCGCCCGAGCCATCTCCAGAATCACCTCGCCGGTGCTTTCGCTGAGCATTTCCAGCGACACGCTTTACCCGCCTCGCCAGCAGCGGGAGCTGCACGACGCGGTGGTGGCTGCAGGCGGTCGCTGCGTGTACACGGTGGTGGACAGCCCCCACGGCCACGATGGGTTTTTGCTGGAGGTCGAAGCGGTGGGCCAGGCCATCAAGGACTTCCTGGAAAAAGAGGCGAGCAGTGTCTGCTGATTCGGGCGGGGATGTGCGAGGCCGGGAGGCGGTTGCCGCCCCCGACCCCGCAGGGTTCTCCCATCCCGACACCCTGGCGGTCTTAGCCGGACGACGCTCCGGCGGGGCTGAGCTGGCCCCGACCCTGTTTCCCACCACCACGTTCCGCATTCCGTCGTTGGAGGTCGGCCGGCGCATGGCGCTGGATCCGACGGAGAGCCGCTACTACACCCGCAACGGCAATCCCACCGTGGTCGCGTTTGAGGAGGCCATGGCCGTCCTGGAGGGGGCGGAGGCCTCGCGGGCCTTCGCGTCGGGCATGGGCGCGGCGACCTGTGTCATCCTCGGCTTGTGCTCCTCGGGCGATCACATCGTGGCCCAGCAACAGCTCTACTCCGGCACCCAGTTCCTGCTGCAGGCGGTGTGCCCCCGCTTCGGGATCGACGTGACCTTTGTAGACGGCACTGAGGCAGGGGCGTTCCAAGCTGCGGTCCGACCGGGCCGGACCATGCTGGTATTCGCCGAGAGCCCGGCGAACCCTCGCCTCGACCTGGTTGATCTGGGGGAATTGGGGGCCATTCGGGGCCCGCTGACCGCAGTGGACTCCACCTTCGCCCCGCCGTGCGTCACCCGGCCGCTGGACTACGGCGTGGATCTGAGCCTGCACTCGGCCACCAAAGGCCTCGGCGGCCACAACGACGCCACTCTGGGAGTGGTGTCGGGCAGCGCCGATTTGGTTGCCTCCCTTTGGGGGTTCGCCGTCTTGCAGGGGGCCAACGCCGCGCCGTTCGACGCCATGAACGGACTGCGGGGCCTGCGCACCCTGGGAGTCCGCCTCGAGCGCCAGAGCGCCACCGCCCAGCGGTTGGCTGAGGCTCTGTCGGATCATCCCGCAGTGGAGACGGTGCGCTACCCCGGGTTGGCCTCCCATCCCCAGCACGAACTGGCCAAACGGCAGATGAGGATGTTCGGAGGGCTGCTGGCCTTCGACCTCGCGGGAGGCGGGGAAGCGGGGAGTCGATTCATCGATGCGGTGAGGCTGGCCCAGGTGGCGACGTCGCTGGGCGGCCCCGAGACGCTGGTCGCCCATCCGGCGTCCACCACCCACGCCGGGCTGGCGCCCGAGGAGCTGGCGGCCGCGGAAATCGGCCCGGGCACCATCCGCGTGTCGGTGGGCCTGGAGCACGGAGACGACGTGGTCGCCGACCTTGTTTGCGCAATCGACCAAGCCACCGCGGAGTCCGCCTGATGTTTCGAGGAGACCTCAGTGCTCGTCTGATGCCTCGAGAGGTCGGGGTCGCTGCCTGAGATCATCGAGGTCGAGTACTACCGCCGGGCCGCAGCGGCTGCGGTGGGTCGCGCAGTGTCGGCGGTTCGCGCCCCCGACGACTGGTTCATAAAGGGAGGCGCCGACGCTGGTGCGCTGGATCTTGCATTGGCGGGCCAAACCGTTGCCGGGTTGCGCCGGACGGGCAAGCTCCTGATGATGGACTTCGGTGGTCCCGACGGACGGCTCGGAGCGGTGCTGGGCCTTCGCTTCGGCATGACTGGCAGGCTGGTGATGGACGATCTCGCCGCAATTGAGAGGCTGGAGTACTCCAGCGCTCGGATTCTTCCCGAATGGTGCCGTTTCGAACTGCGCTTCGACGACGAAGGATCCTTGGCGGTGGTCGATCCCCGCCGCCTGGGCGGCGTGGAGCTGAACCCCGATGACTCCCGACTCGGCCCTGATGCCTTCGAGGTGGCTGATGAGCAGTTGGCCGCCGCTTTGGAAGGGGGCCGCAATGCGCTGAAAGCCCGACTGCTGGACCAGCGGCGGGTGGCCGGGTTGGGCAACCTGCTGGTTGACGAGATCCTGTGGCGCACCGGGCTGGACCCGGCTCGCGAGGCCCGGTCTCTCGACGAGGTCGAGCAGAAGCAGCTGGCCGAGGCCATCCGCTCGACGACGGCCGAGTTGGCCGAGCGGGGCGGCTCGCACACCGGCGACCTCCACTTGGCCCGAGTCCGGGGCGGCTCCTGTCCCCGAGACGGCGAGCTGCTGGACCGGCGGACCATCGGCGGGCGCACCACTTACTCTTGTCCTCGGCATCAGCGATGACCGACTCTGCTGGGATCGGGCACCGCGCGAGACTGAGAACAGTGCATTTGAAGCGGCTGTTGCTCGGGGTGCTGTTCCTGGCGGTCGTGTGGGGGACGGTCGCCCCCGCTCATGTGGCCGAGGCTTCCGATCTGTTTGACTCGGCGGCCCAATCCGATCGGCCCGAAAACGGGGCCTTGGCCGCGCCGTCTGACTCCGACGACGAAATCCGGCTGGTGATGGCGCTGCTGATCGCGGTGGCGGTGATCGCACTGCTGGGCACGTTCGTCTACTGGGTGCGAACGGGCGACACCGCTCACCCGGACCGGGAAGATTCGCCGAACAGCGCCGGATCAGAAGATACGCTCGGTTGATGGCTGACGAGCTGGACGTGGACGCGATGATAAACCGGTTCCGGGAGCGGGCTGAGGCGGTGAGGAGCCGCCCGCTGCCGCCGGTGGGGGGCGAAGAGCGGACTCTGTTCATCCGCCGAGCCCAGGAGGACTTCCAGGACTTCGCCGTCATCGGCGATGCCGTCGGCGCCATTGAGGACGGGTTTCTTGTCCTGAGGGTGGACTTGCGTCTGCCTGCTGACTCCTGAACCCGGCGATGCCCACCGATGCCGTGACCTCTGGCGACCGGCTGCAGGCCGCATTGGCGGCCATCGATGCGGCCAACGCTGGCGATCCCCACACCATCCGAATCGGCGGCCGAGTCCGACCCAAAGAGCAGGCCCATGCCGAGTTGATGACGCAGTGGGTACAGCGTCTCGACTCCGAGGCCGATGATGCCCAGCTGGTGGCGGCGCGGGCCCACCACCTGCGGCGCTGGCTGCTGCCCCGATCGGACTATCCCGAGGGCCGGGCCGGCTACCTGCGCTGGCGCACCGCCCAAGCGAAGCGCCACGCCGCCGACGTGGCCGAAATCGTCATCTCGGTGGGCTACGACGAGGCTTTCGCATCCGATGTGTCGGCCATCGTGGCCAAGAAGGGCTTGGCCGCCGACCCCCGGGTGCAGACCCACGAGGACGCCCTTTGCCTGGTCTTCCTCCAAACCCAGTTCGATGAGCTAGCCGACAAGCTCGGCGACGCCCACATGGCCGAAGTGCTGGCCAAGACCATGGCCAAAATGAGCCCATCGGCCCGCCTCATCGCCCAAGACTTGGCGATGAACCCGAGGGCCGCAGCCCTGCTGGAGTCGGCCGGCGGTGGCGGTTGAGCTATTGCTGTGGGCGTCCGGTGACAGCTTGCTATGCTGTGGCCTCCTGCGGATGTAGCTCAGTTGGGAGAGCGACACCTTGCCAAGGTGTAGGTCGCCGGTTCGAGCCCGGTCATCCGCTCCCAGCAGCCAAAGCGCCAGCCGCGAACTCATACGCCTTCGGCGGGGTGGCCGCCGGGTTCTTGTAGAGCATGATCCGACAGGGCCCCGCGTCCATCCCCGCAGGGCACTGGACCACCGGCCACGGCACCTCGGTACGCTCCATCGGCACGATGAAGTGCATCACCGACACGTGGGTTCGGTAGATGGGGGCGGGACCTTGGCCGAAGGTGAGGGGATGGTCTTCGGCCACCACCGCCAGGTTCATGGTCTCGCCGTAACAGCCGTCCGACACTTGGCGCCCGCACGTGCCACACAGGTGGACGGTGATCACGAAAGCGTCGTCGGTCTCTTCCACCGTGATGTCGGCGAAATTGCCCTTCTGCATGGCGGCCCACTGGCGGACCCGCACCTCGGCCGGTCGGACCACATCGTGGGGCATCCATCCCAGCAGCGTCTGCTCGCCGGCGAAGCGGATGCTCGCCTCCAGCACGTCGGGACCCCAGGCCCGGTACACCTGTGACAGCACCGAGGCCACCCGGTCGCGCTCCACATCGTGGATCCGGCGATAGCTGGCCTCCAAGGCATCGAAAGCGGCCAGCGCGGCCTGGTGGTCGCCTTGATCGATCAGCCCGGCAATGCGGTCAGCCCGATCGCTCTGGTGGCGGCCGGTGATGTCCTCATCGGTCAGCGAGTGCAAGAGCACCGACCGGTAGGCGTCGTCGGCCGAGACCAACCGCTCCAGGCCGTCAGCGCCGTAGCGCTCGGCTGCGAACGCCTGGGTCTGGGCGACCCACGCTCCGAACCCGTCGATGAAGTTCCGATAGGCCCGGTCGATGCGCCGAAAGGTCTTGACTGCGGCCTCGGGGCCCTCGGCCAGCGCGTCGGCCAGATCGGCTCGGGGCGGCTGGCTGAGCTTGGCCAGTTCCTCGGAGCTCAGCAGGCGCTCGCCGGTCTCAGTCATGGGGAAACTCTAAACCCCCGTGTGATGCAGCCGGGTCGATCCCATACACTGTCAGGGTCGGCCGCCTCGGCGGCCAACCTTGCGCCGGTGCCCGAGCGGACTAAGGGAGTGGCCTGCAAAGCCATGATTCACGGGTTCAAATCCCGTCCGGCGCTCCAAGAGGGTCGACAGCGGCCCCGGCTATGGACCGCAGCGCCGCCCTGCAGGTTTCCCATTGGGCTAGGATCGGCCGAGAGATGGAGAGGTCGCGCGAGATACCCCACAGCGAGATCGCTGCTGTTCTCAAAGGCGAAACCCACTACGACCACCTTGACGACCCCTGCGCTCAGGCGATTGTGCGGACCGTGTGGGCTGAGGAGATGAAGCTCTGGCGCGAATCGCTTGATTTGGAGACGGAGTTCGTTGCCCAGGGTCTCCCATTTGCCGAGTTGGATGAGAGCGGTGACGTTGTCATCCGCGAGCCAGTTGATTCAAGAGCACAGCACAGACGCTGACCGATCTATTCCATGTCCTGTCTTACTTAGAGGAAGATTCGGTGACGAGAGTCGTCTCCTGGAACATCGCCAAGCGCCATGAGCCTTGGCGCGAACTCGTGGGCATGGACGCCGATGTGGCCCTGCTGCAAGAGGCGGGTCAGGTGCCAGAAGACGTCGCCGGTCAAGTTGAAATCGCCAGTGCAGACCGACCCGACGACCTCTACGACCGCTGGCCGATGGTGGTGAAGCTGTCGGACCGGGTAGAGGTTGAGTGGTTCAAGCCGGTGGGTCTCATGCATGAGCCTGCAGAGCTGGAGATCCCAGTCAGTGACGTGAGCACCGTCGCCGCGGCGCGCGTCATCCCGCGAGACGCAGACCCGTTCATCGTGGTTTCCATGTATGCCCGCTGGATCATCCCTCACTCCTCGACTGGAACTACGTGGGGGGTCGGTTATTCCGATGGCTCAGCTCACCGGATCGTCTCGGACCTTTCGGCGTTCGCCGGCAGCTCCAACCCCAGCACCCATCGCATTTTGGCCGCAGGCGATCTCAATATGATCTACGGAGCCGCTGACAACAATCGGCTGTCGCTTCCAGCGCGCGAGCGCACTGTCATCGACAGGATGGCCGCGCTCGGATTGGAGTTTCTGGGCCCGCAGTTTCCCAATGGCAGACGAGCCAGTCCGACACCCCAAGGCCTGCCGGGAGACACCAAAAACGTCCCCACCTATTACACCTCCAGAAGGTCACCGGAAACTGCCGAGAACCAGCTCGACTATGCCTTCGCCTCGCGTGGCTTCCACGAGAGCGTCACTGTGCGAGCCATGAACGAACCCGGACAGTGGGGGAGCAGCGACCACTGCCGGCTGTGGATCGAAGTGAGCGCTGGGTGAGCAAGTCGAGCGGCAGCATCTGCTGCCCTTGAGGCGGTCGAGCCCAAGCAGCTTGAAAGCCGTTCACGGCTGTGCGGCTGCTCCTGCTAACCTAGCTCGCCGCGGGCCGTTAGCTCAGTTGGCTAGAGCACCTGCATGACGCGCAGGGGGTCAGGGGTTCGAGTCCCTTACGGCCCACCGAATGGATGCCGCCCGGGCCAATGATCAACGGCGGCTGGGCTGGTTGCTCGCCGGAGTGGGGATGCTGGCGGTTTCCACCGATTCGCTTTGGATCCGGCTCTCGGAGGCCGATGCCGTGGATGTCTCCTTCTGGGTCGCGTGCTGCTCGGTACCCCTCTACACCGGCCTGAGCCATCGGGTGGACGGCTGCGGGCCGCTGGAGGCGTTCCGCAGCCACCGGTGGCAGCACTTGGTCATTGGGGCGCTCAGCGGAGGCAGCCAGCTCTGCTTCGTGATCGCCGTCACCGAGACCCGGGTGGCCAATGTGGTGGCCATCGTGTCGGCGGTGCCGCTGCTGTCCGCGGTGAGCGCCTGGATATGGCTGAAGGAGCGCATAAGCCGCGCCATCGCCATTGCCATCGCCATCACCCTGGCGGGCATCGTGGCCATCGTGTTCAGCTCGGTGGGCGAGCCCACCCTCTCGGGCGACCTGCTGGGCGTGGTGGCCATTGTGGGCTTCTCGGTGAGCCTGACCATGTGGCGCCGGTATCCCGACATGAGCCGGCTGGTGGGGTTGTCCATCGGCGGAGTGCTGACCGTGGCGGCGCTGATGTACTGGGCGTCGCCGCTTTCGTTGGACGCCCGGGCCTATCTGTCCATCGCCGCCATGGGGCTGGTGTTCAACCCTTTCGGCCGACTGGCACTGTCCAACGCGCCTCGCTTCGCCCCGGTGGCCGATGTGGCCTTGTTCTCACCCATCGAGACGGTGGCGGGCACAGTTTGGGCCGCGGCGTTCTTCAGCGAGTTCCCCCGCCCTGTCGCCGCCGTTGGCGCGGTCATCGTGCTCGTCGGTGTGTTCTACGGCACCATCGCCACCACCCGTCCGAAGAATCACGCTGATCTGGGCTGACGGAAAAGGCCGAGGCCGCGGCGAGCAGCACAGCCGCAAGTCGCGGCAACGGGCCCGAACGCCTGCTCGTGAAGCGACTGTGCGAGCTGGGAGGCGTCTGGGACTGTACAGTCTTGGCATTCCGGCCGAGGAGGAGGCATGGCGCGAATCAAGATCCCCGATGGCCCCGCCGAGGAGCTGCATCGGCTGTGGATGCTGTGCCCGGAGCTGACCGCTCCGGCGTCGGCATTCAGCGCGGCGGTGTACAACAAGAGCAAGCTCTCGGTGCGGCTGCGGGAGCTGCTGAGGATGAGGATCGCCCAGATCAACCACTGCGTGGTTTGACTGGACACCCGGGTTGCGTCGTTGGCGCAACATGATCTGAGCGAGGACGACTACCTCAACGTCGGCAATCGAGACCAATACCACGGCTACAGCGAGGCCGAGCGGGATGCCTTGGAGTACTGCGAGAAGTACGCCACCGACCATCTGGCCATCGACCAGGCGTTCATGGACCGCATGGTCGGGCACTTCGGCGACGAGCTGATGATGGACATGACCCTGTCCATCGGCTGCTGGATCGCCTTCGGCCGCGTCAATCAGGTGATGGACGTGTCGGTTTCCTGCCCGCTGCGCATGAAAGGCCCCGAAGAGGCGCTCGAGGCCACCGAGGGCCGCGGCGAGGACGACATCTTGGCTATGCGCTCCGCCCGGTTCGCGTAGCCCTCAGCGGAACAGGCGCCCGAAGGCTCGCAGGTCGTCGGTGAACAGCTCGGGCTGCTCGAAGGGGGCGAAGTGGCCGCCTTTGGGCTGCACGGCCCAGTGAACGATGTTGTAGCGGCGCTCGGCCCACACCCGCGGGGTTTGCAGCAGCTCCCGAGGGTAGACGGCATGGCCGGTGGGCACCTCCACCCGACCGGCCCAGGAGTCCAGCGCCGACGTGCCGGTGCGGGCCGACTCCAGATACAGCCGCCCCGATGACGCCGCGGTGGCGGTGATCCAGTACAGCATCACGTTGTCGAGTAGCTGGTCCTTGGTGAACACGCTCTCGAGATCGCCGTTCTCCAGGTCGCACCAGTGCTGGTATTTCTCCATGAACCACGCCGCTAGACCGGCGGGGGAGTCGTTGTGGGCCACGGCCAGGGTTTGGGGCTTGGTGGAGAGCATGGCCATGTAGCCGGTGCCGTCGGCGATCACCTCCAGCGAGCGGGCCATGGCCGCCTGTTCGGCCTCGGTCACCCCTTCCATCATCTCAGCCTGCTCGGCGGCCTCCTCCGCCGTGGGCTGGGCGAAGAGCATGTTGAAGTGGGCGGCGATGAGCCGGTCGCCGAAGGCCTCCGCCATGCGCCGGGTGACCAGCGCCCCCCAGTCGCCCCCCTGCACGATGTAGCGCTCGTAGCCCAACTGCTCCATGACCCCGGCGATGGCCTCGGCGCAGCGGTGCACGTCTACGCCGGGGTTGGCGGTCGGGCCGGAGAATCCGTAGCCGGGCAGCGACGGGACCACGAGGTGGAAGGCGTCAGCCGGATCGCCGCCGTGAGCCGCCGGATCGGACAGCGGTCCCATCATCTCGCGGAACTCCACCACCGAGCCCATGTACCCGTGGATCATCACCATGGGCAGCGCATCGGTCGCTGGGGAGCGCACATGGTAGAAGTGCACCCGCTCGCCGGCCGCAGTGGCGGTGAACTGGGGGAAGGCGTTGAGGTAGGTCTCCCGGGCCCGCCAGTCGTAGCCGTCGGCCCAGTGTCGGCACAGATCTTGCATGTAAGCCACCGAAGCGCCGTCGGCCCAACCCGGCCTCACGGTGTCGGGCCAACGGGTCATGGACAAACGCTGGTGTAGGTCGTCTAGGTCGGCTCGGGGGACGCAGATCTCGAACGGCTCGATGCTCACCCCCGCAGCGTGTCACAGATCTGCGTTGGCGCTTGCGTTGGCGCTGCTAGTCGAAGTAGTCGGACCGGCGGACGATGAAGAGCCAGGTGAGCGCGCCCGACAGCACGACGAGCGCGCCCGACCAGATGCCGGCCTCGGCCACGAAGGCCTCCTCGATGCTGTTGAACGCCTTGGTGGTGAGCGTGGGGAAGTCGAAGGGGGCGATGAGCAGCGTGATGGGCAGCTCCTTCATCACCGAGAGCATCACCAGCCCGCCCCCGGCCAGCAGCCCCGGGGCCATGAGCGGCAGCTCCAGAGACCGGAATCGACGCAGCCCGCCGGCGCCCAGGGTGCGGGCGGCGTCGGTCAGCCGGGACGACACCGCGGCCACCGCCACTTGGGAGGTGCGCATCGTCTGGCCTCCGAATCGCACGATGTAAGCGAAAACCAGCAACACCAGGGTGTTGCGGAGATGGCTGCCGACGTCGGTTTGGAGCGTCCAGAACAGTAGTGCCAGCCCGATGAGTATTCCCGGCAGGGCGAACGCCGACACGATCACCGCATTGGCCAATGTGCCGATGCGAGACCGGTGGCGCACCACGAGGTAGGCCGCCGGCAGCACGATGGCCACCGATGCCGCCGCGGCCAGAATGCTGCCATAGGCGGTGTGCCAGGCGGGCGACCACACGTCTTCCCATCCCACGAGCAGATCCCGCCCCCCAGAGGCCTCCAGCCTGATCCCGTCGATTGTCCAGTCGGCCAACGACGCCAGCGGCCCCAACAGGGCCAGCGCGACCGAACTGGCCAAAAAAGCCACGGCGATTGGCTTGGTCCGGCCCAGCCGATAGACCACCGGGTTTTGCGAGCGCACCGGGGCGGCGTGCTCGAAACGGCGGGTGGCCCCCCGCTCTGCCAGCACCACTGCGGCGGCCAGTACCAGCAGGACCACGCTGAGTGCCATGGAGACCGGCTGGTTGTTGAGCCGGGTGGTGTAGACGGCCCGGCTGAGCGTGTCATAGCGCATGAGCTGGACCGCGCCGAAGTCGCTGATGGCATACAGGAACACCAGCAGGGTGCCGGCGCTGATGGCCGTTGCCGTCTGGGGGAGCACCACCCGCCTGATGACCGCCGGCGGGCTGTCGCCCAACAGCCGGGCGGTCTCCTCCGCCGAGCCGGGCAGGCGCCGCAGCCGGGCGGCCACCGGCAGGTAAACGTAGGGGTAGGTGAAGAGGGTGAGCGCCAGCCATGCGCCGAACAGGCCCTGTATCTCCACGTCCCACACCAGCCCCAGGTTGTCCAGCCAGTCCGACAGCAGGCCGCCGGGGTTGAGAGTGCGGATCAGCGCCGCCGCGCCGATGAAGGTGGGGAACACCAGCGGCAGCGGCAACAGCGCCTGCCACATCCGCCGGAGAGGGATGTCGCACCGGGTGGTCAACCAGGCCAGGGAGGTGCCGAGCGCCGCGGTGGAAACCGAGACCAGCGCGGCCAGCCGCAGCGTGCGCAGCAGCGGCCCCTGGGTGCGCTGGGAGAAGAGCACGCCCAATGGGTCGCTGTGGAAGGTGAAGTTGCGCCAAACCAAGTAGCCCGCCGGGAAGGCGAAGCCAACCGTGACGACGATGGCGGCGGCCCGCAAAATGGCTGAAGACCGGATTGTCGTGGGCCCCACGAAGAGCGACTTTACCGGCTGGCCCCGCCATCCGTGAAGCTTGCTTTACATTCTTTGCCGCCTCTGCTGAGCAGGCCGTCGGCCGCCGGAGGTCAGTCGGCGTCGGACCGGGCAAAGGCCGTCGCGGGCGATCCGGAGAACACCGGCAGCACCCGATCTCCGGGTTTGATGCTCTGCGTGCCGCTGACTCGGGCCTGAAGGCGGACGCCGGCTGAGTTGGCCACCGTGACCATGGAATCAGCCCCTTGGAACTCCAGGCGCTCCACGATATGAGTGGCGGCGCGGTTGCCGTCGGGAAGCAGGTCCACATTCTCGGGTCTCACCGCCACTTCCACGGCGCCCTGGTCCGGTTTGAGCAGGGGAATGGCGCCGAAGTCGGCGTGGGCCACGTTTCCGGCGGCGCTCGCGGGGTACATCGACACCCCCCCCACGAACCCTGCCACCCACGGATTGGCCGGCTGCCGGTAGACCTCCGATGGCGATCCTTCCTGCACGATTCGCCCGGCGTTCATCACCGCCACCCGGTCGCCGAGAGCCAGCGCCTCTTCTCGGTCGTGGGTGACGAAAACCGCGGTGATCTCGGCCTCTTGGAGTAGCTCGCGCACCTCAGTTCGGACCTCGCGCCGCAAAGCGGCGTCCAGGTTGGAAAAAGGCTCGTCCAGCAACAAGACCTTGGGTTTGGGGGCGATGGCCCGGGCCAGCGCCACCCGCTGCTGCTGGCCGCCGGAGAGGGTGTCGGGCATGCGGTCTTGGGTTCTCGGCAGGTTCACCATTTCCAGGGTCTTGGATACCTCTGCGGTCCGCTGGCGGCGGGGAACCCCGTAGCCCACGTTGCCGGCCACATCCAAATGCGGAAACAGCGCCCAGTCTTGGAACACCATGCCTACTTGGCGGTCCTCGGGCCTGCTCCAGGCACCGTCGCCGTCTACGGCGGTTCCGTCCAGCACGACCCTGCCCCGGTCGGCCTGCTCCAGGCCGGCGATGAGCCGCAGCAGCGTGGTCTTGCCACACCCGCTCGGCCCCAGCAGCGACAGCATCTCACCTGCGTTCAGCGCCAGATCGAAGTCCGCCAGCACCTCGGTCGCGCCGAACGACTTGCACACGCCCTCAACGGACAACAGCGAATCGGCGACTGGCACTTGGCCGACAGGCTAACCGGCAGCAGCCGCCGCTGAGACGGTGATCGGCTGGCTTGACCGCAGGTTCGGACCTAGTTGCGGGGGACCTCGTTCCACGGGATGGCTTTGTCCACCCGGGGCTCGCCGGGCAGGCCGAGGATCTGCTCGCCCAGGATGTTGCGCATGATCTCGGTGGTGCCGCCCTCGATGGAGTTGGCTCGGGATCGCAAAAAGGCGTGCCCGACCCCGTTCTCAACGCCGGTTACCGACACCGCTTCGGGCCGGCGGAAGGTGTAGTCGAAGTCCACCGACCCGGCGGGCCCCTGGAGATTCACGCACTCCTCGAAGACGGACTTGTTCAGCTCGGCGTGTATGGCCTTGGCCACCGAGCCCTCGGGTCCGGGGTTGCCGGCCCGGCGGTTCTGCGAGGCCCGCATATTGGTGAGCCGCAGCGTCTCGGCCTGGCTCCACAGTTTCATCACCCGGTCGAGACGAGCTGAGGTGCGCTGCTCATCGGAGAGCTCCGACCACACCCGTACCAGTTCGGCGATGCTGCCCGAGCCCCGCTTGGGCGAGCCGCCGCCCCCGATAACCGTGCGCTCGTTCATCAGCGTGGTGAGCGCCACCCCCCAGCCGCCTCCTTCATCGCCGATGCGGTTGGCGTCGGGCACCTGCACGCCCGTCATATAGACCTCGTTAAACTCGGCTTCGCCGGTGATCTGGCGTAAGGGACGCACCTCTACTCCCTCGGCGTGCATGTCCAAAGCGAAGTAGGTCATGCCCCGGTGCTTGGGGGCATCGGGGTCGCTTCGGGCTACCAGCATGCCCCAGTCAGCCAGGTGGGCGATGGTGTTCCACACCTTCTGGCCGTCCACGGTCCAGACGTCGCCGTCGCGGATCGCCCGAGTAGCCAGACCGGCGAAGTCGCTGCCCGCACCGGGCTCGGAGAACAGCTGGCACCAGCGCTCTTCTCCGGTGAACATAGGCCGCAGGAACCGGCGCTTCTGCTCGTCGGTGCCATGGGTCACGATGGTCGGTCCGGCCAGGGTGAAGAAGAACGTGCCCGGATCAGGCGGACCGGCGCCTGCGTCGCGCAGGCGGGCTTCGATGTGGCGTTGGAATCGGGGGGCCAGTCCGAGGCCGCCGAAACCCGCTGGGAAGTGGACCCAGGCCAGGCCGGCGTCGTACTGGTGGCCCCGGAACTCCTCCACTGACATGGCAGCGGGGTCGTGCTCGGCCAAAAGGGTGTCGATGGCGTCGTCGACTTCTTGAGGGATGGCATCAGCGCTCACAGGCTAAATCTAGCCTTCAATCCCCTGAGGTAGGCCACTTGCTCGCCGACGAAGATTTCGCCAAGGCGGTCCCGATAAAGTCCAGTCCATCTCGATTTCTAGAGAAAAGCTCTATAATTTTTCCGATTTTGGCTATATTTTTTCTTATTTTGGGTGGTTGTTGTCACTGGGTCCGGTATAATTTGATGTATGATATCCGGAATAAACCCCGGTCAAAGATATAGTAATACCGGTGTTGCCGGGGGTTTCAGGTTTCCTGATTTCTCTGAGTTGAGCGCTTCGGAGTTGTTGGGTTTGATGGGTGAGGCTGATTCGGTTCGCCGTCGAGCGGAAGGGTACCTGGTTGGTCTCATTGCCCGTTACGGCGAGCTCGAGGGGCGCAGTGCGGCGGCGTCGGTGTGCCATCAGTTCGGTATCAGCGCCCACAAAGCCCGCCAACTGGCCCGCACCGCCGAAGGGCTGAAGGCGCTGCCGGATGTGCTGGGCGCGGTGCAGCAGGGGCGCCTGTCCGCGGAGCAGGGCGCCATGGTGGCGGAGTCACATAAAAGAGCGCCGATGAGCGTCCAAGACCAGCAGGAGCTGTTGGAGCTGGGCGGCTGGCAGAACCACGATGAGTACAAGAAGACCGTGGCCGCCCGCGAGGACCAGCGCCGGGCCGCCGACGGGATGAGCCGTTCTGAGCAGCAACGGGCCCGCCGGTCCCTCAAGGTGTTCGATGGGGCGGGCGGCATGGTCGTGTTGCACGCCGAGCTGGACCAGATAGCCGGTGATCGGGTCAAGGTTGCGCTCGGTGCCATGAGCAACAAGATGCTCGCCGATGACATTGCTTTCGATCCGGTTCGCACCTTCGAGCAGCGCAACGCCGACGCGCTGGTGGCGCTCGTCACCCAACAACCCGCCGATGCCCCTAAAGCTGGGGCTGATGGCGAGTGCTGCGGTGTCCGCCCGCAGAAGACGGTGCTTTTGGTGACCGCCGATTACGACGCCATCGAGGGCCGGCTCGCCGGCGCCGGGCTCATCGACGGAGCCCCGATCGACTTGGACGAGTTCCGCCGCTTGGCTTGTGATGCCGATATCGTGCCGATGATCTTCTCCGCCGATGGACAGCCCTTGTATGTGGGTCAAGCCCAGCGGGCGCCCACCAAAGCCCAGAAGCTGGCCTTGTACCGCCGAGACCGCGGCTGCGTCGGCTGCGGCATCCGACTCCAAGCCTGCGATGTCCACCACATCGTGCCTTGGGAACTCAACGGGTCCACCAACATCGACAACCTCGTCCTCTTATGCCCTAGCTGCCACCGCAAAGCCCACAAACACGGCCACACCATCGAACAAAACGAACAGACCCGCCGGCACACCCTCCATCCCCCAGCCCGCCACAGCCACCCCCCACCCCAGCAGCCCCAGCGACAACCCTCCATCGCTGCCTGAACCGGCGAAAATAAACTCAATGTTCACTCTTCGATTAAAATAAAATTTGCACCAAAACTAGCGTCCGCTACTTCGCAGACTAACTCAATCTTCTTTTTGATCTGTTCAAGATTCATATTTGTTCCCATCCACCAACCTCCAACGAGTTCCTTTGGAGACAGTTGGCATCCGGGATGAGGCGAAGCTTCTTGAAGCACTCCATCGCTTGGCGGGCCGTCACATTGATTTCCTGAGCGTTCAGCTCGTCAGAGAACACCTCGATGGCGACGGGGGCATCGACACCGCGGTCGGCCAGGCCAGCTAGCAATCCGGCAATATCACTGGTTCCATCGCCGGGCATGAGCCGACGGTGTATGCACTCGTCGGCGATTTCTCGGGGGGTTGGCTGGCCCGCGGGGTCTGGGCCGGTGTCTCCGATTTGGCCAGTGTCTCCGATTTGGATGGCCTTGATCATGGCCGAGTCGATGGCGGGATCGAGCAGGCCTCGTTCTGGGCCCCGCTGCAGATGCCATGTGTCCACGAGCAGGCCGGTGTTGGGGCGGTCGGCCCGCTCGACGATCTCAGCCGCTACCCGATGATCGTCCAATGGCGACCAGGAGAACGGCTCGACCAAAGCCAGGATGCCGTATTCGGCGGCTTGGTCGGCGATCTCGGCCAGCGTGGCCGCCGCCTGGTCGATGTGGTGGCTCGGCTGCCAATGGGAATGCTCCAACACTGTGATCGACCGGGCGTCCAGGGCCGCGGCTGAAGCCACTGTCTCCTCGGCACCCTCCGGTGACCGCATGGTCATAACCGCCCCGTCGTACTCGGCCACCCCAAGGCCCAGTGCTCTCAAGAGGCGCATGATGCGAGCGTCGCCCCATCCGCGGTCTTGCAGTTTGCGGTGCTCCCACCCGTAGATCGACAGCCGGGCGAATCCAGCGGCAGAAGCAGCCCGGGCCTTGTCGTCCCATGGCGCTCTGCCCAGCGTACCGGTGCACAGGTAGGGCGGATGAGGCACTGGCTGCTCCGGTGAATCCTACGGAGTGCGGTCGGTGCGGGGGCGGGCCTCGGCCAGCTCGGCGATGTAGGCCAGCTCCTCTTCGGTGTCGGCCCGGATGGTGAGGCCGGTGGCCTTGGTGTCGCACCAGCGGGCGAAGCGCTCTTTGATGCGCGGGCGGGAGCCGATCAGCGCCCCGTCGTCGATGTACTCGTCGGGCACTGCGGCCACCGCCTCGTCCCGGCGCCCGGCCATGAACAGCTCTTGGATGCGCTCGGCGGCCTCGCCGAAGCCCCGTCGCACCATGGCGTCTCGGTGGAAGTTGTGCTCCCGGGTTCCATAGCCCCCCACCAGAAAAGCGAACTGGGGCTTGGCCTCGTCGATGGCCCCCTGCACGTCGTCGGTGATCGACACTTTGGCTCCGGCTTGGATCTCGATGTCGTCCCAGGTGCGCCCGGCACGGTCGAGCCCCCTCTGGATGGACTCGGTGTAGAGGTGGGCGCTGTCCGGGGTGTAGCCCAGCGGCAGCCACCCGTCGGCCAGCTCGGCCATCAGCGCGGTGTTGGACGGCCCGCCGGTGGCCAGGAACACGGGAATGTCGGGGTTCATGTGCAAGATCGACTTCAGCGGCTTGCCGACGCCCAAGGCGCCGTCGCCGGCATAGGGCAGGCTGATCTGCGGTCCGCCGTGGGTCACCGGCTCTTGGCGAGCGAACACCTTCTTGATGATGGACACGTAGTCGCGCAGCAGCGCATTGGGCTTGCCCCAGGGCTGGCCGTACCACCCCTCCACGATCTGGGGGCCTGACAGGCCCAAACCGCAGATGGCCCGACCGGGACCGGCCAGCGCCTCCAGGGTGCCGAACTGCATAGCGGTGGTCACCGCCGGCCGGGCCGCCACCTGGCACACCGCGGTGCCCAGCCGGATGTGTCGGGTGTGGGCTGCGATCCAGGCCAGCGGGGTGATGGCGTCGACGCCGTAGATCTCGGCCGACCACACCGAGTCGTACCCCAGGCGCTCGGCCAACTGGACCCTGGCCAGCTCCTCTCGGGCTAGCGAGGGGTCCAGCCTAGCCTGGTTCCAGATGTCCACTCCGATTCCCAGCTTCATAAGCCCCGACTATCCCACTCCCGGTGACATGCCGGTGAATCAGCGGTCGTTAGTATTCGACGGTGCCCACGAAGTTCTTGCACCCGTTCACCCCGCCTGCGGCTGACGACTTCGTCACCATCGTGCGGGCCGAGGGTTGCACGCTCTGGGATGACCACGGCAGACGATACCTGGATGCCATGGCCAGCCTTTGGTACTGCCAGGTGGGCCACGGCCGGGCCGAGATCATCGACGCCGTGGCCGACCAGATGCGGCGATTGGACGCCTATCAGACATTCGCCCCGTTCACGAATGAGCCAGCCGAGGAGCTGGCCGCGATGGTTGCGATGCGTTCGCCGCTCACCGACGGCCGGGTGTTCTTCTGCGGCTCGGGTTCCGAGGCGGTGGATTCCGCCCTCAAGATCGCCCGGGCGACACATCAGCTCCGGGGCGAGCCCGACCGGCAGGTCGTCATCCGGCGCACCGACGCCTATCACGGCACCAACTTCGGGGGCACCTCCGCCCAGGGCATTGCCGGCAACCGGGAAGGGTGGGGCGACCTTTTGCCCCACTTCGTCGAGGTGCCCCGCGACGACATCGAAGCGGTCAGCACCGTCATGGCCGCCAACTATGGCCGGGTGGCAGCCGTCATCACCGAGCCGGTACAGGGCGCGGGAGGGGTGTTTCCGCCGGCTGACGGCTACTTGGAGGGGCTGCGGCGACTGTGCGACCAGCACGGCGCCCTGCTGATTTTCGACGAGGTGATCTGCGGGTTCGGCCGCTTGGGGGAATGGTTCGGGGCTCAGCACTTCGGCGTGACCCCGGATCTGATGACGTTCGCCAAAGGGGTCACCTCGGGCTACCAGCCGGTGGGAGGGGTGATTTGCAGCCGGGCGGTGTGCGACTTGCTGGAGCAGCCCGGCTATGCGCTGCGCACTGGCTACACCTACGCCGGTCACCCCGCGTGCATGGCCGCAGGGGTGGCCAATCTGGCCCTGATGGAAGAAGAGCAACTGGTTCAGCGGGTGCCGCACCTGGCTGAAAGGCTCTCCGAGGGCTTGGGCGCCCTCCAAGCCGACGGGATCATTCAGAGCTATCGGGGGACCGGGGCGGTGTACGCCGCCGAATTGGGCTGCGACGCCGCCCCCGCCCGGATGCGGCTGTTGGAGGCGGGGGTGGTGTTGCGCCCAATCGGGTCGGCTTTGGCCATCTGCCCGCCGCTGGTCATCACCGACCATGAGATCGACACCCTGTTAGACGCCCTGGCCGACGTTCTGCCCAACCTGCGGGGCTAGCAGCCCAACGAGCGGGGCGGGGGGAGAGGATCAGAAGGCTACGACCGAGCGAAGGGTCTCGCCCGCCTTCATGGCCGCGTAGCCGTCGTTCACCTCGTCGATGCCGATGGTGGCCGAAACCATCTCGTCCAGCTTGAGCCGCCCGTCAAGGTACAGGTCGATGAACTTGGGCATGTCCAGCCGGAAGCGGTTGCTCCCCATGAGCGAGCCTTGGAGCTTCTTCTCGCTCAAGATGATCTCACCGCCGGGAATGGTCACCTGGCTGGTCATGGGCAGCATCCCGATGATGGTGGCCGTGCCGCCGGCACCGAGCATGGCCCAGCTCTGCTCGACGGTGGCCGTCAAGCCGATGGCCTCGAACGAGTAGTCGGCGCCGCCCGCGGTGATCTCGTGGACCGCGGCCACCGGATCGGACTGTGACGCATCGACGGTGTGGGTTGCGCCCAGGCGCCGCGCCGCCTCCAGTTTGGATGCTGCCACGTCCACTGCGATGATCGGCGTCGCTCCCACGATGCGGGCCCCCTGCACGGCTGACAGCCCGATGCCGCCGCAGCCGATCACCACCACACTCGATCCGGCGGGCACTGCTGCGGTGCGCATCACGGCTCCCAGGCCGGTGGTGACCCCGCAGCCGATCAGAGCAGCCCGGTCCAGCGGCATGTCGTCGCGGATCTTGACCACCGCCCGCTCGTGTACCAGCAGCTCCTCGGCGAACGACCCCAGCCCGGCGAAGGCGATGCAGCTCCGGCCGTCGTCGAGCTGCAGCGAGGGGCTTGGCCGTCCCGAGCGCATGGAGTCGGCGTTGAGGCACATGTAGGGCTTGCCGTCCAGACACTTGCTGCACACCCCGCACCACATCGACACACAGGTGATGACGTGGTCGCCAGGCTTCACATACGTCACGTCCTCGCCCACCGCGGCCACCACGCCCGCCGACTCGTGGCCCATGACCGTCGGCGCCGCCACCGGCCAATGGCCGTCCATGAAGTGCAGGTCGGAGTGGCACAGGCCGGCATAGGTGGTATTGATGAGCACCTCGTTGGGATCGGGTTTGTCCACGGTGAGATTCTCGACGACCAACTCGCCGGGGCTGGCGTGCAAAACGGCACCGCGCATGGGGCTCTCCTTAATTCTAGTTTTGAATAATCTTGGGGCTCAGACGGTGTGGCGGGGGTCGGAGTGGCCGGCTGACATGGCTTCGAGGAAGCCGGAGGCGCGTTCTTGGCGGGGATAGCGGTTGGCCAGCTCCCAGAAGGCGGGGCCGTGGTTGGGCTCGCTGAGGTGGGCCAGCTCGTGGACGATGACGGCATCGAGCACCCAGCCGGGCACCCGGGCCAGACGGGTGGAGATGCGGATCGTGCCCCGGGCCGAAGTACACGATCCCCAGCGGTCGTTCTGCTCGGCCCAGGTAACCGACTCCGGCTGGGCCAAGCCGTAACGAGAGGCGAGCTCGGCCGCCCGATCGGCCAGGTTCGGGCCGCAGACCTCGGCCGCCCGCTTGCGCTCGAGGCGGGTCACCAGACTTGCCACCATCTCGGCTTCGGCATCCGGGGTCATCCCCGCGGGCACCCGCACCTCGATGCAATCGGGCTGGACCTTCGCTGCGGCCGTCTTGCGCCGACGCGGACTGCGGATCACGCGGACGGGAAGCCGGGGCACCGCCGCCGGGACACCGTCCGGGGTCGCATCCGAAACGGCGTCAGCCGCGGCGTCTACGAGAACTGTGCTCACAGTTGGACCATATCCAGGGGAGATGACGCAATGGTGGATGGTGGGGGCCTCGAGGTGCCGAGGTAACGTCCCGGCGAAGCCGAAGGGGGATATGACCATGGCAGAGCAGACCAAGACCCAGGCCGCGTGGGCCGACATGGTTGACGCCTTATCGCAAGCCAGCGACCGGTTTTGCGGTGAGGAGTGGGGGGTGTTCGGCGAGCAGGACATCGCCGACAGCCACCGATTGGCGCTGCACATCCTCCAGTCGGCTCTGTTCGCCCACGCGGAGTTCGACCCTGAGCGCCCGGTGTGGCGCCGCATTGTGTCGCCCACCCGCAAGTTCACCGGTGACAATGCCGATGCGGTGTACTTCGAGGCCCCGGTGAGCAGTGATCTGGCCTATCGGGTCACCGGCAATTTGGCCGGAGCGGTCTACACGTCGTTCACGGTGGAGCTGGGCTCATCGGAGGGCCGATATGCCACCGGCACCGGCGGGGTGCTCAACGACGACGACATCGAGGTGGACGCCGAGGGCAACTATGAGGTGTTCTTGGGCGGCGCGCCCCGGGACCGCAACTGGCTGGACTTGCCCCCCGAATCGGGCCGGATCACCACTCGCCACTACTTCGAGTTCCCCAAGCCCGCGGCGGCCGACGAGTCGCTCCACATCCCGCTGGCAATCGAGTGCCTTTCGCCGGTGGGCCCGGCCGCACGCTGGGGTGACGAGACCGTGGCTGCGGCCATCGGCCGGGTGACCAACCATGTGCTGGGCAAGACTGTGCAGCAGCCCGTCCCCGGCACTTATCCGCTCCCGGCATGGGTCAGCCGAGAGCCCAACGTTCTGCCCGACCCCCAGCCGCCCGGCACGATGGGCTTTGCCGCCTTTGACGCCTACTACACCATGGGGCGCTATGTGCTCGGCCCTGACGAAGCCCTGGTGATGACCGGGCGGTGGCCGGAGTGCAAGTTCGGGAACGTGTGCCTGTGGACCGCCTTCGGCCAGACCTACGACTACGCCAACCGAGTCACCAGCCGAAATCGGGCCAACACGACCTTGGAGGCCGACGGCGCCTTCAAGATGGTGATCGCCCACGAAGATCCCGGCGTCGACAACTGGCTGGACACCGAGGGCCGCCCTGCGGGCAGCATCTTCTGGCGTTTCTTCCTGCCCGCAGGACCGGTGGAGCGCATCGAGCCCGAGTTGGTCAAACTCGCTGATCTGGCCCGGTGATCGGCCGAGGCCCGGTATAGTGATGCTGCTTCCCCAATTTCGCACCTTTTCGGGAGAACCGAAGTGGAACAAGTCATCATTTCCATGCTGGGGGTCGTAATCGCTCTCATGCTGTACCTCGACCGGTCGCACCGCGCCGATCTCAGGGCTCACCGGGATGAGACGCAGGCGCAGTTGAAAGCTCACCGGGATGAGACGCAGGCGCAGTTGAAGGCCTACCGGGATGAGACGCAGGCCGGATTTGTCCGGGTTCATCAGAGATTGGATCAGCTGACCGGTCTTCTCATGGATTTGGCCGGCAGGATAGGCCGCCTCGAAGGGCGCCTGAAGGATCAGGCAGGGGCCGCTGAGCAGCGGTGAGCAGCGGCTCCCCGACGGGCTGGACTGCGTCGACGCTCATCTGCTGGAGAAGCTGCGCGAGGGATCGATAGCCAAGATCCCCGAGCAGGCCCTTGACTGCGTGCCATCGTCGGTGCGCGATGACATACCCCCCGAGCTGATCGAGTTCGCCACTGTCAACCCTGAGCTGGCGCTGGCCGCAGTGATCGTCGCCGTGCTGGCCACGGTGGTGTGCTTGTACAAACTGGCCAAGCGGGCGTTGTTTTTCGCCTTGTTCGCAGGAGCAGTCGCAGCCTTGGGCTGGTGGTGGTGGGCGGCAGCGCCCGATATCGTCTGACCAGTCGCCGACATCGCCCCAAGGAGTCGGCGTCAAACGGCGAGGCACGCGCCGAGCCGGTGTGGGAGGCTGACCCCATGGCGAAGCGACGCGAGAAGATCCGCATGACCCCCGAAGAGCTCGAAGCCTTCATCGAGGAGCAGAAGAGCCTCCAGGTGGCCACCATCAACCAGGACGGAACCCCCCATCTGAGCACACTGTGGTTCGGGGTGGTGGACGGCGACATCGTCTTCGAGACCTATACCAAGTCGCAGAAGATCAAGAACTTGGAGCGGGACGGCCGCATCGCCGTGCTGATGGAGGACGGCCTGGAATACGACAAGCTGAGGGGGGTGGCGATCAACGGCTATGCCGAACTGCACACCGACCCCGAGGTGGTCCACCGCTACGCCTTGGCGGTGATGGCCCGCAACAACCCCGACGTCGACCGTGAGATGCTGTCCGAAGCGGCCGAGAGCATGGCCCAGAAGCGCACCGCGGTAGTGATCAAGGCCGAGAAGACCGTCAGCTGGGATCACACCAAACTGGGTGGCAGCTACTGAGCGAGCCCCTTGCCTTGCCTCGTAGCCGCTAGCGTGAGGGGCCTGGGTACATATGCGGGCCGCGTGAGCCCGATGTTTGCAGCGAGACCGGAAATCCCGGAGGCATGGTGAAGGACTTGCTGAGGTGGCTGTCCCACCTGTTCCGTCTGACGGTGCTCATGCCGATGCTGGCGCTGGCCTTGGCCGCCACCCTTTTCGTGGTATGGCCGCCTACTGCTGATGTGCTCCAGTCGTGGGAGTCCACCCCGGTGGAGGTGAACCTGACTGAAGACGTGAGCCTGGACGAGCTGGCCATCCGCTCGTACGTATACGACTCGAACCTCCAGGTCATCGACGTATTCAGCTATGTGGAGAACCGGGTGCTCGTGGACCTGGGCGACATCTCCGACGAAGTACAGCATGCGGTGCTCGCCATCGAGGACGAGAACTTCTACCTCCACACCGGCGTCGATCTCAGCGCGGTGTTCCGGGCTGGTCTGGAGAACGTGGGGGCCGGGGGGATCACCCAGGGCGGCTCCACCATCACCCAGCAGCTCATCAAAAACCTAGTGGTGGGCAACAAGGTCGAGGCCGAGCGCAAGCTCCAGGAGATGGCCATGGCCAAGCGCCTCGAGCGGCAGATGGAAAAGCACGAGATCCTCAACCTGTATTTGAACACGGTGTACTTCGGCCAGGGCGCCTACGGTGTTCAGGCTGCAGCCGAGGTTTACTGGGGTTTGGATGCCTCCGAGTTGGGATGGGGGGAGGCCGCGCTGCTGGCCGCTCTCATCAGCAACCCCAGCAGAACCGATCCCATCAACAACCCCATCCGGGCGCTGCGCCAGCGGCGCATCGTGCTGAACCGGCTGGCCGAGCTGGGCTTCATCACTTCCGAGCAGGCCGACTCCTACCATCTCCAGCCGCTGCCCGAAGCAGTCAACGAGATCGAGCTGCCCCCCAAGAGCTACTTCGTGGAGGAGGTGAAGCAGCAGCTGTTGGACGACCCCAGGTATCTGGGCGGGAGCCCCGAGGATCGCTTCAACCTGGTGTTCAACGGCGGCCTCAGCATCCACACCACCTTCGACCCCGCGGCCCAACGGCAGGCCGAGGCCGCAGTGTCGGCCACCCTGGCCGAGTACGACCAGGGCAGCCACGGCGGGGTGGAAGCCACCATGGCCCTGGCCGCGCTGGAGCCTGACACCGGGGCGGTTCGGGCGGTGGTGGGCGGGCCGGGGTTCGCCCAGGACACAGAGGAGTTCAACCTGGCCACCCAGGGCTCCCGCCAGCCGGGGTCGGCGTTCAAGACCTTCGTTATGATGGCCCTGTTCGAGCAGGGCTACCAGCCCAGCGACCTCGTCAGCGGGCGGGGCCCGTGTCAGATCCCCAACCCCGGCGGCGTGCCTGATCCCTATGTGGCCAACAACTTCGCCAGTTCGCCCGGGCAGGTGGAAACCATCACCGACCAGATCAGGGTGTCCTCCAACTGCGCCTTCTTGCGGCTGGGCCGGGTGGCCGGAATCCAGCCGGTTATCGACGTCGCCGCGATCATGGGCGTGACCAGCGAGCTGGAGCCGGTAGCGTCGCTGCCGCTGGGTTCCGAGGAAGTTCACCCGATCGACATGGCGTCGGCCTACGGTGTGATCGGCACCGGTGGCATCCGCTACGAGCCCTACTTCATCGAGAGGATCGTCGACCGCCAGGGCAACGTGCTCTACCGCCACGAGCTCTCAGGCCGACGGGTGGTGACGGAGCGATCGGCCTGCTGGGCCTCTGAAGTGCTGGAGAACAACATGGCCAACGGCACTGGTCGGCGGGCACAGATCCCCAATCAGGTCGGAGCAGGCAAAACCGGCACCACCGAGGAGTCGGCCGACGCCTGGTTCGTCGGGTACTCCCCCTATCTGGCCACTGCGGTGTGGCTAGGGAACCCCAACGAGCGAATTCCCATGCGGGGCGTGACCGGCAGTTCCTATCCGGCCGTGGCGTGGGGGCGGTTCATGACGGCCTACCACGCCGACCGGGTGCCGGTGGACTTTCCCGGCTGCCCCGGCGAGCCCAGGCTCGGCGATCTGATAGAGCTGGAGGACGTGTTCACCGTGGGTGTCCCATGTGATACGCCCATCGCGCCCGAAGACCCCGAGGCGGTCGTGCCGGTCATCGTCCCAGTGGACACCGATGGCGACGGCATCCACGACGCGTGCGCTGATCTGCTGGCAACGACGGGATTGGCGCCCTGCGGGTTCAGCGAATTCGCAGTGGAGGGCGGGGATCCCATTCCGCTGTACTGCGGCACCCCACAGCCTGTAGAAGCGGTGTGCCCTAGCGGGCAGTTCCCGTTGGACTCCGACGACGACGGGGTGGCCGACACCTGCGTGGGCCGCAGCACCGAATTCGACGGCCCCGGCGAAGGCGAAGCCCCGGCAGCCTCCGGCGCCGGTGGTGATCCCGCCGCCAGTCCCGCGGCGCAGGGCGCGGCTGAACCTGATACCGAACCTAATATCGAGCCGTGAGCGACGATCAGCTTCAGCTCCTGTTGTCGGTGCAGGATCACGACATCAGAATCGACCAGCTTCGCCACCGCCATGAGACCCTCGCCGAGCGGGCTGCTCTGGCTGCCCGGCAACAGGATCGCGAACAGGTCGCGGGCCGGCGCGAGGCCTTGCAAGTCGAGCAGCTGGAGCTCAAGCGGGCCCTCAACCGACACGAGGACGAGCTGGCCGCTCTGGAGGATCGGGCCAAGCGGGAGCACGACCGGCTGTATTCAGGAGAGGTCACCGGCACTCGGGAGCTGCTGACCCTCCAAGAGGAGGTGGACGGACTGCGATCCCGCTGCTCCGCCATGGAGAGCGACGCCTTGGAGCTCATGGAGGCGATCGAGGAGATCGACGCCCGGGTGGAGGCCCTGGGGTCGGATATTGAAGCGGCCGAAGCCGAGGTGTCCGCCGCCGGGCGCCGGCTCGCCGATGCGGAGGCGGTGGTGCAGGCCGAGATCGATCAGCAGTCAGCCGCCCGCTGCGCCGAGGCCGCAAGAGTCCCGCCGGCCGCGCTGGCCGGTTATGACGGGCTGCGATCCCGCATGGGCGGCGTGGCGGTGGCCCGGCTCCGCAACGGCATCTGCGAGGGTTGCCATCTGGCGCTGTCGGCCATGGAGCTCGACCGCATCCGCCATGCTCCGGCCGATGAGCTGCTCCACTGCGAGGAATGCGGCCGCATCCTGGTGCGGACTTGATCGGGCCGCCGGCCGGTGTTCTTCTGGTTCCTGGCCCTCAGCTTCGTGCTGGTGGCCTTGGTGTTCGACAGCCCGGCTCTTGACTACCGAGTGGTGATGCTCGGCTCGGTGCTGCCGGTGGCTGAGCTGCTGGCCGGGGGTCCGTGGGCGATGCACACCCTGTTGGCGCCCCTGGTGGCGATGGTGGCGGTGATGCTGGCCACCCGGGGCCGCCGGCTGGCCCGCCGCCGATGGCTGGGCCTGCCCATCGGGCTGTTCCTGTACCTGGTGCTCGACGGAGCGTGGCTGCGCACCGAGCTGCTCTGGTGGCCGGCTCTCGGGGTCAGGGTGGGCCGCGGAGATCTCCCCGAATTCAAGCCTGCCCCCGCGCTGATCGCTCTGGAGCTGATCGGGCTGGCCGTCGGGGCGTGGGCGATAAATCGCTACGGGCTGACCGACCGGGAACGCCGCCGCCTGTTCTGCGCCCAAGGCCGGCTGGATCGTGCCCAAATGGGCGCCAATCGCCGGCGGCCCCCCCGAGGATGCTGAACGCCCCTTCTGCTCTGAAGAAGCCTGAAGAGGCCGGACGGTGAGTCGGCCTGTAGGCGGGATTCTGTCCAGGTCCTCGCGGACCGTGGGTGGCCATCCATCTTTGCGGCCTACCCGGGGACTGCCCCTGACGGGGCGGCGGGCCGCCATGTCCCCTGCTTGGCCTTGCTCCCGGTGGGGTTTGCCGAGCGAGCCGGGTCGCCCCGACCCCTGGTGCGCTCTTACCGCACCGTTTCACCCTTGCCTGTGCCCGCTGGGGCGGGCCATCGGCGGTCTGTTCTCTGCTGCACTTTCCTTCGAGTCGCCCCGACTGGCCGTTAGCCAGCACCGTTGCCCTGTGGAGTCCCGACCTTCCTCGGCATCGCTGCCCGGTACCCGGACCGCGACGCCGCGGCCACCCGGCCGACTCACCGTGGCCCTAGTCTGTCAGCTTGAAGGGCACCGGTCGCAGTGTTTTCGAACCCAACCTCTCCGGACCGCTAGAGGCCGATGTCGGACAGCTCGGGATACCAGCGGGAGGCCCGCTGCACCGCCTCGTGCCAGCGCTGGCGGTCTGCGGCTGCCTGCGGTGCCACCACCGCCCGCGGCGACCAGGAATCAGCCACCTCCTGCCAGCTCGACCACTGTCCCAGGGCGCGTCCGGCCAGCACGGCAGCCCCCAGTGCGGTCCCCTCTGGCACCGGGCACAGCTCAACCGTTCGCCCGAGGGTGTCGGCCAATATCTGGATGAACACCGGATTTTTCGACATTCCGCCGTCCGCCCGGATCCGCTCGATGTGGTAGCCGCTGTCGGCCTCGGCCGCTTCCAGCAGATCGGCGGCCCGATTGGCCACCCCTTCGAACACCGCTCGAACGATGTGGGCCGCAGTGGTGCCCCCGGTCATGCCGAACAGGGCGGCTCGGGCCCCGAAGTCCCAGTGGGGCGTGCCCAGCCCGTAGAGGGCGGGCACGTACACCACCCCGCCGGTGTCGGCCACGCTGTCGGCCATCGCGGACGACTCCGAGGCATCACCCAGCAAGCCCACATCGTCTATGAGCCAGTTCATGTTCGACCCGGCGGCGATCATCATGGCCTCCACGCCCCACGCGGTTTCCCCGTTCTCCTGCCAGGCCACGATGGGAAACGTGCCCCGGTCGCTGCGCTTCTGAGCAATCAGGCGGTCTGGGCCGGTGAAGACGTTCAGAAAGGCGCCGGTACCGAAAGTGAGCTTGGCCAACCCCTCGAGCACACAGCGCTGTCCGATAAGCGACGACTGCTGGTCGCCGATGATGCCGGCAATCGGCGGTGCTCCGGGCAGGGCGGCGGCGGCGCCCACCACTCCGGTGGAGTCCACGATCTCAGGCAGGCAGCGGGGGGGAACCCCGATCTGCTCGACGAGCGCATCCGACCAGCAGCGGCCGTCGTCGGCCAGCATGCCGCTCATGGCCGCGTTGGAGGGGTCGATCACATGGTCGGCGCCCTGCGACAGGCACCAGACTGCCCACGAGTCCACGGTGCCAAAGCAAAGATCCCGGTTTCGGCCGGGGTCATGCTGGTCGAGCAGCCAGACCAGCTTGGTGGCCGACTCGTTGGGTACCAGCCACAGGCCCTCGGCTTGCCACCGGAGGCATTCGCCCACCGTGCGCAGATCCTGCCAGCCCAGCGCCGGGGCCACCGGCCGGCCGGTCTTGCGCTCCCACACCACCGCCGAGCCCCGCTGGCTGGCGACGGCGACGGCATCGACCCCCCCAGCCTCATTCACAGCCTCGGTGGCGGTCTGGACGATGGCCGAGGCCATGTCGTCGGCGTCGAACTCCACCAATCCCGGTTCGGGCATGTCGGGTGGGGTGGACTGTTGGCGGAAGCAGATGACCCGGTGCCCGTCGGTGACCGCAGAGCGGATGCTGCTGGTGCCGACGTCGATGACGCAGATCTTCACAAAGGAGATTGTGGCACCACAGCGGTGATCGGCCACACTAAGGCGGTGAGCCTTGGCGAGCGCGGGGGATGGCCCGAAGAGGCGGTGAGCCTTGGCGAGCGCGGGGGATGGCCCGAAGTGTTCCGGCAGATCACCGCGGGGGGCAGCCTTTCGTCGGAGATCGCTGACGCGGCGATGACAGAGATCTTGCTCGGGCAGGCGACCCCGGCTCAGATCGCCGGCTTCGTGATCGGCTTGCGGACTAGGGGGGAGACCCAAGAGGAGCTGGTGGGCCTGCTCTGGGCCATGCGAAGGGCTTCAGCACCGGTCCCGCTCGATGCGGCCGGCCTCGGTCTCATCGATACCTGCGGGACCGGCGGCGACAACAGCGGGAGCATCAACGTCTCCACTGCGGCCGCGCTGGTCGCCGTCGGAGCAGGGGCGAGGGTGTGCAAGCACGGCAACCGGTCGGCCTCGTCGAAATGCGGCTCAGCCGATGTGCTGGAGGCGCTGGGGGCGGCGATTCACCTCGGTCCCGCCGGGGTGGCTCGATGCGTCACCGAGGTCGGCTTCGGCTTCTGCATGGCGCCTCGGTTTCATCCGGCCATGCGCCATGCCGGGCCGCCGCGTCGGGAGCTGGCGGTGGCCACAGTTTTCAATTTCCTCGGCCCGCTGGCCAACCCGGCCAGGGTGAAGCGCCAACTGGTGGGGGTCAGCGACCGGTCGATGGCCGAGATCATGCTTGAGGTGCTGGCTGCCACCGGGTCGGAGCGGGCCATGGTGGTGCGCGGTCGCGACGGCTTGGACGAGCTGTCCACCACCGCTCCCAGCGACGTGTGGGAGCTGCGAGACGGCGGCATCTTCCACCACACAGTGGACCCCGCCGCCTTTGGGCTGGCCCCCGCCCGGGCCGAAGATCTGGTGGGCGGGGAAGCGGCTCTCAACGCCGACTATCTGCGGCGGTTGCTCGACGGCCGACCAGGCGCCCATCGCGACATCGTGGTGCTCAACGCCGCCGCAGCGCTGGTGGTGGCCGAGGTGTGCGACGCGCTGGAAGAGGGGCTTCAGGCCGCCTCGGCGTCCATTGACGACGGCGGGGCCAGTCGGGTGTTGGAGCGCTTCGTATCGATTTCCAATGAGGCGGCCCAGGCCGGTGGAGGGCAAAGGTAAACTTGAAAGACAACATGAGACCAAAAGCATGAGACCAAAAGGCAGACATGAGCTTAAAAGACAGTCCGGCGGCATCACCCGAGCAGTCCCACCCGCCGATGGTAAACACAGAAGGAGAAGAAGAGGGCCCGAGTCCGGAGGACGGCCCGAAAACGCAGGAGCTGAGAGAAGCGCTCTTGAAGTCGGTCGAAGTCGCTCGGGCCGGCCAGCGCGAGAAATCCCCGATCGACCCGCCGGCGAGGTTGAAGCAGATCCTGGCATTCAAGAAGTTCTCGGGGCGGGCCTTGGAGCAGGTGCGCGAGATCGTGGAGGCCGACGACGAGTTCCGGGAGCGGACTGCGGCCTCAGCTGCCGAGGGGGAGATCGGCCGCATCGGCTGGCTGTGGCTGACTCGCCCGGATGGCTGGCGCCAGGAGTGCCGGCAACTCGCCTCGGTGGCCGAGCAGGAGTCTGAGCAGGCCGCTCACGCTCAAAGGCGTCAAGGCCAACAGCAGCGGCTTCAGCGGGCTGAAGCGAGCCGACAAAAGGCCGATGCCCAGCGTGACCGGGCCACCCGAGAGCGCGACGAGGCCCGATTGCAGGCCGCCCAGGCCCGCACCGAGGCCCATCGGGCCGAGGATAAGGCCGCCCAGCTGGCCGCTGAGCTCGAGCAGGCCCGCGCTGCGCTCGACTCAGCCCAGACCAGCTTGACGCAAAGCCAGCGCACCCGGCGTCGCCTTGACGAGAAGCTCAAGAAGGCCCAAACGCACAACGAACAGCTGAAGAAGGATCTGAAGGGCGCCCGCAGCCGCCATGAGGAGGAGATCAACAGCCTGACCAACAAGCTGGCGGACGTCGAGCGCCGGTTGGCGGTGGCCGAGAAAGCCGGCTTCGAGGCCCAGCCAGAACCAGCCCCCGGCACCGACAGCGGCCCTGAGCCCCCCACCAAGCGCCTGCCGGTCCCGATGCCCAAGGGGCTGCTCAACGATACGCCGGAGGCGGTTGAATACCTGCTCCACTCGGTTCCTGAGGTCGTGGTGCTGATCGACGGCTACAACGTGACCTTCAAGAAATGGCCGGAGATGACGCTGCGAGAACAGCGCCGCCGGTTCCTGCGCAACGTCGAGGAGTTGAGTTCCCGGTACCCATGCTCCGAATTCGTGGTGGTGTTCGACGGCAGCGTTACCGACTACGACTACATTGCCACCACCCCCCGCTCGGTGGGAGTGTCTGTGCAGTTCACCCCGTCGCAGGAGACCGCCGACGACCGCATCATCGCCTTGTGCAGCGGGTACCCGCTCCGAAGGCCGCTGGTAGTGGTTTCGGAGGACAACGACGTGCGAGAGCGAGCCCGCGGCCAGGGCGCCAATCTGGTCCATCCCCGCAAACTCCTGACGGTCATGGGACTGGAGGTGGAGGATCCTGACGGGTGGTCGATGTTCGGACACCGGTGATGGCCGTCCGTGCTGACGAGGTGGTTGCCGCCGGATTGGCGGCGGGGCTCGATGCCGTCGGCGTGGCGCCGGCCGGGCCCTTCGAGTCCACCCGAGCTGTGTTGGCCCGGCGCCGGGAACAGGGTCTGCACGGGGGGATGGCGTTTACCTATCGGAATCCCGAGCGCTCCACCGATCCCAGCCGCGCGGTTGAAGGGGCCCGCTCGCTGGTGGTCGGCGCACTGGGCTACCGG
>JAPOSH010000133.1 GCA_026709815.1 bacterium | reverse complement strand
GACGTGCAGGAGCTGACCAACTTCTTCGAGCGCACCGTGGCCTCCTACCAAGTGCTCGTCGAAGGCGACGTCGCCTTCGACGAGGATTTCTAGCGGTCTGTCGCCGGCCGCAGCAGCTCCAGCAGGGCGCGGGCCTGTTCGGGTGCCCACTCCGACTCCCGGAGCTTGTCCATCGCCGTCTTGAGGGCAGACACTCGGCGGAGCAGGTCGTCATCGGCAATGCCGGTGCGGGCCTGCCGCTCGAGGTAGGTCAGCTCCCTTTGGGCCGACTCGTACACCAGAATGGCCATGACCACCTCTTGGCTGTGGGAGCTGGCCAGCAGTTCTTTGTCCTCGGCCACCAGCAGCTCCCGTATGAGGCTCGCCAGCCTCCTGTCGGCCTCGGCCAGCAGCGCATCCATTTCCGGGTGCTCCAACAAGGCCTCGAACCCGCTCCGGTAGAGGGGATGGTCGAACATTTCGGGGCCGATCTCGGGCCACACCGCTCCGGGGTCGTTGGCGGCTAGCCACAGCACCTGGCGCTCCACGTTGTTGGGGGCTGAGCCGCCGCCGGCCCCGCTGGCGGGGGGCGCGGCGCGGCCGCTTTCGGGCCCATAGCCGTCATCGGCGGGGTGGGGGGCGTCTTCAGCTCCAGGCCGCGGCGACCGGCGCGGGCCGCGGCGGCGAGCATCGGCCGCCACCCCTCGAAGATGATCGGGGCTCACTGAGCAACGGTCGGAGATCTCCACCAAGTACTTGTCCCTGATCTCTGGATTGGGATGCTCCGCCACCAGCCGGGAGGCCCGCTCCCCCGCCCGCACCTGGCCCTTGACTGTCGACAGGTCGGCATCGCCGAGCACCCGGTTGATGCGGAAGTCCATGAAGTCCACCGCGCCCGCCACTGCGGCCGCCAGCCGCTGCGGATCGCTCTGGGCCAAGTCGCCGGGGTCGGTCCCCGGCGGCAGGTCGGCCACCGCCACCTCCAGGTCGAAGGCGTGCTCCCACTGGGAGAAGCGCTCGGCGGCGGTCTGCCCGGCTGCATCGGCGTCGAACGCCAGCACCATGCGAGAGGCGAACCGGCGCAGCACCCGAACGTGGTCCTCGGTGAGGGCGGTCCCGCAGGTGGCCACCGCCCGGGTGATGCCCGCCCGCGCGAAGCCGATCACGTCGGTATAGCCCTCGCAGATGATCACCTCGTCGGCGTTCACGATGTCCTGCTTGGCCCAGTTGAGCCCGTACAGCACCCGGGACTTGCGGTAGACGGCGTTGTCCACCGAGTTCTTGTACTTGGGACCCTCCCCACCGGGCAGCACCCGCCCGCCGAAGCCCACCGGCTTGCCGCCGGGATCGAAGATGGGGAACAGCAGCCGAGCCCGGAAGCTGTCCTGAATGCGCCCGCTTTTGTTGCGGAATCCCAGACCGGCGTCGGAAAACACCTGGGAAGCTATTCCCTTTTCGCCGCCTGCCCCGAGGGCGGCGGCCAGCGCGTCCCAGTCGTCGGGGGCCCACCCCAGCTTGTACCGGCGCACCACGTCGCCGTCGAAGCCCCGGTGGCGGAGATAGCCGCGGGCATGGCCGGCGTCGGGGGCGGTCAGCAGCCGCTGGTGGTACCACTCCACCGCCTGCTCGAGGGCGTCGGTGAGCTTGCCCCGCTTTTGGCGGTCGGCGCCTTCGCCGGGGGCGGTGTAGCGCAGAGCGATCCCCGACCGGCCGGCCAGGCGCTCCACCGCCTCCACGAAATCGGCTTGCTCCACCTCTCGAAGAAAGGTGATGGCGTCGCCGCTGGCCTTGCACCCGAAGCAGTGGTACACGCCCATCTCGGCGTTGACCGAGAACGACGGGGTCTTCTCGGCGTGGAACGGGCACAGCCCCTGCCAGCGGCGACCCACCCGCTTGAGCTGCACGTACTCGCCGATGACGGCGACGATGTCCGTCGCCTCTCTCACCCGGGCCACGTCTTCGTCGTGGATGCCCACGGTGTGAGACTACGCGGCCCCGGCGACAGCTCGGGCGGCGATCGCCTGGGCCGCCGCCAATCGGGCCGCCGGCACCCGATGGGGAGAGCACGACACATGGTCCACTCCCGCTCCCGCCAAGAACGCAATGGAAGCCGGGTCGCCGCCGTGCTCGCCGCACACCCCGATCTCGATGCCGGGGCGAGCGGCCCGGGCCGCGGCCACCGCATCGGCCAGCAGCCGGCCCACCCCGGCGGTGTCCAGCATCTCGAACGGGTTGGCCTCCAGCAGGCCGTGGTCGATGTAGGGGCCCATGATCTTGGCCTCGATGTCGTCGCGGGAGAATCCGAAAGTCATCTGGGTCAAGTCGTTGGTGCCCACCGACAGGAAATCGGCGTCGGCGGCGATCTCGGCTGCGGCCAACGCGGCCCGAGGCGTCTCGATCATCGCCCCCACCGGGATGGCGCGGCCACCCAGGCGGCTTTCGGCCCCCGCCAATTCGCCGGCCACCGCGGCCCGAACATGGGCCAGCTCGGGACCGCCCACCACCAGCGGCACCATGACCTGCACCCACGGGTCGCCCCCTGCGGCCACCCGGCGGGCGGCGGCCTCGGCCACCGCGGCGGCCTGGGCCCGGTACAGCTCGGGGCGCAGCACGCCCAGCCGGGCCCCACGCACGCCCAGCATGGGGTTCTCCTCGGCCAGCTCAGGGTGGTCGGGCAGGAACTCGTGCAGGGGCGGGTCGAGCAGCCGCACCGTCACCGGAAAACCGTCCATGACCTCCAAGAGCCCCGCCAGCTCCTCGGTCTGGGCGTCGGCCAGGGCAACCAGCGCCGCCCGCCCGCCATCGGTGATGGCCCGCTGAAGGAGGGGCAGCCGCTCCCCCAAGAACATGTGCTCGGTGCGGCACAGCCCCACGCCGGTGGCGCCGAACTCCAGGGCCAGCCGGGCAGATCGGACATCGTCGGCGTTGGCCCTAACCGCCAGCCGCCCGCCCCGCAGCTCGTCGGCCCACCCCAGCAGCTTGAACAGCTCGTCGGGTGTCTCCGCCCGGCCCACCTCGCAAGCGCCCAGCATGATTGCGCCCTGCGAGCCGTCCACGGTTATGAGCTCGCCCTCTCGCAGCTCTGCTTCGCCCAATTGAGCCACACCGGCGACATCGTCCACCGCCAGCGTCTCCACCCCCACTACCGCGGGGATGCCCCAGCCCCGGGCGATGACCGCCGCATGGCTGGCCATTCCCCCCTTGGCGGTGATGATGGCCGCGGCCGCCGACATTGCCGCTTCGTCGGCCGGGGTGGTGAACGGACGAACGAACACGGCGAGGGTGCCCTCGTCTTCGGCGTCCAACACCGCGTCCGCCGTCAGGCACACCCGACCCGATGCCGCTCCGGGGGAGGCGGCGACCCCGTGGGCCACCGCGTGCGCGGGCGAATCGCCGGCCATCTGGGCGTGCAGCAGGTCTTCGACGTCGTCGGGAGCGACGCTCAGCACCGCCTCGGCCTGCTTCATCTCACCGCGCTCGGCGGCTTGCACCGCGGCGACAATCGGACTCGTCACCGCAGCCGCCTCACAAGCCGAGTGCGGCGGCGAGGTGATCGACCAGGCCGCCGATGGGCACCCGGTCTTGGCCCATGGTGTCGCGGTGGCGCACGGTCACGGCCTGATCCTCCAGCGTGTCGAAGTCCACCGTCACGCAGTAGGGGGTGCCGATCTCGTCTTGGCGGCGGTAGCGGCGGCCGATCGACTGGGTGACGTCGTAGTCGACCATCCAACGGGGCTGAAGCAGGCTCAGCACCTCCTGGCACACTGCTTGCAGCTCGGGCTTTTTGGACAGGGGCAGCACCGCCGCCTTGTAGGGGGCCAGCCGGGGGTGGAGCCGCAGCACGGTGCGGGTCTCCCCCCGCACCTCCTCGGCACCGTAGGCCGCGAGCAAAAACGCCATCATCGTGCGGGTGGCCCCCGCGGCGGGCTCGATCACATGGGGCCGGTAGCGCACGCCGGCCTGCTGGTCGTAGTACTCCAAATCAGCCCCGGAATGCTGGGCGTGCTGGGCGAGGTCGTAATCGGTGCGGTTGGCGATGCCCTCAAGCTCCCCCCACCCCCACGGGAATAGGTACTCCACGTCGGCGGTCCCGGCCGAGTAGTGGCTGAGCTCGTCGGCGTCGTGGGGCCGCAGCCGCAGCTGGTCGGCGGGAATGCCCAATTCGGCGTACCAGTCCATCCGGGCCTTGCACCAGTACTCGAACCACTCGGCGGCCTCGTCGGGAGGCACGAAGAACTCCATTTCCATCTGCTCGAACTCGCGGGTGCGGAAGATGAAGTTGCCGGGGGTGATCTCGTTGCGAAACGACTTGCCGATCTGGGCGATGCCGAACGGCGGCTTGTGGCGCGCGGTGTTCAAAACGTTGGCGAAGTTGATGAACATGCCCTGAGCGGTCTCGGGCCGCAGGTACACGTCGGCGCCAGCGCCGGCCACCGGGCCGGCCTGGGTGCGGAACATCAGGTTGAACTCCCGGGCCTCGGTGAACTGGCCCCGCGCCCCGCAGCTCGGGCAGACCTCCGGATCCTCCAGCTGGTCCTCCCGGTGGCGGGCCCCGCAGTTGCGGCAGTCCACCAGCGGGTCGGTGAAGTTGGACAGGTGCCCCGACGCCTCCCACACCTCGGGGGGCGACAAGATGGAGGCGTCGAGGCCGACCACATCGGTGCGGAGCTGCACCATGGTCCGCCACCAGGCGTCCTTCACGTTGCGCAGCAGCAGCACGCCCAGCGGGCCGTAGTCGTAGGCGCTGCGGAACCCGCCGTAGATCTCCGCCGACTGGTACACGAACCCCCGCCGCTTGCAGAGGTTCACCACCTTGTCCATCAGGTCGTCGCCCGTCAGACCGTCGCCCGCGCCCCGCTCCCCGCCGCCATCACCGCTCATAACCCGCAGACTACCGCCCCCCACCCACAGTCCTGACACTGAAAGCAGAGTCTGCCAAAGAACCAGCCGATTTCGAACAAAATAGTGCTCTGATCTGCCTGATGCGAACTGAGCAATTTTTTACCACTACCCTTGAGCCCAAGCATAGGCAAACCGCTACTCAGCAAAATCACCGGAAGGATTTCACGATGAAGGCGAAAGAAACCAAGCTCCTCAACTTTCTTAAACAATCTCCTCAGTTCGTAATCCCGGTTTACCAGCGCACCTATAGCTGGACTAAACGCGAATGCCAACAGCTCTGGGAAGACATTCTCCGCACTGGGCGTGACGACCAGATCAACGCTCACTTTGTCGGTTCTATAGTCTACATTGAGGAGAGTATATACACAGTAACCGTGCAGCCGTCACTCCTCGTCATTGATGGGCAACAACGACTCACAACCACGATGCTAATCCTCGAAGCTCTAGCGAGGCGTCTTGGTGACAAGGAACCAGTAAACGGTTTTACATCTCGCAAACTGCGTGAACATTACCTATTGAATCACTTGGAAGAAGGTGATCAAAGGTTCAAACTAGTGCTCACACAGACCGACAAAGAGAGTCTGCATGCGTTGGTAGGACAGAAGCCCTCCCCCAGGGAAAAGTCCCTGCGAATCACTGAGAACTTTAATTTTTTTGAGAAGCAAATCGCTGCTCTGGGTGATGATCTGACTTTACTTTGTCAGGGGCTGTTGAAGCTCATGATCGTCGATATTGCACTCAGTCGAGATCAAGATAACCCGCAGCTTATCTTTGAGAGTATGAATTCGACTGGGCGTGAATTGAGCCAGGCCGACCTCATTCGCAACTTCGTTCTTATGGGCCTTGAGACTACACAACAGAAATGTCTCTACGAGGACTATTGGCGTCCGATGGAAATCACCTTCGGACAAGAGGCGTATGGGGAACATTTCGACAAATTCATACGCCACTATCTCACTTTGTGTACTGGAAATATCCCTAATTTTGGAAAAGTATACGAGGCATTCAAAGCGCATGCACGTCAACCACGTATAGAACAAGCTGGAATAGAAGCCTTGATTGCTGATATTCGCCAGTTAGCCGACTACTATTACTCGATGGCTCTTGAACCAAATCTTGATGGTCGCCTTGGCAAAGCTTTTCGAGATCTGCGTGAACTCAGAGTAGAAGTGGCTTACCCATTTCTACTTGAACTATATCGCGATTATCATTCAGGTGAACTAAGCGAGGACGACTTTTACCAGGCTGTCAGACTGATCGAATCATATGTATTTCGCCGTTCAGTTTGTAAGGTGCCGACGAACTCACTCAACAAAACATTTGCGACATTCGGTCGCCACCTCAAGAAGGATCGCTATCTCGAGAGCATCAAAGACCATTTTCTTTCGATGCAGTCTTATCGACGGTTTCCAAGCGATGAAGAGTTCAAACGTGAACTGCAACACCAAGATGTATACAATTTCCAAAACTGTAGCTATCTATTTCGTCGCTTGGAACATCATAAGAGAAAAGAACAGATCTTTATAAGCGAATATACTATCGAACACATCATGCCGCAGAACAAGAATCTGTCAGCACAGTGGCAATCTGACCTCGGTTCAGACTGGCAACAAATCCAAGAGAAGTACTTGCACACTCTCGGCAACCTCACTCTGACTGGCTATAACTCAGAGTATGGTGACCGATCTTTCGCCGAAAAACGTGATATGCAAGATGGGTTCAAGGATAGTCCTCTCTGGCTCAACAAAAACATCGGAATACAAGAGCGTTGGAATGAGTCAGCAATCACGGCCCGTGCTGAATTCCTAGCTAATCGAGCTTCAGAAGTATGGATACCTGTGTTTTTACCGGAAGAACGGCTTGCAGAGTATCGTGCACTGTCGGAGCAGACACCAGCTAGCTCCTATTCGATCGAAGACCATTCAAACCTCAGCCTGGGGAGTGCTTCCCGAATGCTGTTCGATGTGCTTCGCAAAGAAGTTCTGGCACTGAGCCCTGTAGTTACTGAAGAGTTCCTCAAACTCTACATAGCCTACAAAGCAGAAACCAACTTCGTGGATGTCATTCCACAGACTTCCCGACTCCGTCTCTTGCTCAATATTAGCTTCCAAGAACTTCACGATCCAAGAGGACTGGCAAGAGACATGGACAACTTGGAAATGTCGGGAAATGGCGATGTTGAGGTATTTCTCAGCAACCCGGAGGAACTGCGGTATGTGATGGCCCTGGTCCGCCAAGCCTTCGAGAAGCAGATGGGTAACGGTAACGACGAAGCATGATCGCCAACCCAAACCTCATTGAGTCGGACTAGCCCGACTATCAGGCTGTGGCACCTTCTGGGGCGATCACAACCTCTGGGGCAACGCCTAGTAGCTCGCCGGCTTCCTGGATCAACGCCTCTAGCTCTGCGAGGGTGGCGGCGTTGGCGTAGTAGGCAGAGTCACCGATGTCGCCCTCAGCTAGCCAGTCCCCGCTGCCGTCGTCGTCTCTGGTAATCACAACCTTCGCCATGTCCTATCCCCCCATTGAGCGATTTAAGTGTAGACCCCGGCGGCGCGGAGGCGGCGTTCTAGGTGGTGCTCTAGGGCAGCGGTGGACAGGTGCTCGACCTCGCTGGTGGCGGGCGAGAAGGGCAGGGCCAGCGCGGCGCTGAGGCTGCCGCCCAGCACCATGCGCATCAGCTCCAGCGCGTCGGGCGACAGCGGCGAACCCCGGCGGCACTTGCGGCACAGCACCCCGCCGCTGGCGTAGTCGAAGGCGGCCAAGTCGTCGGCGGCGGCGCACGATGCGCACGCCCCCACCTCGGGGCCCACCCCCTCATGCACGAGGAGCTTGAGGTAGAAGGCGGGCACCACCAGTGCTGAGTCGCCCGCGTCCAGCGACCGCAGCCCCCCCAGCAGCATCCGGAACAACGCCCCGTCGGGCTCCCGGTCCACCCCGACCCGATCGACCGCCTCCAGCATGGCCATGGCCTTGCCAAGGCGGCTCAGATCCTCCCGCACCTCCCGGAACTGGTCTGCCGACTCGGCCTGCGTCACCACGTCCAGCTCGCCTCGCCCCCGGTGGAGCTGGAGCTGCACGTGGCTGGTGGGCTCGAGACGGCCCCCGAACCGGCTGCGGGTCTTGCGGACGCCCTTGGCCACCGCTCGCACCTTGCCGTGGCCCCGGGTGCAGAACACCACGATGCGGTCGGCCTCGCCCAGCTTGTAGGTGCGAAGCACGATCCCCTGGTCCCGGTAGAGGCTCACCGCGACAACCCCCCGGCCCGATATCGGCTCACGGCGCCCCGTTATCTGACCCCGCCGAACCGGCGGTGGCGGTGCTGATATTCGGCGATGGCGGCGAACAGGTCACGGCGGGTGAAGTCGGGCCACAGCACGTCGCTGAACACCAGTTCGGAGTAGGCCAGCTCCCACAGCAAGAAGTTGGAGATGCGGTATTCCCCTGAGGTGCGGATGATGAGGTCGGGCTCGGGCATCTCCTGGTCGTAGAGGTAGCGGGCGATGGTGCGCTCGTTGATCATGCGAGCCGGGATCCGTTGAGCGGCAATGCGCCGCACCGCATCGACGATCTCGGCCCGACCGCCGTAGTTGAAGGCGATGACCAGCGTCATCTGCGTGTTGTGCTGCGTGAGCTCGATGGCCTCATCCATCTCCTTGACGAGGCCTTTGGGCACCCGCCAGTCTCGGCGGCCCACGAACCGGATCCGCACTCCCATCTCGTTCAGCTCCTCGCAGCGCCGCCGCAAGATGGTGCGGTTGAAGTTCAACAAGAAACGCACCTCGTCTTCGGGGCGATTCCAGTTCTCGGTGGAGAAGGCGTACACCGTGAGCCACTCGATGCCCAGCTCCAGCGCCCCTTCGATCACGTCGAGCAGCGCGTGCTCGCCCTGCTCGTGGCCCTCGGTGCGAGCCATGCCCCGCTGCTCGGCCCAGCGCCCGTTGCCGTCCATCACGCAGCCGACATGGCGCGGAATGCGATTCAGATCGAGGCCGTGACCCGACAAGCCCACACCTGCACGGTACTTGCCCGCAAGCCCCCACCGGGTGCAGGAACGAGCGATCATGCTGGCGCTACCCGACTCGGCCCCGACACGGCGGTAGCGTCGCGGCCATGTCGGAGCACACCGCGCTGGGCCGGGCGCTGGAGACGGCAGTCTCCTCGCTGGACGGCGGGGGCGAGCGGCGGCCCGGGCAGCAGGAGATGTGCGAAGCGGTGGGCGAGGCGATGGAGTCCGGGCGCCACTTGGTGGTGGCCGCCGGTACGGGAACCGGCAAGTCGCTGGCCTACCTGGTGCCGCTGGTCATGGGCGAGGGCCCGTCGGTGGTGGCCACCGCCACCAAGACCCTCCAAGACCAGCTGGTCGACAAAGATCTGCCCCAGCTGGTCGAGGCTCTGGGCCTGCCGGTGCGATACGCCGTGCTCAAGGGCCGGTCCAACTACCTGTGCGTCCAGCGGCTGGCCGAGCACCTCGAGGACAGCCAGCAGAGCCTGGACATCACCGAGGGCCCCCGAGCGGAGATCGCCCGGCTGGCCCAGTGGGCCCGCCAGACTGACACCGGCGACCGGGCCGAGCTGGACTTCGAGCCCTCCCACGCCGCTTGGGACGCCCTGAGCGTGTCGGGCCGGGAGTGCCCGGGGGCGCAGCGGTGCCCCTCGGGGCCGAGCTGTTTCGCCGAGAAGGCCCGCCACCGGGCCGACGCCGCCGACATCGTGGTGGTGAACACCCACCTGTACTGCCTGCATCTGTTCAGCGGCACCGCGATCCTGCCCGAGCACGAAACAGTGGTCATCGACGAGGCCCACGGCCTGGAGGACATCGTGTCCGACACCGCCGGGCTCTCGCTCACCGGGGGGCGGTTCGACGAGCTGGCCCGAGCCGTCCGGGCAGTGGTAGCCGAATCGGACGCCGCCCGCGACCTCGAGGACGCCGGCGCGCGGCTGCGGGAGGCTCTGGCCCCGTTCCAAGACCAGCCGCTCCCCGCCCCGATACCCGATGGGCTCCAAGACGCGGCCGTGGTGGCCCGGGGCCGGGTGGAGCAGGCCGCCGCCGAGCTGCGGGCCGTTCCCGATGACGCGCCGGGCGAGACGGGGGCCCGCAAGCTGCGGGCCGTGCTGGCCGCCGGAGCTTTGATGGACGACCTGGCCCGGGCGGTGGAGGCCCAGCAGACCGAGGTGGCCTGGGTGTCGGGAACCGAGTCATCGCCGGCCTGGCGGGTCGCCCCCGTCGAGCTGGGCGGTCTGCTGCGCGAGCGGCTGTGGGAACACACCACCGCGGTGCTGACCAGCGCCACCATTCCCATGAACCTGGGCGAGACCTTGGGACTGGCCCCCGACGACCACAGCGCCATCGACGTGGGCAGCCCGTTCGACTACGAGACCAACGGAATTCTGTATTGCGCCAAGCACATTCCCGACCCCCGCAAGCCCGGCTACGAGGCCGCCCTGCACGAGGAGCTGACCGCGCTGATCGGCGCCGCCGGGGGCCGGACCTTGGCTCTGTTCACCAGCTACCGGGCCATGGACCGCGCCGCCGAGGTGCTGCG
>JAPOSH010000085.1 GCA_026709815.1 bacterium | reverse complement strand
CTTGGTCTCGCCTGGGGTTCTGGGCTCCTCTCTCATCGGCCCCGCGGCCGCCCCTCATACGTTTATCCAGCTGCGAGTGGGGGAGGAGGTGCGAGCCAAGGTGCTGGCCCTCTATCTGATGACCCTTCTGGCCGGACTGCCTCTCGGCGCCCAACTGCAAGGGGCTCTGGCCGATCTGATCGGACCCCGCATCGCGGTGGGCGGGGCCGGGTTTCTGCTCGCGGCCACCGCATTGTGGTGGGTGATCAGCGGCCGCACCGAGGCTCTTGACCTGAACTGAGCGGGAGACTGTCACTCTCTTCGGGATACTGGAGGCATGAAGGAAATCACAGAGAGCCCAAAAGAGAGTTCAGGAGTCATGACAGCCCAAACGGCCCCGAACATGCGGGTCGTCAACGGCGACAGCCAACCCTCGGAGAGCGGTACCGGGCGGTGTCTGGCGTTTGCCGAGGCCGCCCGGCGGTTGGGGGCGGCGGTGCGGGGCCAAGGGCTGGTGATGCCCAGCTTCCGCAGCCCGCCCCGGGAGATCGGCCGCCGCCGCTCGCTGACCCGCCACGCGGACGGCTCGGTTGCGGTGGCGGTCATGGTGCGCAACCGGGTCTGGGAAGCGGTCTTGGCCGACATGATCGAGGGCATCGTGGTTGCCAACCGGATGGCCGGCATTGACGCCGAGGTTCTGCGCGACCTGCTCTGGGAGGCGTTGGAGAGCGAGTTGGCGCAGCGAGAAGCCGCCTGAACATCTGCTGTCAGCAAGAAAGACCGAGGCAGGACCGGCCTATGCTGTTCCGGCTATGCCTCTCACAGAGATCGATCACATCGCCATCGCAGTCCACGACTTGGACCAGGCCATCTCGTTTTATGAGGCGGCTTTTGATGCTGTGGTGGCGCACCGCGAAATCGTGGAGAGCGACGGTGTAGAAGAGGCCTTGATCAAGGTGGCCGACTCCTACATCCAGCTCACCACCGCCACCCGGGAGGATTCGCCCATCGCCAAGTATTTGGCCAAGCGAGGCGAGGGGCTCCACCACGTCGGCTATCGGGTGGATGACTGCGCGGCGGCCCTCGAGTCCATGGTCGCGGCGGGCGCCGTTCCCATCGACGCCGAGCCTCGTCCCGGTTCCCGGGGAACCACCGTGGCCTTCATTCACCCTAAAGGCGCCTTCGGCACCCTCATCGAGTTGGTGCAGGAATAGTCGACGCTCATGATCACCGGGATGAACCATGCGGTGCTGTATGTGCGCGATGCCCGCCGCCAGCAGCGGTTCTATGCCGACGTGCTGGGATTTGAGACCATCATCGATGAGCCGGGGCGGTTCGTGTTCATGCGGGCCCCGGCGTCGGGGAACCACCACGACATCGCCTTCTTCTCCATCGGCGATGGCGCCGAGCCGTCGTCGGCTGGCCGACGGTCGGTGGGGATGTACCACATCGCCTGGGAGGTGCCCACCTTGGACGAGCTGGAGGCCGTCCGACAGCGGCTGGTGGATGCCGGTGCCTTGCACGGCGAGAGCGACCACGGGGCCAACAAGAGCTTGTACGCCAAAGACCCCGATGGCTTGGAATTCGAAGTCATGTGGCTGGTTCCCGCCGAGCACTGGGGCCAAGAGGAGAACCAGGCCATCATCCGCCCCCTCGACCTGGCTCGGGAGCAGCGGCGCTTTGCCGCTCTGGCCGCCGATCAATAGTCGTTCGAGGCCATTGCGGTGAACTTCGCCAACCAGTACTGCCATTTCTACGACGACGATCTCTTTGCCGAGACCGATCGGGAGGGGTTCCGGCGCCGGGTCATCACCGGCGACGGGCTCCAGTTGTGTTTTTGGCGCATCGAGGGGGGCGCCGCCGGGTCGTTTCTGCACCGCCACGAAGACCACGAGCAGTTGGGCATCGTTGTTCGAGGCAAGCTCGATTTCCGCATCAACGATGATCCCGAGAGCGAGGAGCGGGTGGTGTTGGGCGAGGGCGAGGCCTATATCGCCCCCAAAGGGGTGTGGCACGGCGATTCGCTGTTCATCGGCGACGACGAGTACGGGGAGTGCTGGATACTGGACGTGTTCGCCCCGCCCCGCGACGACTTGCGGGCGGGCTAGCCGTGCCCGGTTCCCCCCTCCCGCTGGCCCGGAGCTAGCCCGATGTCGGATTGGCGCCTCGCAGTCGACATCGGGGGGACGTTCACCGATGCGGTGCTTTTGGATGCGGCCACCGGCGCGGTCACGGTCGACAAATCCCTCACCACTCCGGCGGCCCCCCTCGAGGGGGTGCAGCATGCGGTGGGCCGGCTTTTGCGCCGGGCCGGGGTGGTTCCCAGCGACATCACCGCCCCCATCGTTCACGCCACCACGCTCGTCACCAACGCCCTCATCGAGAACAAAACCGGTCGGGCCGCCCTCGTCACCACCACCGGCTTCGGCGATACCCTCTTGATCCGCGATGAGCACCGCTACGACATGTACGACCTCCAGATCGAGTTCCCCGATCCGCCGATCAGCCGGGACCTCACCTTTGAGATAGACGAGCGCACCGCGGCCACCGGGGAGGTGCTGGCCGCGCCATCGGTGGCTGGGTTGGCCGCGCTGAGGCAAGAGCTGGAGGCAGCCCGGGCCGAGTCGGTGGCGGTGTGCCTGCTCAATTCCTATGTGAATCCGGCCAACGAGCGGCTGCTGGCCGACGAGCTGCGTCGAGCACTGGGGGTGCCGGTGTGCGCTTCAGCCGACATCTCACCGCAGATCCGGGAGTACCCCCGCATGATCACCGCCGCCTGCAACGCGGCCGCCATGCCGATCATCGGGCCGTATTTGGACGAGCTGCAGAAGTGGCTGTCGGCCGAGGGGTTCGGCGGGTCGGTGCTGATGATGCTGTCCAATGGGGGAGTGGTGTCGGCCGACGACGCCGCGGCCGCCCCCATAAGGCTGGTGGAGTCGGGCCCCGCGGCCGGCGCGCTGGCGGCCCGATGGTTCGCCCGGCGCATGGGCGAGGATCGGCTGCTGGCCTTCGACATGGGCGGCACCACCGCCAAAGCAACCCTGGTGGAAGGCGGCGAGCCGGCGCTCACCAACACCTTCGAGGTAGCCCGGCGGTATCGGTTCAAGAAGGGATCGGGCTTCCCGGTTTCGGTGCCCTCGGTGGACTTGGTGGAGATCGGCGCGGGGGGCGGGAGCTTGGCCCACCTCGACCAGTTCGGCCTGCTCAAGGTGGGGCCCGAGTCGGCGGGAGCTGACCCCGGCCCAGCCTGCTACGGCCGAGGGGGCGGGCAAGCCGCGGTGACCGACGCCGATGTCGTGCTCGGGCTGCTGGATCCCGATGCTTTCTTGGGGGGCGACATGCCCTTGGACGCCGACCTTGCTCTGTCCGCGGTTGAGCCCTTGGCCGAGGGGCTTGCCTTGTCGGCCATCGACACCGCGGCCGGCATGTACGAGGTGGTCAGCCAGAACATGGCCGCCGCCGCCCGCATGCACGCGGTGGAGCGGGGGGTGGACCTGCGGGGTGTGACGGTTCTGGCCTTCGGCGGGGCTGGCCCGCCCCATGCCTGCCGGGTGGCGGAGCTGTTGGACTCCGATCGGGTGGTGTTCCCGGTACACGCCAGCGTGCTGTCGGCCTTCGGCACCCTGGTATCGCCGGTGCGCATCGACCTGGCCCGATCCATGCCGGTGAAGCTGGCCGAGGTGGAGGCCGATGGCCGTGACCGCCTCCTCGACGAGATGAGGGCTGACGGTCGAAGGGTGCTGCGCGGCGCGGGCGTGCCCGCAGCCGACATCGGCTTTCGCTATGGCATCGACGCCCGGTACACCGGGCAGGGCAACGAGATCACCATCTGGGTGGGCGAGGGAGATGCCTGGAGTGCGACAGACGAAGAGGTGGCCGCAGCGTTTGAAACCGAGTATCGCCGCATCTACGGCATGGCCATCGACGACGTGGACATCGAGGTGGTCACCTGGCGGCTATCGGCTCGGGCTGATCCCGCCGAAGTGGCGGCGTTTGATTCAGGGGTGTCGCCGACCGCGTCGGTTGGGCCGCCTCAGCCCGTGTCCACGCGCACCGCGGTGTTCGGACGGGCGCAGGACGCCATGACCGTCCCCGTTTACCGCCGAGCCGATCTGGCCATCGGCGTGTCCTTTGCCGGTCCGGCGCTGGTGGAGGAGCGGGAGACGACATCGGTAATCCGTCCCGGATGGAATGTGACGGTTGCACAAGACGCCAGCCTCGTTGCGGTATTGGGGGAGAAATGAGCCCGTCAAGATACGATCCCATTCAACTGGAAATCCTTTGGCAGTCGCTCATCTCAGTGGTTAACGAGCAGGCCCAGGCCCTTCAGCGGGCGGCGTTCAGCCCCATCGTGCGCGAGGCCGGCGACCTGGCCAACGCGGTGTTCGACAAGCGGGGCCGCATGGTGGCCCAGGCGGTGACCGGCACGCCTGGTCACATCAACTCCCTGGCCATCGGGGCGGCGAACATGCTGGAGGAGTTCCCCCCCGCATCCCTCGAACCCGGAGACGTGCTGGTCACCAACGACCCTTACCTCACCGCGGGCCAGCTGCTGGACGTGACCGTGCTGGTTCCGGTGTGGCGCACGCCTGCGGCCGGGGGCGATTCCGTGCCCATCGCCTACTTCGGCTCCACCATCCATCACACCGATGTCGGCGGCTATGGCATCGGCGCCGGGGCCCGGGACTGCTTCGAGGAAGGCTTGTGGATCCCCATCTGCAAGCTCATGGGCGCCGGGGAGCGCAACCGGGACGTTTGGAAGTTCATCCTGTCCAACGTCCGCCAGCCCGACCACATGGCCGGCGATCTTCACGCCCAGATGGCCTCCGGAGAGGTGGGCGCCCAGCGGCTCGCAGCTTTGTGCGACGCCTACGGCCTCGACGATATCGAAGACCTGTCCGACGAGATCATCGAGCGCTCCGAGGCGGCCACCCGGGCCAGCATCTCCGAGTTGTCCGCCGGCGAGTACCAGGCTGAAGCGGTGTTGGATCTCGCTGACGGCAGCCGCATCGACATTGCGTGCTCGCTTCGAGTCGACCCCCAAGCCGGGGAGGTTCTGGTGGACTACGCTGGCACGTCGGCCGCCAGCCCGTGGGGCATCAACGTGGTGCGCAACTACACCCACGCCTACACCACCTTCACGGTGCGGTCGGTCCTGAACCCCGAGATCCCCAACAACCACGGCAGCTTGGCTCCCATCAAGGTGGCCGCTCCCGAGGGGTCCATCGTGAACGCAGTGCGGCCCCAGCCGGGTACCGCCCGCCATGTGGTCGGAATGTTCCTGCCCAATGCTCTGCTCAAGGCCCTAGCTCAGGTCAAGCCCGAGGAGTCCATGGCCGAGGGGGCGGGCGCGGTGTGGACCATGCAGGTCAGCGGCAACCACGATGACGGCACACCGTTCATCACCGCCATGTTCACCTATGCCGGTGGGGTGGGCGCACGGGCCTCCAAGCCGGGTTTGGACGCCTGTTCCTATCCCACAGGGGTGAGCGCGGTGCCCATCGAAGTGGTGGAGGCCTCTGCTCCGGTGCGCTTCGCCCGCAAGGCGCTGCGCAGCGGTTCGGCGGGCCGCGGCGCCCAGCCCGGCGGCAAGGGCCAGACCATCGAGTTCAGCGTGGACACCTCCCGGCCCTGGCTGCTCAACGCGGTTACCAGCCGCCTGTCCGACCCGCCCCAGGGCATCTTCGGCGGTGAACCCGGCCAGGCGGGCTCGTTCCAAGTCAACGGCGAGCCGGTAACCACCCAGAGTCGCATCACGCTCAATCCCGGCGATGTCGTGCGCCTCGATCTGCCCGGCGGCGGAGGCTATGGACCCGCGGATGAGTTCGACGGCTGACCCAGTCCGAATCGGCTCGTTCGCCCACTCCCCCGCATCGTTCGCCGATGTGTGGGCCCGGGCGGTGGACCAGCGGCCCGACTCGACGTTTTTGGTGTTCGAGCGGCCCGACGGCTCGGCAGCCTCCTGGACCTACGAGCAGTTCGACGCCGCAGTGGGCGATGTCGCCGCCGGTCTGATCCAACGGGGGGTGGTCCCGGGCGGCTCGGTCCATCTGGCGCTGGCCAACTCGCCGGCGTTCGTCGCGCTGTGGCTGGCTGCCAACCGGCTGGGGGCGTGGATCGTGTCGTCCGATCCCATGGGCAAGGCGCCGGAGTTGGCCGACCACATCGGGCGAACTCGTCCCGAGGCGGGCTTCTGCGCCGCTGACCGAGCCGACGTCTACCGTCAAGCCGCCGCGTGCCGCCCGGAAATGGCCGTCACAGAGTTGGATGAAGCCGACGACAGCTTCAGCATGCTGGTCGGAAGCGCCCGAGTGGACTGGCCTGCCGTCGCTCTCACCGATCGGGCCGCCGTCATGTTCACCTCGGGAACCACCGGCCGGCCCAAGGGGGTGGAGATCACCCAGGCCAACTACGCCTTCTGCGGCCATGTCATGGCCGAACGGGCTGAACTCGCCCCCCGCGACCGGCATCTGGTGGTCCTGCCCTTGTTTCACGCCAATGCCCAGTACTACTCCTTCGCCTCGGCCATCTGGGCCGGGGCGTCGGTGGCGCTGATGCCCGCGTTCTCAGCCCGCGGCTTCTTGCGTCAGGCTGCTCGCCACCGGGCCACCTGCGCCAGCCTGTTCGCGGCCCCGATGCGGATGATCCTGGCTCGGGGCGAACCGAGCGGCGGTGTGGGGCTGCGCCACTGCTGGTACGCCCAGAACATCGCCGAGGATCAGTACGAAACCCTGGCGAAATGGTTCGGGTGCCGCCCTCGTCAGCTCTACGGCATGACCGAGACCGTTCCCGCGGTGCTCACCGAACCGCCCGGCGACCCCGTGGCGTCGTCCATGGGCCGTGTCACCCCCGGCTGTCGGGTGACCGTGCGCCACGGCGAGGTGCTGGTGGGGGGAGAGCCGGGATTGACGCTGTTCGCCGGCTACCTGGACGACCCGGAGACCACCGCGGCTTCGTTCACCGCCGACGGCTGGTTCCGAACCGGCGATCAGGCCCGCGTCGATGCCGATGGGCGCCACTACTTCGGCGGCCGCCACTCTGACGTGCTCAAGTTGGCCGGGGAGAACGTCTCCGTTGTGGAGGTGGAGTCGGTGCTGGCCAGCCACCCCGCCGTGCTGGAAGCCGCAGTGGTGGGCGTCCCCGATCCGGTACGCGATGAGGTGCCGGTGGCCTTCGTGGTTCCGGCCGATGCGGCCCGGCCCCCATCGGATGGCGAATTGGCATCTTGGTGCCAAAAGCGGCTGGCCAAGGCCAAGCTGCCCCGCTCGTTTACCCTGGTGGAGGAGCTGCCTCGCACCAGCGTCGGCAAGATCCGAAAATTTCTGCTGCGTCAAGACGCGAAGGCCCCGCAGGAGGCCACAAGGCGGTGATCCCATGACCATTTTGACCGGCGAGCTGCTGGAGTCGTTTGACGGCTCGATCACCGACGTGGCCACCGCGGTGACCCTGCCCCCCGAGATTTACACCAACGAGGAGTTTCTGGCTTTTGAGCGCCGGGCGCTGTTCGAGAACGAGTGGTGTTGCGTGGGGGTGGCCAGCCGGATTCCCGAGGCCGGCGACTGGTTCACGACCACGGTGAGCACTGAGCCGATCATCGTGGCCCGCCAGCGAGACGGCGCTGTTGGGGCGTTCTCCGCCATCTGCCGCCACCGCGGCATGCAGGTGGTTGAGGGGGAGGGCAACAGCCGCTCGTTCCGGTGCCCGTACCACCACTGGAGCTATCGGCTGGACGGACGCCTGATCGGCGCGCCGGCCATGGAGCAGACCGAGGGTTTCGACAACCAAGACTGGGGTCTGCCCAGTCTGTCCGTCGAGGTGTGGCATGGCTTCGTCTTCGTCAACTTCAACTCTGAGGCCCCGCCTCTGGCCCCCACCCTGGAGCGGTACGAGCCCTATGTGGCCCACTATGAGCTAGACGGCTGCGTGTGCCCCGGCACCTTCACCCTTGAAGGCCTGCCCTGGAACTGGAAGGTGATGTTCGAGAACTTCAACGACGGCTACCACGCCAACCGCCTCCACCAGGTGATCCAGGACTTCTGCCCCTCGGAGATGGCCCGGTTCCCGGTGCCGTGGTCGGACGACTCCAACGTGATCTTCCGGGAGAACGGCTACACCCACATCGACGGGGGTTTCAACGCCACCCGCAAGGCCCTGCTGCCGGTGTTTCCCAAGCTCACCGAAGAGGAGCGGTGGCGGTCCACGTTCGCGCTGATCCCGCCGTCGCTGTGCTTTGGCACCGCGCCCGACATGGCGTTCTTCTTCATCGTTCGGCCTGCCTCGGCCGAGTCCATCGACGTGGAGATCGGCTACCTGCTGCACCCCACGTCGATGGAGCACCCCATGTTCGACCACCTGTTGCAGGCCAGCGACGACGGCGTTCAGGTGTTCGTGGCCCAGGACCAAGACGCCACCACCAAAGTGCAGCGGGGACTGCGGTCGCGGTTCGCGGTGCGGGGCCGGTACTCCTGGCAGGAGGAAACCCACGTGCAGTTCAACCGCTGGCTCGTGCAGCGCTACCGCCGCCACTGGCCCGCGGGCACGACGGTCTCTGGGGGGGTATGACTATTGGGGAGTCTGGGCCGAGGTTGCTTCGGCTCGGCCCTCAAGCCGGCCGACTCGGCGGGCCAGGTCCAAGACTGCCTCGGTCAGCTTGTCGATCCGCTTGTGCAGGTAGGCGAAGCCCCTCTGCATCTCCTCTCGGGTTTGGTTGAGGCCGTTGTCGAGCCTCTCTCCCATCTGGGCGAGGCCGGATTGTGTTTCCTGGCGGAGTTGGGCAATGTCGGCGCGTCGGCCCCGGTCGAGATAGAGCATCAGGGTGATGATTACCCCCAGCAGGGCGATGATGGCTTGGTCCATGAGGTTCTCCTCACCAGGTTGAAGCGGGCTTGCTGGGGGAAGTCTGGGTTCCACTATACCCGCGCCCAGTGACAGGGGCGGCAGAGACCATCTGAGGAGCAGGTGCGAGTATGACGAAAACAAGGGGTTATGAGTAGGATGCCAAACGTCGATAGGGCCGTGGCCTGATTGCTCAGGAGGGAATGGGATGACCAGACGACTCAACCGCAAGCTGTGTCTGCTGGCGGCGCTGCTTTCAGTGCTGGCTTTGGTGGCTGCGGGTTGCGGCAATGATGACGATAACACCGCATCTGTTGGGGAGATCGGTGCTGAGGGCGCGCCGACGGGGTCGCCTTCGGCCTCTCCGTCGGCTTCAGCGACCCCGATGGCGCCTGCCCCGACAGAGGCGCCCACAGCCCAGCCCATGGACGACGAGCCCATGGACCCAGTGTCCATGGATGAAGAGCCGGTCTCCGAGCCGACCGAGTCGCCGGCAGAGATGGAGATGCAAGCCCTGCTCGACACCTTCGACGCCAACGACGACGGCACCCTCACCATCGGGGTGGCGGCCGCCGGACCTCGCGACGACCAGGGCTACTACCAGGCGCTGGTTGATTTCGCCGAGGAGTTCTCAGCCGAAAATGGCTTCGCGCCACCCATCGTGAGCGACAACATCGGCGCAGCCGAAGCCGCCCAGGCCATGTCGGATCTGGCGGCTCAGGGAGTGGATGTGATCTTGGTGGGCGCCAGTGAGATTGCCGAGCCTCTGGCTGACCTCACCGAGCAGTACCCTGACATCTTCTGGTACTGCAACTGCGGGGCCGGGTTCCCGGAGACACCGGGACTGGCCCAGGCCACTGACTGGGGATCGGCCATTCACTACACCGCAGGCGTGGCCATGGGCGCGGCATTGCAGGACCGCGGCGGAGATACCACCGTGTTCTTGGGCTGCTGCGACCTCGGCTTCGAGAAGGAGGCGTACAGCGCCACCTTGTACGGCCTCCAGTCGGTGGATCCGTCGTTCACCATGGAGTATGTGGCCACCGGTGCCTTCCCGTTCGACTTCGACAACTCGGCCAACGCCACTGCCGCGCTCACCAACGCCATTGCCGAAGGCGCCGCCTTGGTCTATGCCTACTTGGGCGGGGCGCTGAACCCGGTCGGCCAGCTGGCCACTGATGAGGGGATTGCGATTTTCGCCGCCGGCCCCGCCGACATCTGCTCCCGCGACGATGGGATCAGCTGGACGGGAAGCGTCGTTTTTGACGGCGGGCGATACGCCCGGGAAGTGCTGCCTCTCATCATCTCTGGAGACCTCGCTGAGGGCGCTACCTATGACTTCCCCACTGAACCAGGTCTCAATGGCGGCGAGCTGTGCGATCCCTCAGCAGAGGGAGAAGCACTGCTGGCCGACGCCTTTGAAGCAGTTGCCACCGACGGCGAGCTGCTCGGCGTTCTCGGCGGGATCTCTGCCGAAGCCTACGGCGGCGGGTGACCGACCCGACGACCGCATTGACAGGCGCCGGGGGGGCTGGCCCCTCGGCGCCTGCGGTCGAACTCACCGGGATCACCAAGCGGTTCGGAGGGATCGTCGCCTGCGATCAGGTTGAGCTGACCCTGCACCGGGGCCGCATCCACGGCATCCTGGGC